>JAFGGE010000189.1 GCA_016930745.1 Sedimentisphaerales bacterium
CAATCCTGTCAAGTGGTTTTCCGAGAGCCATCCCATCCGGGTGGCCGATACGGAATTGAACAAGCACTTCGGCGGCACCTATATGGCCTATCTGGTTCTGGAAGAGGATACCACAACGGGCGGCGATCTGATCAGCAAGTTGGAACCAGTTAAGAATCGACTGGACGCTATGGTGCAGGAAAACAAGGCCGATGTGCCGAAACTGCCGGACATTGCGGTCCAGGCCAAAGAGATGCTGGTCGTTGACCCGGCTAAAGATACAGCGATGGAAGGGCTTTTGGATCGGCTGGCGAAACAGGCCAATCACAAGATGGATACTTCCGAAGACCGTGACATCGGGGATGCATGGTTTGAGATTGCGAATTTCTTCGAATTGGAAAAGGAACGATTGCGTCCGTTCAAACAACCGGAGGTCTTGGAGTATATCGACAAACTGGAAACCTACCTTATAAAGACGGATGTGGTAGGCAAGAGCAATTCGATTGCCGGGATCGTTAAAAAGGTGCACCAGGAACTGATCGACGGAAAACCGGACAATTATCGTTTGCCCGAGAGCATGGAGATGGTGGCCGAATGTCTGATTCAATATCAGAGCAGCCATCGGCCGCAGGATTTGTGGCATTTTGTCCGGCAGGATTATTCGGCGGCCAATCTGTGGATTCAACTGACCAGCGGCGACAACAAGGATATGGAAACGGTGGTCAAAGCGGTGGAGGAATTCTTCCTCAATAATCCCCCCCCCGTGCCGCTGGAACATCATTGGGCGGGGCTGACCTATATCAATATCATCTGGCAGAACAAGATGGTCTGGGGCATGCTGCAGTCGTTCCTGGGCAGCTTTCTGATCGTTTTTATCATGATGACGATCCTGTTCCGCTCGCCCTTGTGGGGAATACTTTGCATGGTTCCGTTAACCATTACGATTGTGATGATTTATGGCGTGATCGGGCTTATCGGCAAGGACTATGACATGCCGGTGGCGGTCCTCAGCGCCCTGACGCTGGGGATGGCGGTCGATTTTGCCATTCACTTCCTGGAACGGGCCAGGGCCATGTATGCCCAGGGCGGGTCATGGGAAAAGATCGCCGGGGAGATGTTCGGCGAGCCGGCGCGAGCGATCACACGGAATGTGCTGGTGATTGCCATCGGCTTTTTGCCTCTGCTGGCGGCTCCCCTGGTGCCGTATAAGACGGTAGGCATCTTCCTGTGTGCGATTATGGCCCTGTCGGGGACGGTTACCCTTCTGGCATTGCCGGCCCTGCTGCGGCTGGGGGAAAAATGGCTTTTCAAACCGGCAAAGGTGCCTATATCGATGGGATGCAATTGCGGGTTCTGTCTTGTAATTTCGATGGCCTCCGTGATCCTGATAGCGCTGAATCTGCATCAATACTGGCATCTGGGAGCGACAAAACTGCTGCTTGTCAGTGCGGTGGTTATACCGTTCATGGCGATCGTTTGCGGACAGTTGTCAAGGCGTCGGGCCTGCCGTCGAAATGGGAGTCAGGTCGGAGATTCTAAAGAAAGGATCGGTTCATGACGGCAGAACGATTATTGTGCGGAATCGCCGGGATATTTGTGCTTGGAACGTTAAAATAGACGCACGAGAAAGGCAGGTGTGATATGAAGACGGTAATAGGGTGTGGTTTGGCGATATGGTTGGCGGGCTCGTTGACCTTGGCTGTCGATGAGCCGCTGACCGATGTGCAGGAGATCGTATCCAAAGCCAATATCGTTGCTTATTATCAGGGCAATGACGGCAAGGCCAAGGTGCAGATGAAGATTACCGACAAGGGCGGTCAGGTCCGGGAACGGGAATTCATCATCCTTCGCAAGGACGATACGGACGGCGGCGACCAGAAGTATTTTGTGTATTTCCAGCTCCCCGCCGATGTGCGGCGAATGACCTACCTTGTCCTGAAACATGCCCAGTTGGACAGGGACGATGACCGCTGGCTGTATATGCCGAGCCTGGACCTGGTCAAACGAATAGCCGCCGGCGACAAACGGACCAGTTTTGTCGGCTCGAATTTTCTTTATGAGGACGTATCCGGTCGGAATCTGGCCGAGGATGTGCACGAGCTGACCGAAATGACGGAGCAGTATTACCTTGTAAAAAATACGCCCAAGAAACCGGACACGGTGGAATTCGGCTATTTTATCGTGGCCATCGATCGAAAAACCTTTGTGCCGATGAAAATGGAATTCTTCGATAAGAACGGCAAGCTGTATCGAACGATCGAGTCGAAAAAGGTGGAAACCATTCAGAATTTTGTTACCGTAACCGAATCGTTGGTGACGGATCTGAATTCCGGCGGCAAGACGGAAATGAAATTCAGTGAAGTTAAATATAACCTTGGATTGAGTGACGAACTTTTTTCAGAACGTTATCTGCGCAGGCCCCCCAGGGAGGCAGTTCGATGAAAGAGCACACTTGGTTGGCGGCAGCAATTCTGGGATGCGTTGTCTTATCGAATGGTTCGATGGCTTGGGCTCAAGAAAAGGAAAATGCTTCTGAGTCTACCCAGGATTCAGGGAAACAGCGGCCTTTCTGGGACGCCCTGTTCGGCGAGCTGGACTATGATGTTCATGGCTTTTATGAACTCCGTTCCGGCTGGCGCACCCGCAAAGATCCCTATGAGAAAGACATGTCGGTTATGGAAACCCGCTTGCAGGTGGATATTTCCGCCTATGCCGATTGGGCCGATTTCAAGATCAAGGGCGATCTCTTCGGCGATCTGGTGGAAGAACAAGGGGATTTTGACCTGCGGGAGGCGAATCTGTTTACGCGCCCGACAGATAACACCGATTTGAAGATCGGACGCCAGATTCTGACCTGGGGGACAGGAGACCTGCTCTTTATCAATGATCTGTTTCCCAAGGACTGGCAGTCTTTTTTTATCGGGCGGGATACCGAATATCTCAAGGCGCCCTCGGATGCGGGCAAACTGAGCTATTTCAACGAGAATTGGATGAACGTGGACCTTGTGTATACCCCCCGGTTCGACTCGGATCGGCATATTACCGGGGAACGAATTTCCTACTGGAACGGCAATCTCGGAAGGATCGCCGGGCAGGATGCCGTGGTTCATACCGACAAGCCGGATCGATGGTTTCAGGATGATGAGTTGGCGGTGCGGCTGTATAAGAATATCGAGAATATTGAACTGGCCTTCTATGGATACTGGGGTTTCTGGAAGAGCCCGGGCGGACAAACGGCCGGGGGGGCGGCCCTGTTTCCCGATCTGAATGTGTATGGCGCTTCGTTACGCAGCGCGATTGGAAAAGGAATCGGCAATGTGGAGGTAGGATATTACGAATCGGCGGATGACAGGAGCGGTACGAATCCATGGATCAACAACAGCGAAATGCGTTTTCTGGTAGGATATACCCAGGAAGTGGCCAAGGACTTTACCGCCGCGGTTCAGTATTATCTGGAATATATGATGGATTATTCCCAGTATAGAGACAACCTTTTGGGCGGGCCGGCTCGGGATCGGGATCGTCACCTGACAACGCTTCGTCTGACCAAGCTTTTGATGAACCAGAACCTTCGTCTATCCCTGTTCACCTATTACAGCCCTTCGGATGAGGATGTCTATATACGGCCCAATCTCAATTATAAGGCCACCGACAACCTGGCGCTGGAATTGGGGGCCAATGTGTTCTTCGGAGACGAGCCACATACGTTTTTCGGACAGTTCGAGAACAATACAAACATCTATACGGCTGTTCGTTACAGCTTTTAAGGAAACAGAAAAGTGTTCTCTCCAAGGGAAGGATCTCTTGACGTTTGATAGGCAGGTCGTATAATACCGCCTTTTATGAGCGATTGACTCAGGAAGGAACACGGCGAAGGACATGAAGATAGCGGATTTGGATTTGCGGCCGGAGATTTTGCGGGCCCTGGAGGAAAAAGGCTATACCGACCTGACACCCGTGCAGGAATTAACCCTTCCTCATGTATTGAGCGGGCGCGATTTAATCGCCCGGGCCGAGACCGGTTCGGGCAAGACCGCCGCCTGTGGGATTCCCCTGGTGCAGACTACCGATCCGAATCTGGATGCGGTGCAGGGCTTGATTCTGGTTCCCACGCGGGAGCTGGCCCTGCAGTATGTCAGTGAAATATCCTCCATCGCCAAGTACTCCGGGGTGGTTCCCTTTGCCGTATACGGCGGTTTCAGCATGCAAATCCAGAAAGGAAAGCTGGCCCACAAAGTCCACATTCTGGTAGCGACTCCGGGGCGGCTGATTGACCTGTTGTATAACAGCCCCCTGCGGCTTTCGGAGGTGCGCACCTTTGTGCTGGATGAAGCCGATGAGATGCTGGATATGGGTTTCACCGAAGCGGTCGATTTTGTCGAATCATGCCTGATCCATGAGCACCAGACGCTGCTGTTCAGCGCGACGATGCCGGAGGAGATCAAGCGGATCGCCGCCAAATATCTCCATGATCCGGTCTATGTTGAATTGAATGTGCAGCAGATCGCCCCGGAGAACCTGGAGCACTGTTTCTATCAGACTTCCCCCAGAACCCATCAGACGGATTTCCTTGGCTATCTGACCGAACAGGAGCCGACCCAGGCCATCGTCTTCTGCAATTCCCGTCACGGGGCGGATAAGTTGTATAGCCAATTGAAAAACAAGCTGAAATCGGTGGAAATCATCCATGGGGGTCTGGATCAATCCCGGCGCACCAGTCTGTTTCGCCGTTTTCGAAACAAGCAGATCCATATCATGATTGCCACGGATGTGGCGGGCCGGGGATTGGATTTCAGTCATGTTTCCCATGTGATCAATTACGATTTTCCAGTCAATGCGGAAATCTATACGCATCGTACGGGAAGAACGGCCCGAATGGGACGAAAGGGGACGGCGGTCACGTTTTACACCCATCGAAACCTGCGGGATCTGAAACGGTTGATTCATCAGAACCATGTCCAGCCCCACTGGCTGGGCGAGGCGCCCAATCTGGACCAGATTATTTCCCGTAAACAAGGGCGAGGGCCGAATAAAGGGCGAAAAAAAGGTTCCTCCGGGAAGCGTTCCAGAGGTCGCTCGGAATCTTCGGGAAAACATTCGCAGAAACATTCGTAAGCCTTATAGGGACGGACATGAAGCATCTGGTTGCCGATACGATAGCCACCCATGCCCGGCTGGTGGCCGAACTGGAACAGCGCCAGGTGGATATTCTGTTGGCGGCGGCCCGAATGGTTGTGGACTGTATTCGTTCGGGGGGGAAAGTGCTGGTGTGCGGCAACGGAGGTTCGGCCGGCGATGCGCAGCATGTGGCCGGCGAATTAATGGGGCGGTTTTTGCGGGAAAGAAGGGCGTTTCCGGTCCTGGCCCTGACGGCCGACACGGTGGTTCTCACGGCCGTGTCCAACGATTACAGCTTCGAGAGCGTTTTCGTGCGTCAGGTGGAGGGCCTGCTTCGCCCCGGAGACGTGTTGTGGGCTTTTTCCACCAGCGGTTCGTCGCCGAATGTCCTGATCGCCGCCGAACGCGCCAAACAGATGGGGGGCAAGATCCTGGCCTTCACCGGCAGGCCGCAAAGCAAACTCGAGCGGCTTTCCGATGTATGTCTGCCGGTCAATGCGCCCGGTTCGGCGCCGGCCCAGGAGGTGCACCAGCTTGCCTATCATATAATCTGCCGGCTGGTCGAGCAGGACCTTTGCGAAGGGCAATAAGAATGCTTCTTATTGAACCGTTCGTACGACGGCAGCCGTATGGATCGTCTTGTTGAATTGGCCCAGATCGTCGGTGACCGTCATCCCAATTCGCACATTCCGTACATTGGAGCCGGCGACAGCGCGATCGAAGGTCATATTTGTGACATTCTGACAGAGTCGATAGTTGCCGGCGCTGGGGCCGGTATTGATGATCATATACAAGGTATTGTCGGCCAGGCCGGCGTTGTACGAAGCGGCGGCGCTGGTATTATAATGATAGGTAATATCCGTGCCGTCCGTCCGAAACAGACTGCATTGGCGGTTGTCGATGTCGCCTGTGACGCCGCCGTCGATCTGGGCGACGCCCTGCGCAGTCCGGATATCGGAAGTTATGCGCAAAAGGGCCTGTCGGGCCTTGTTCAGGGCTTCGTACATGGCCTCATTCTCGGCGTAATTAGTTGCTGAGGCCGAAAAAGCCAGTCCCACGGCCGTCATCAGAATGGCCAGAATGACCAGAGAGATAATCACTTCAATCAGAGTAAAACCCTTGGATTGACTTTGTTTGGATTTCATGGCGTTGCCCTCCCCTGGTTACAGCCGTACCCGAATCCAGTTGCAGGAACTGAGCACCTGGCCGTTCATGAGAATATCAACCCGGACACGAACAAAATCGCTGGAATGGTCGGCCACCACACTGGTCAGATTATTGATACTGACATTTTCGACGGTTATACGCTGGCTGAATCCCGCAAAATCGGCCAGGGACGCTCGGCTGATATCCACAGGGGGCGAAAAGACGGCGCCGTCAAAGTCGTCCAGGTCGTCATAGGCGGCCAGGCTTGCCTCTTCGGATCCGAACGTGGCGGTTCCCGATTGAGGATCGATCACAGGAAGCGAAGCGGTCATCTCCCGAATCTGTTCAATCAGAAATTCAGCCGTCGATAAATCAATTCCCACCCCGTTGGCGCGGGAAAAGGCGGCGTTGCTGGCGACAATCGCAGCGATGGTCAGCCCGATGATCATCATGGCGATAATGCCTTCGATCAGCGTAAAACCGCCGGCGCGATTCCGATGTCGTATTCCGGTTTTCATATATCTTCCTTTTCCATTAGTGCCCGGTAGCCAGGCTGGACATCTTGAAGATGGGCAGGATAATGCTCATGGCGATGAAACCGACCAAAACGCCCATGACGACGATCATCAGAGGCTCGATCATTGAGGTGACCGCCTTGATTACGGTCTTCAGTTCGCGGGCGTAAAATTCCGAGATATCCCGCAGCACATCGGCCAGGGTGCCCGATTCCTCGCCGCTGCTGATCATCTGGACTACGCTGGGGGGCATCAGTTCGTAGCTGGACAGGCTGGGCGCGATTTTCTTGCCCTGTCGAACCTCTTCATGCACTCCCTTCCACATGCGTTCATACAGCAGGTTGCCGCAGATTCGTGCGGTGATGGCGATCGTGTCCAGAATAGGCACGCCGGCGTTGGTCAGTACGCCCATGGTATGCAGACCGCGGGTGATGTACAGGCAGCGGCAAACCGTCTTGATCAGGGGGATGCGCAGTTTGGTGCGGTCCCACCACTCGTGTCCGAAGGGGGTGCGCGTAAAGTACCAGAATGCTCCGCCCAGGGCGATGATGCCGGGAAATACGAAAAACCAGTAATCATGCATGAAGCCGCTGACGGCCATAATAATTTTCGTGGGAGCGGGCAGCAGGTGTTCTTTTCCGGCAAAGACCTTTAAAAAGCGGGGCAGCACGAAAACCAGCAGAAACGTGGTGGCCGATACCGCCATAACGGCGATAATCATGGGATACACCATGGCGCTGATCACATTCGACCGGGTTTCGGCTTCCTGATCGAGATATTCGACCAGTTGCTGGAGCATGGTGCTCAGGGAGCCGCTCAGTTCCGCCGCGGCCACCATATTGATGTAGAGATCGCTGAAAATATCGGAATGTTCCGCCAAAGCCTGGGAAAAGCTTTCGCCGCTTTCAATCCGGTTTTTCAGATCCAGCAGAACCGACTTCCACTTTTTTTTCTGGACCTGATCGGCGATCGACTCGAAGGCATCCTGCAGACTGATGCCGGCCCGGACCATGACGGCCATCTGGTTGGTGAAGTTCAGGATATCTTTGCGGCTGGGTCCTGATTCGATGCTGAACTTGAGGATTTTCTCCAGAGGGCTCTGTTCGGGCCGCGAAGAACCGCTTTGCGATTCGGACGATTGTTCGGATTGGGCTATCGTTCGTTCCAAGAGCGACATCGGATCGTCTCCTTTGTAGGCCTGGGATTACTCCTCGGCGGCGACGGCCATCACGCGTCCGTCGGGCGCCAGAATTTTATCCATCTTGGCGGGATTGCTGGATCGCATAACGGCTTCTTCCCGATCCAGAAAACCCTTGGCGTAATTTTCCGCAATGCTGTGATCCATAGTCTGCATCCCCATCCGCCTCGACGTTTCGATGATATTGGGAATTTCGTATACGCGGTTTTCCCGGATGCAGTTGCGAACGGCGGAAGTGCACAGAAGAATTTCGGTGCAGGGAACCATCCCGGGCTCGTCGACGCGTTTGAACAGGGTTTGCGAGACCACGGCCTGCAGCGTATTGGCCAGCATCGCACGGATCTGGTTCTGCTGATTGGCGGGATAGATATCGATAATACGCTCCACGGTCTGAGACGCGTTGATGGTGTGCAGGGTCGAGAAGACAAGGTGTCCGGTTTCCGCCGCGGTGATCGTGGAACTGGTCGTTTCCAGGTCGCGCATTTCGCCGACCAGAATGATATCGGGGTCCTGACGCAGGACATGCTTGAGCCCGGAGGCGAAATCGGTACAGTCGGCACCGATTTCCCGCTGCTCGATCATGGAACTTTTGTTTTCGAGCAGATATTCAATGGGATCTTCCAGGGTGATGATGCGTTTGCGATACTTCTGGTTGATGACATTGACCATGGCCGCCAGAGACGTGCTTTTACCGGAACCGGTATGTCCTGTAACAAGCACCAGGCCGCGGGGCAGATCGGTCAGCTCCCGAACGATGTCGGGCAGATGCAGATCTTCGATATCGGGGA
Organism: Sedimentisphaerales bacterium; assembly: GCA_016930745.1. Taxonomy (GTDB): domain Bacteria; phylum Planctomycetota; class Phycisphaerae; order Sedimentisphaerales; family Anaerohalosphaeraceae; genus JAFGGE01. Next base: position 8,745 of record JAFGGE010000189.1, read on the forward strand.
TTTCGCTGGAAATCACGCGAAAGGAAATGGCGATGGTGTCGCGCTGATAATGGGCGTTCACGCGAAAGCGGCTGCCGTCTTCGATCATGGTGGAAAAATCAATATCTTTATTCTCCCGGAACTTCCCGAACTTCTCCTCGCCCACCATATCCTGGACCATTTTCTGCGCCGCTTTGTCGTCGACGACAGGCAGGTCCATCAGGATCAGTTCGGTATTGATACGCATAATGGGAGGCATCCCGACATTCACATGAATGTCCGAGGCCCCGTGTTCGATGGACTTGCCCAGCATCGCTTTTACGTCGATCATGATCTCTCCTTGTATTCCATGCCCCGGATCGCCCTGTATTTACTCTTCCGTCGCCCGGCGAACAAGGCGATTCGGATTCATTTGGCCGCATTGGTTGTTTTGGATCCGCCGTTCGAAAAGGACGTTCGTTTCCGTGCCGTTGTTTTTTTGGTCTGGTCCGTTTCCTGGTCGGCGCAAGTCGCCATGGAAACCGCGGTGCTTTTTTCAGGTTTGTCTTCTTCGACGCTGCCGGCCTGGGTAACCCGCAAGACCTCTTCGATGGTGGTGACGCCTTTTTTGACTTTCTTGATTCCGTCGTTGAACAACGTATCCCTTCCGCTGGCCTGGAAGGCCTTTCGCATGCTGTTGACGGAGGCATCCTTGTTGATCACGTCCCGGAAGAAGTCGTCGACGATTAACAGTTCAAAGATACCGGCCCGTCCCGCATACCCGCTGTCTCTGCATTGATCGCAGCCTTTGCCGTGCAGAAGTTCCCCGGGATCAATTCCGGCGGCGGCGACATATTTTTGCAGGGAGGCGGGAACCTTGTAACGCTCCGTACAATGGGGGCATATCCGTCGAACCAGCCGCTGGGCCAGGATGCCGTTCAGCGAGGCGGCGATCAGATAAGGCTCGACGCCGATATTGACCAGTCGAGAGACGCTGCTGGGGGCGTCGTTGGTGTGCAGCGTAGAAAGGACCAAATGGCCCGTCAGAGCCGCCTGAACGGCGATCCGCGATGTTTCCTGATCGCGGATTTCGCCGACCATGATGATGTCGGGATCCTGACGCAGCAGGCTGCGAAGGGCCGCCGCAAAGGTCATGCCGATCTGATCGTGCACCTGAACCTGATTGCAGAATTCCAGATTATACTCCACAGGATCTTCGACCGTGCTGACGTTCAAATGGTCGGACTTCATTTCGCCCAGGGCCGAATACAACGTCGTGCTTTTTCCCGATCCGGTAGGGCCGGTCACCAGAAGAATCCCGTGAGGAAGGGCGATCTGCTGTCGGAATTCGGCGATGGCGTCCTCCTCCATTCCGGAGTTGTCCAGGCCGCGCATGATCGAGCTGCTGTCGAGAATACGAATCACGACTTTTTCTCCGTTGGATACGGGCAGGACGGATACGCGCAGGTCGATCCCTCGCCCGCCCATGCGGACGGCGATTTTCCCGTCCTGAGGAAGGCGCCGCTCGGAGATGTCCAGATTGGCCATGATTTTCAAGCGCGATATGATGGCGGGATGCATGCGGGCGGGGGCCTGTTTCATGTCGAAAAGCATCCCGTCGATACGATACCGGACCTTGGTGAATTTTTCCTTGGGTTCGATGTGAATATCGCTGGCGCCTTCCCGCAGGGCGTTGGTCAAAAGGAAGTTTACAAACTTGATGACGGGAGATTCACCGGCGCTTTTTTCCAGATCGCTGACGTCTTCTTCTATTTCCTGAACCACCTCGACGTCGTCCAGGTCGTTCATGATTTCATCGACATCGAATTTGGTTTCGTCCAGCTCGTTGCAGATCGTATCGAGGTCGGCGTTGGTGCACACGACGATGCGGACGTTCGTTCCGACCTGTCGTTTCACGTCGTCGATGGCGAATACATCGGCGGGATTGCTGGTGGCGACGATCAGATCTCCGTTCTCCACGGCCAGAGGAAGAACGCGGTTGCTCTTGATGTAATCCAGAGGGAGCTTGCCGAAGGCGTCTCGGTCGATTTGATCGGGGACAATATGCCGAAATTCAAAGCCGTGCAATCCGGCCTTTGCCTCCAGGAGATCCGTTTCGCTGATCCCCATGTTGCGCACCGTCCGCTCGATATCGGTTCCGGACTTGCGTTGTTCCTCCTGTCGGATTTGGTCGAACTGCTTGCTGGTGATCTTGTCCTTTTCCAGGAGGATATCGACGATGTCGCGGACGTGGCTGACCTCCGTAACCTGAGGCGAGTAGAGATTGCACAGGCCGGGCGCCAGATCCTCGATGCCGACGGCGTTCAGATCGACCAGCGATTCGTCGCCGTTTTGCGACTTACCCTGTTTTTTGGTGCTGTTGAAGAGTTTCATTGTGATAAATTCAGCCTAAAAGTAACATTCTCAGCGGTTTTACTGGTGGTAGTGATTTCCACAAACTTTTCTTCAATGTGCGTCACGATAAAATCTTTAATCACATCTCCCGTATACAGGAGTTTATCGTTGATCATGCAACAGCTCTTTTCGGGGGACTCCATGACGCTGATACTCCATAATTGGAGGGCTCTGGCCTTTTGTTCCGCTTCCTTGACAAACATTTCGTTGTCGGAGGGAAGATTTACCACTGCCGATACGGCCAAATCGGTCTTGAAGGGATTTTTGGTCAGATCGCGGACTCCCACCTGCTCCACATCGGAGAACTGATTGAATTTGCCCATCAGATCGTCCACGGCGGAGCTGAATTCCGCTTCCATCCCGCTGACGAGCTTGACATAATTATCCACGGATTCTTCGGCTTTGCTGGGACCGGTCGCCAGAAGCGCCTGGGGGGAAATCTTCTTGATCATGAACCAGACCACCACGGCGCCTACGGCGAACAGCACAATAAGGATGATCGTGCTCTGCCGAAGATGCTTTGCGTGTTCGGCGGGCAGAAGATAATCCGCCTCCGTGCTGAGTTGTTCTTCCCGGTTTTCGGTTTCCGCGGGCGCGGCCGTCCGCGCAGCGGCGGTTTCGTTATTTTTGTGGTCGTCTTTCATGAATGACAACATGATTGGCTCCCTGTTCTGCCGAAGTTACGATCGGCTGTTCTGGAAAAAGATGCTCAGGACAAAACGGGCCTGCGTATGTCCTTCGTTCTTGGACTGTTTGTTAAGCGTAAGCTCGGTGATTTTGGTGATTCGATCGAGCTTTTCCATTTCCAGAAGAAACGAATAATACGAATTAAAATTCCCGCTCAACTCCATCTCCAGGGGCTGTTCATAGCATCCATGGCGCTGCTCAATCTGAAGCGTTCGAATTTTTTTGGATTCCAGCCCGTGTTTTTGCGCGATAATGGTGAAATCGCTCAGGATTGTTTCGATTTCGCTCTCGGAGGGAAGCTTGCTTTCGAATACCTGAATGGCTTCCTCGACTTTGGCCAATTGGCCGCTGAGATCTTCGGCCGAGGCGCAGGCCCGTTCCAGCTCGCGTAATTTGGCCTGTTTCTGATCCACTTTGGCCTTGGCTTCGGTTAAGTGGGTATTGGCGGGTTTGATCATATACGCATAGGATACGTACGCCATGGCGATCAGGAGGATGAAGAATAAAATTTTCCTTGATGTGGTGGACATGTTTCTCCTTTCCGTATAGATGGCTCTCCGGGACGCTCGGCCGATGGAATCAGGTGTCAATTTCGCGGCTGCGCCGGATTTTTTCGATATCCTCTTTCGTCAGGCTGATATTTTGCTTTAGCTTGGCCTTGAGCTTGAATTCGCGATAACGGACATCCTCTACAATGTGCTCCTTGGATTCGACCAGGGCCACGTTCTGCATCAGGATCGAGGCGCTTAGCCGGGCGATATAGGAGGCCACTTCAATGTCGCTGGGCGCGATCCCTTTGATCTCTATCGTCGTCTCCGTGGCGGGCCGGCTGTTCGCGCTTTGGGGCGTCTGTTCTTGCTGGGCCTTGGTTTTCTGGTATTGACTTTGGGAGCTGGGGGGCCGCGAAGAAGCGGCCTTTTGTTCTTTCTCCTCCATCTTCAGTTCCAGCAGCGATACGCCGCCGGGAAGTTTGTTGGTCAGACAGGCCAGGATCACGCTGCGAGGCATGGGCTCCAGCAGTTCGGCTGTCGTGACCATCGTCTGCATCATGGTGGAGGTTTTCTTTTTCAGCTCGTCGAGCTGGGCGATCTGCGCGCCGGCCTCGGCCATGCGCTGCTCCAGGGAAGACAGATCGGACTCCACGGCTTTCTGGCGCATCTTGATGATCGAAAAGGTAACCCCGATCGCCCCCATCAGGATGCCGAAGAGAATCAGATAAAGAAAATTGGCGCGGCCGCATTCCTTCTGCTGGATGTAATCGTTGGGTACGAAATCAATTTTGGCCATGATTATCCACCTTGGTTTTAACCATCATGCATCCGCTACTCCACCGTCTCGGACAGGCTCAGTCCAAACACCGTAGCCCAACTGATCCGGCTGTTGCGTCGATCAATGTCTTCTTCTCCATGAGACGGTTTTTCGATCGCGGAAAATACGTCTCCCATCTGGGCCGGCACCTGCATCCGCTGGGCCAGTTCGGCCACTTTGTCGCAAATTTCCTTATCCACCCCGATCCCCGCCAAAAACATCAGTTTTCCGATCCGACAGCCGAGGGCTAAAGAATCAAAATAACGCCGGCTGGCGTCGATCTCGGCAAACAGCCGTACCGGCATATCCGCCTCGCCGAGCTGGTTGAATCCGATGGGAATCATGCGGGCAAAATACAGGGCGGCCTGACGGCAGATGACGACATGCGTATGATTGCTGCCGATATCCAGCAGCAAAGATACGACATCCTGGTCTTCGGCCCGACGGCTGAAAAAGCGGATAAAGCTATTGACTATTGCTATCGGCCAAACGGAAATCCCCTGCAGCTCCACGCCCGCGTTTTCATAAATGGCCAGATGTCTGTCGACCCGTTGCTGTTGGGCGATCATCACCAGGACATCCAGTTCTCCGTTGGCGGAGGGATTATCGATGACGACATGTTTCAGAGCGGCTTCCTTGGCCGGAAAGGGCAGTTTTTTACTGACTTTTGAAAGAGCGGAAGAAGCGATTTTTTTTTCGGTTGTGCGCGGAATTCGGATCTGCTCGATAAACAAATCATCCGAAGGCAGGGCGGTGATGATATTTTTCCCCTTAAAACCGCTGTTGCGTATTTTGTCTTTGATCGTGGCGACCGCCCATCTCTGCCAGTCGGGACTGCCGGCTTTGCATTCTTCGGGCCGGGCTTCGAAGGCGGCGGAATGCAAATACAGCTTTTCCCCGTCAAATCCAAGCTGCGCCATGCGCAGATAGCCGCTGCCTATATCCACGCCTATGGGATAGATCCGCTTTTTCAGCAGTTTTAACATCGTCGCTCCGTCTCTCAAACCGAGTTTCGCTGTTTTGCGATTCGGCGGAACAAGTGCACTTGTGCCGCAACGTCATCATTCACTCCTACGTCGTCATCCTGTTGAGGCGGCATTAGCCCGGATTGTAAGGTTCTCCGGGATTTCCCAATGCCGGCAGCGAATAAAATATAGGAAACATTCGGCCGCAAACCAAATGAGGCCAGACCGTCCTGAGTCGTCCTGGCGGGTCCGATAAACACAAGCAAAAGATTCCTGAGGAAGGGAGACCGCGCTTGCCGACAGGTTTAAGGAACCGATTCTGACCGGAGCGATTTCGATGGTCCGTATGGCAACCGTGGATTCCGGACGCATACGAATTCGAGAACGTCGCTGTTTGGCGTCTTGCAGGGACCGATAACCGAGGTGGCGACGGCAACGGGGCAAAGGCCTTTTTTCATGTGGAAATGGGGCTTAATGATTGACATTTGCCGATTCCGGTTGTACATTGCGTTATAAGGAACAGCGGGTGAAAATCGCCCAGAACAAAGGGAAATCCGGGATTTTCTTGAGCAGGGAAGGCCATGGCAGAGGTTCAAAAGCCCATAGACGAGCGATTTGAAGATATGCAAATCCTCGATGAATTAAAGAATTCCTATCTGAATTATGCCATGAGCGTAATCATCTCGCGCGCCCTGCCCGACGTTCGCGACGGCCTCAAACCCTCCCAAAGACGAATCCTGGTGGCCATGAACGATCTGAATCTGGGGCCGCGATCCAAGCATCGAAAATGTGCGAAAATCGTCGGTGACACCAGCGGCAATTATCATCCGCACGGCGATCAGGCGACCTACGGCACCCTGGTTCGCCTGGGGCAGGACTGGAACATGCGCCAAACCCTGGTCGATCCCCAGGGGAATTTCGGAAGTATCGACGCCGATCCCCCCGCGGCGATGCGCTATACCGAGGCGCGACTGACCCAGGCGTCGATCGATATGCTCGAAGACCTGAACCGCGACACAGTGGATTTTATCCCCAACTATGATGAAACGCGCCAGGAGCCTACGGTTCTGCCGGCTAAATTCCCCAACCTGCTGGTTAACGGGGCCAGCGGGATTGCCGTTGGGATGGCCACCAATATCGCCCCGCACAACGTAGCCGAGGTATGCGATGCCATATTGTTGATGATCGACGATCCGGAATGTGGATTCAAAGACATCCTGGAAAAATTGCCCGGCCCGGATTTCCCGACAGGGGGGATCATCTGCGGACGCAAGGGGATCCTGGATGCGTATGTGACCGGCCGGGGCCACCTGAAAGTGCGGGGCAAACATCACATCGAAGAAAGCAAGAGGGGTAAAGCGAGCATTGTTTTCACCGAAATCCCCTATATGGTCGTAAAAACGAACATTGTCTCAAAGATCGCCGACTGCGTTCGCAACGACCAGCTGCCAGATGTGGCTGATGTTCGCGATGAGTCCGATCGCAAGGGGCTTCGGATCGTCGTCGAACTGAAAAAAGACGCCGATGACGCCGTCGTCTTAAATCAACTTTGGCGTTATACGCCGTTGCAAAGCACCTTTGCCATCAATAATGTGGCCCTGGTGAACAACCGCCCCGAAACGCTGAATATCAAACAGCTTCTCAAACACTATATCAATCATCGCTTGACGGTGATCCGGCGTCGCACCCGGTTTTTGTTGCGCCGCTGCCGGAACCGGGCGCATATCCTGGAAGGACTGATTTTGGCGGTCAGCGACATCGACGAGATTATCGAGCTGATCAAGAAGTCTCCCGACGCCCCGACCGCCAAGCTGAATCTGATGAATAAGCCCCTTCGGCTGATGGAGCTGGAAACGCTGAGTAAAATCCTGCCTGAAGCCTTTCTGAAGGAGCGAAGCCAGAAGGATCATTTCCTGACCGGACCGCAGGCGGACGCGATTCTGACCATGCAGTTGCAGCGGCTGACCGGGCTGGAAATAGAGAAGCTGGCCAAAGAATATGCCGAACTGACCGAGCAGATCGCCGGATACGAGGCCCTTCTGGCCGATCGAAACCTGCAATTGGATATCATCCGGGAGGACATTCACGAGATCAAGGACCGCTATTCGGACACCCGTCGCACCCTGATTACGGAGGAGGATCTGGATACGCTGGAGATAGAAGATCTGATCGCCGACGAGGAAGTGCTGGTCACCATCAGCCACCAGGGCTATATCAAGCGAATGCCCATCGACACCTATCGCAAGCAGGGCCGCGGGGGCAAGGGGATCATCGGATCGACGACGAAAGAAGACGATTTTGTCGAACACATGTTCACCGCCTCGACCCACGATTATCTTCTGGTGTTCACCACAAAAGGGGTGTGTTACTGGCTGCGCGTTTTCAATATTCCCAGCATGTCGCGTCAAAGCATGGGCAGGAATATCGTCAATCTTCTGAACCTCAGGGACGAAAAAATCGCCTCGATCATCAACGTGCGCGATTTTAACGAGCGGCAACTGGTCATGGCCACCACCAACGGCCTGGTCAAAAAGACCATCCTGTCCGCCTACGGCAATCCGCGCAGCAACGGCGTGATCGCGATCAAGCTGGATCCCAACGACGACCTGATCGGCGTGGCGATCACCACCGGAAGGGATGAAATTATTCTGGGAACCGCCAACGGCATGGCGATCCGGTTCCATGAGACCGATGTGCGCTCTATGGGAAGGGTAAGCCGGGGCGTGATCGGGATTCGTTTGCGAGAAGGCGACAGCGTCGTGGATATGGTGATTGCCGACCGGGGGACATCCCTCTTGACGGCCACCGAAAATGGGTACGGCAAGCGAACCCTTCTGGAAGAATATCGCGCTCAAAGCCGGGGCGGACTGGGTCTGATCGATATGAAAACCACCAAACGCAACGGCAAGGTGGTAGCTCTGCGGGCCGTCAACGATGAAGATGAGATGATGATGATCACAGCACAGGGCCTGATCGTGCGAACCGGTCTGGAGGAAGTGCGGCCGATCGGACGCAACACCGCCGGCGTTCGGCTTATCCGGTTGAACGAAGGGGACACCCTCGTCACCGTGGTTCGATTGATTGTCGAAGACGAGGGAGACGCCCAAGAGGTCGAGCCTGCCGAAGAATCCGATCTGATCCCCCCGAAAAAACCGGCCGATGATCAACCCTCTTCGTCGGAATGAGCGTCGACGCTATGGCTCGCAAATCTCCATCCAAAACTTCGATGCCGCCTTGTTATGTCATAGCAGGCAAAGAGGCGTTTCTGGTCGGCCGGCAGTGGGAGCAACTGCTGGACCGGCTGCTCGAACCGGAGCAGCGGGACATGTGTCTGTATCAGCCGGCACCGGAAGAGGTCGCTTTGGCGCAGGTGCTGGATGAGCTGCGAACAGCGCCGTTTTTGGGCGAGCGTCGGGTTGTTTTTCTCAAAGACGCCGATTCCTTTATCAGCGAACACCGGGATGCCCTGGAACGCTATCTGGAATCTCCTTCGCCGACAGGGGTTCTGGTCATGACGGTCCAGACGTGGAAAAAAAACACCCGTCTGGCCAAAAAGATAGCGCCAATAAACGGCTTGATTGAGATCGAGGAATTCAAATCATGGCGCATGCCGTCGTTTGCCGTGGAAACGGCGAAAACCGAGTTTGGAAAAGCACTATCCCCGGCGGCGGCGCAGTTTCTTGTGGAATTGACGGGGGACGAACCGGGACGAATCCACAGCGAAATCGAAAAGCTGGCGATCTTCGTGGGGACGCGACCGACAATCACCTCCGAGGATATTGAAGCGTTGATCGGCCACAACCGCACCTATGGGGCTTTTGCCGTGATCGACAGTATGATTGCCGGCGATACGGCCCAGGCCGTGCGGCGGCTTCGAAATATGTTTTCCTCCGATAAAAGCGCTGAATATACCGTAGTAGGCGCCTTTGCCTTTCATGTCCGTCGGATGTTTTCGGCCAAAGCGCTTTTGGGAAAAGGCGTAGCCCCGGCTCAGATCGCTTCCCAGTGTAAAATATGGGGCGCCAAGGAGCCGTTTTTTCGGCAGGTTCAGTCGCTTCGGCTCGAACAGATCGGCGATTTGCTGGCCAGGCTTGCCAAAATCGATCATGCCGTCAAAACCGGCCGGACCTCGGCGCCGACAGCGATGGAACAATTGGTGCTGGACATGGGGGCTATTTGTCAGTAGTAGCAAACCGTTTAAGCAACATTATTTTTTCTGGAGAATGGCGTGACCCGAAAAAAAATTACCGTGGTAGGGGCCGGCAATGTCGGGGCGACGACCGCCCAAATAGCCGCCGGGCGAAATCTGGGCGATATTGTCCTTTTGGATATCGTCAAGGGGCTGGCCGAGGGCAAGGCCCTGGATATCTCCCAGGCAGGGGGGGTATATGCGTTTGAAGGCCGTGTGACCGGCACAATGGACTGGCAGGCCGCCGCCGACAGCGATATTGTGATTATCACCAGCGGCATGCCGCGAAAACCCGGAATGAGCCGGGACGATCTGGTGGCGAAAAACACCGAGATCGTCAAATCCGTAAGCCGAAATATCGCTCATTATTGCCCGGACGCCTTTGTCATCGTGGTCTGCAATCCGCTGGACGCCATGGTTTATACGGCGGCCAAAGTGACCGGTTTTACTCCCTCTCGCGTCATGGGAATGGCCGGCGCGCTGGATGCCGCCCGGTATGCCTACTTTATCGCCGATGAATTGGGCGTCGGCACAGCCGATGTGCGGGCGGTCTTGATGGGGGGCCATGGCGATGATATGGTGCCCCTGCCTCGGTATACGTCGGTGGCGGGAATCCCTCTCCTGGAATGGATCGACAGGGAGGCCCTGGACCGGATCGTCGATCGAACCCGCAAGGGCGGGATCGAAATCGTAAATCTTTTGGGGTACAGCGCCTATTATGCCCCGGCGGCCGGGGCTGTGCGGATGGCCGAGGCCATTCTGCGGGACAGCAAAGCCGTGATGAGCTGCTGCGCCTGGTGCGATGCGGAATACGGGATCGACGGCGCATTTGTCGGGGTACCGGTTGTCCTGGGTGCCGGCGGCGTCGAACGAGTGATCGAACTGGACCTGAATGACCAGGAGAAATCGGCGCTGGCCGAATCGGCAAGTCATGTCAGAGAACTGGTCGCCCAGGTCGAGATAATCTTGGCGGATTCCTGAACGATTCCGTTGGGAGGATGGTTCTAACGGCGTTTGGAGGCCAGTTCGTCGATATACAGGTTATGCCGCTCAATTTCTTTGTTAAACAGGCGAAGCTGAATATCGATTGCCCCCAGAGCCCAGTCGATATAGTGCAGTTTATGGGCGGGGCGATGATGCCCTTCATTCATCAGGCCTTTTTTAATCGCATCCAGAAACCGGCCTCGGGTCCGCCGGCTCAGCGGTTCGGGATTGTCCGCCCATTCCTTGATCTGTTCATATTGCTTGCGAAGGCGACGGCTGCGGGCCAGTTGGGCGGCGGTCAGGTAATCGCCCGGATTGAATGCGATTTGCAGGCCTTTTAAGGCCATGATGAGCGGCTCATAATTGGCCCGGCGCTCCAGCCGGACGAATTTGTACTGTTGTATATGGGTGATCGCAAATCCGGGCCGCGGGATCGCCACCTCGTCCGAGGCCAGCGAGGAATGCCGAACGCTGCGGCGGGCAAAAACCAGTTCTTCGCCGCAGGTGTTTTGCTGGATTTCCGAATGGGCCATTCGACTGACCCACAGATGGCCGTGGGTATGCTCCTGCGTGCCGCCTCCCAGGGCCAGAAGACATTTCACGAATGCCGGAGGCAAGATCCGCGGATTGGCGCGCTGGTGTTTTCGCAACTGGAACGACAGATGCAGGCTGTGGGGTTCGATGGGATAAAAGTCGGTAATTTCGCGAATCAGTTGATTGAGAATCCACGGATCGCCCGTGGCTGGTTTGGACAACTCGCCGGCGATATTCAGTCGCCCCGGCGCCAGCTCGAGAAAACCTCTCCGCTTGGGCGTCGCTTCTCCGGAATGGTCGTCGATGTATCCGCCCAGTTTCCAGGTCAGAACATCCAGCGCGAAATCATGAAAATACTGAAATCCGTCGAACGTCAGATCGCGGGCGGTCGGCGGTTTTTCCACCGCCCGGAACCCCAGATTGCTCAGTTCCAGTTCGGCGCCCATCGGGATCAGTCCCGGCTGCCGGTTGGCGCGGATTCGCTCCAGTTCGCTCTGCGCCACGCGCGCGTCAAAAATGCTGTCGGCGACGCTGACGGCGTATTTGACATAGTCCATCAAATCAAAATCGCCCCCGGCAGGCATGGAGTCAAGGCATCGCTGCAGAATCAGATCAATCGGGCCGGCGTTGGCGTTGAGCATGCGAAGGGCCGCCAGCAGGCTGACGGTCCGCGTAAAAAAACGACGCGACTGGCTGAGCCGCTCTATGTCAAAACGGTATCGTTCATACAGGAAGCGCTCGTACTGGTTCAGCAGGACGTGTTTGACGACCATGGCCAGATAGTTATAGAGATACGGCTGGGCCTCTTTATCGTCCTTGAGTTGTGCGATGCTCGGACAGGGCCGGTCCAGCTCGTGACGGAGGTAAAAATCGCTGACTACATCGCTGCCCAGATGGCTGACCACCAGGTCGCGTTCGGTGGTGCCCAACAGGATTCTTCGGGCGCGTCGCTCCGTGTCGGCGTCGGGCGAGTGTTCCCCCGGACGAGTATATTGCTCGAAAAACGTTTCGATCCGTTTGCGCAGCCATAGCTCATGAATCAGATTCACATGAAACCGGTCTCCGAACTGTTTTCGCATCGCTTTGGGCTGCGCCAAAAAAGCCTGGGCCTGCACCGGGCCGACAGCCGTATTTACCGTAACGGTTTCCCGTTCGTAATATTTCCCTTCGTACCGGTCGATTTCCTTCATGGCCGACAGCGGCAGATCGTGGATGACAAAGCCTTCAATTTTCGATGGCGGATCGGCCACGGCGTACCAATACACATTGTCGGGACTGACCCGGCGATATCCCGGCAATAAGGCCAGTTCTCCCAGCAGAACCTCCTCGGATTGATGCGAAGGCTTTAATGTAAAGGCTAATCCGGATACCGATCGAAATATGATCGGGTCCCGTAAAGAGCCGTATATAAACAATTTGTATTTTTCTTCTGTCATGGGAATCGTTCTAAGTCTCGTTTTTCCAGAGCCGCGTCAATGGACAATCCGATTGACATGAGCGTGTACGCAGGTCAGTATTTCATAACAGATCGTTCCCGCCAGATCGGCCAGGGCATAGACGCCGCAGGGGGAATCATGGTCATTGTCGATGGCGGTGACCATTTGTCCCAGAGAGACATCGGGTATGTCCGTGACGTCGAGTAAAAGCTGATCCATGCACACCCGGCCGATCACCGGGGCGAACATGTTTCCAACCTTCATCGTGGCGCGATTGGAAAAGCATCTCCAGTACCCATCGGCATACCCCAGCGGGATCAGGGCGGCCGTCGTATCCCGATACGGCACAAACGAGCGGCCGTAACTGACCGAATGCCCCGCCGGGAGGTGTTTGATTTGTACGACAGGGGCCTGCACCCGCATGACCGGCCGCAGAACGATCGGAGGATCGGCCATGCGGCGCGAATAATAACCGTACATCGAAATGCCGCAGCGGACCATGTCGAAATGAGCCTCCGGAATTTTGATCGTGGCGGCGCTGTTGGCCGCATGCACAAGCACGTCCCGACGCTGCCGGATTCGATGGCTTTCCAGAAATCGTTCAAATCGCTCCAGTTGATGCCAGGCATACGAAAGATCTTCTTCGTCGGCCGTGGCGAAATGCGTATACACGCCCGCCAAACGGGCGTTGGGGCACTGGTCGATCCGGCGGATGAGCCGGGAGGCCTCTTCCGGATCAATCCCGCACCGGCCCATACCGGATTCCACATTGACATGCAGATTCAGCGTCTCTCCGGCGCCGGCCAGAATGTCGGAGAGAAAATCGATCACCTCCGTGGTGCCCGCGACGCAATGAAAACCGTTGCGTGCGGCGGCCAGGATCTGGTCCGGCGGTTGAGCGGCGTAAATCGGTTCGAGGATCAGGATCGGGATTTCACGCTCCATCGCGGCGATATGAATGGCTTCATAAATGCTTGCCACGGCGAAGAAATCCACATCCGCCTGACGCAGGATGTTTACAATCTCAGGGAGTCCGTGTCCGTAGGCATTGGCCTTGACGACGGCGCAAAAACGGGTTCCTTCCTCACACAAACGGCGTAAAGCCCGTACGTTATGCAGCAGGGCATCGGAAAAAATATGAGCCTGAAGATCCGGCCGAATGAGTGTTTCTGCAGGGTAGACTTTCATGGTCTCGACTCGCGGAGAATATCGTTTCGTAGACGAAACAATTCCTGAAACGCCCGAACAATCACCGATAACTTTGCTCCGGATGGACGCCCGGCGCGGCGGGGATAATGATGCACTCCCTGCTGCACGATCGTATACCCTCGGCGTTTGGCCCTCGCTAAAATCTCGGCGTCGATCAGCGCCCCGGCGCTCTTCATTTCCATCCCCTCGAAAATGCGGCGACGGAAAAGCTTAAAAGCGCAATCCACATCTTTCAATCGAAACCCCAGCAGCAGGCCGACCAGCTTCGACCAGCACCAGGCGTTCCATTTCCGCCGCCAGCCTTCCTGCCGATTCAGGCGGTAACAACTGACGATATCATACTGCTTTCGCAGCGGAAGAATAGCATCCAGTTCGTAAATGTCAAACTGTGCGTCGCCGTCTGTGTAAAAAACCCACTCTTTGACGGCCGCCCGAAAACCCGACTGCAGGGCCCCTCCGTACCCCCGGTTGACCGGATGGTGAACGACGCGGACGACAGAGATCTCACGCGCCAGACGGTCGGCGATCGGCCCGGTTTCATCCGTACTGCCGTCGTCGATGATTAAAATCTCGAAATCATCGCTTTGTTGCGACAGAAAGTCGCAGGTCCGCCGAACCAGCTCTTCGATGGACGCCCCCTCGTTGTGGCAGGGGAAAAAGACGCTGATCGACAAATCCTTGCGGTCAGATACGGTGTCTTTCTGTATGGCATGATTGGAATGCATGACGAATCACCACTTTGCCTTTACGGCCAGATCGATCGGTACGGAATGGTAAATCTTCTCGAATTCCATATAGTGTCGGGCTCGTTCCGGATCCGATGCCATCAAGTGAGACGCCAGGCGCTGGCTGCCGAACAGCGCCGCTACAAGCCTGTCGGCGTAACCGCCCTGTCGGAAATACCGGCTCTGGTTGTCCATAAAATCATCCACATACGGCTGAAATACCTTGATGATGGAGGTTCGCAGATGCCCAAACTGCCAGGCCCGGTAATGCAGCATAAGAGCCGACGTCTGGGAGGGGTACAAAGCAAAGGCCTCTTTGGCGTACTCGAAGCCTTTCGTGGACAGGGCCGGATCATTGTAGCGCAGATAGGCATTGGCCAGCGTCAGATTTCTGGCGTATTCGTTCGGGAACAGCAGTTTGTCGGCCAGCAGGTCGGCGATCAGTTTTTCCCCCCGCGGCGTTTTGATGCTGACGAACAGATACTGTTGATCGTCCATATAGGCCGTCGCCCAGGTTCCGGTCGTCTGTAAAGCGTAGACGAAATAAAAATTCGGTTTGGCGATAATGGCGTCCAGAGACATTCCCGGATACGGCACTTCTGTGGAGGGCATAAGAACCACCCAGACATCCCGCTGGCGGAGCTGCTCGTCGATCCATTCGCCCGATTTTCGGAAATCCTCCATCGTGAGCTTGCCGGTTTTTATCATGGCTTCCTGAATCGGTTGTCCGCCGCCCTTGATGAAACGCCAGGTTTCAAATGTATCATGGTTGTAAGCGGCCTGGGCGCGCCCGTCCATGAACAACTGCAGAGGCGTTTTGCCCGTCTGCGGATCCGGCGTCTGTCCCCAGGCAAGGGCGCCCCCCTCGGTCCAGTAGTTGAACATCCTGCCCTCGATCCGGTTATCTCGAATGAAGGTGCAGACGTCGAACGGTTTGATGTTGGAGGCGGTCATTCGCATGAAGACCGAATCCCGTACCGCATCGGCGGGCCACGGATCCAGATAAATGCGTTTATACTTAACGCCCCAGCCGATCCCGCAGACCGCCGTGATCGACACTCCGATACAGAGGAGGATGGTCCGCGCTAGGGGAGACATGGCGGGCAGAGTTAATCGGCGATCCTTGTTATAGCTCCATCGGGCCCTGACCATATGAATAGACTGCTCAATGAATAAGGCCAAGACCGGAGCGGAGGCCGAGGCGGCGATGGGAATAAATCGTCTGGATTGAACCGCCATATAGACCGTCATGGCGGCGATACTCAGGATCGCCAGGTCGATCCGCGGCCAGGAGAATTCCGTTTCCTTGGGGCTGACGGCTACCGAGGCAGGTTTTGTTGAACCGGAAGAAGAAAACAGGTGTTTCCAGTTGGGATACAGCAGATAAAGAACGATTGCCGCCAGATTTACCATGTACAATACGGGGAAATAATGCGGATAATCGAATGGCTTGATGGTCTGCCCCTGATATTCAAACGTGGGGAACCAGATCCGTTCCAGATGCGGCAGATGTCCGACTGCTTGAAGAAAGGTGACCTTATCCGGAGAGGCGGGATTGATTTGCCTGGCGAACGGATTGATCCATGCCAGCATGATGATCAGGGCAAGAACAGCGGTGCCGCCAGCGAAGGCCAGATGGAGAGGTTTATACCCGCTTCGGCGGGGAAAAAACGACGCAAAAAGATGAAGTAGCACAAACGTGGGTAGGAGTACAAACGGATAGATATAACGTCCATAATAGAATGTGTTCTCTTGGGCCGGTGTGAAAGCTGGTGTTAAAGAAAGTACAAGTATCGTAAACAGGCCCGCAAAATACACAAAGTGGATGCTCCAGAAGACGCTGAGAACCAGAATCCCTATAAAAACAGCGGCAATTGTAATGTTGGCTGCTCCCACGCCGATCACGGAGAATGCGATATAAAGGGCAAGACAGGTTCCCATCGCAATGAGCGTGCCGCATGCTGGGCTTAAAATTTGAAAGAGGCCGTCCTGGGCCTTCAACTGCCGCATGGGTCTATCGGCGGGCAACGGACGAAAGAGCCGGCATACCAGCCATACGATCGTAGCAGATGTACCCAATATGAAAAACACCAGAAAGGGGAAACTTTCTCCTACCGGATTGGACCATTCGAACGCACTGTGCCATTCATTGACGGTGCGCCACGACTCGGCGTGCTTGCTGACGCTGATCTCGAAGGTATGCGTCAGATTGGTGAAATGAAACGGATTCAAGACCACCATCGCAACAAAAGCTGTTGCCCCGGCGCCGGCAATATGCAGCAAATCTTTCGGGCGGGACAGACGGACAAAACGGTTGGGCGGAAGGGCCAGCGACAACAGATGCAGCAGGAAGAAAGGGACTAACATAACAAAGACATACAGGTATCCGCCGTGGACATTGGCCCAGAAGACCGTAATCGGAACAATCAGCCAGATATAACGGATATTCCGATAGACCGAAAGCACAAGCACCAGAAGAAAGACCGGCGCCAGCAGATTAGAAAAACCGGCCGGCCGAATATCCAGAAACGTCCGTCCCACAAACAGGGCGATGGAGGCCGCCGCCGCCGAACCGGGGACCGAAACGCCCAGCCAGCGCGCCAAATAATATACCGCGATAACGTTTAGGAGATATATCCCGAATTTCCAGTATATCAGCGCATTGTAATGGGGATTGTCCCCGGAACCGAACCAGTGAACCATGTCGTAAAAGATGACATGGGTCAGCCAGTTCTGGTTGATCCAGCCGGTCGGGTGCCATTTCTGCACGGTTTTCAGGCCGACGAGCTTGGTAATCGACTGGGCCCACCCCGGCCAGTGAGCGATATCCTCCTCGATGGGACCGGCCTTGTGGCTGTTAAAGCTGAACGGTTCGACCGTATCGACGCCATGATTGACGAAATGACGTCCGCAGGCCAGCGCCACCCATGTATCCCCGGCAGCGACCATATGCGTACACGCATAGAACGTAAAAACCAGCATCATCGCCCAGAAGACGGCCATAGGCCATCCGGCAAAGGGGTGACGCCTGTTTTCAGGGGCTAGCTGAGCCATTTCCGGATCCTGTCGACTCCTTCGATGATCTGTTCCATGGAACAGGCAAAACTGAGCCGGATATTATTCGGGCAGCCGAAGGGCTCGCCGGGGACAACCGCGACCCTGGCCTGTTCCAGAAGGGCCTGGGAAAAGTCCATGCTCCCGGTCAGTTTGGTCCCGTTAATTGTTCGGCCAAAATGAGCGGAAACATCAGGAAATGCGTAAAAAGCCCCGGTCGGATCGGGACAAACGAATCCTTCGATGGCGTTGAGCCTCTCGGAAATGACCCTGGCCCGCTTTTCGAATTCGATCCGCATTTTTTCGACCGTGTCGGAGGTGTCCTTCATGGCCGCCAGGGCCCCGTATTGTACGAAGGCGACGGCGTTTTGTGTCATATGGGATTGAAGCCGGCTCATCGCCTTGATCACGTTCAGCGGCCCGGCCGTATATCCGACCCGCCAGCCTGTCATGGCATAAGACTTGCTCAGGCCGTTAACCGTCAGGGTGCGGTTAAACGCATCTTCGCTTAACGAGGCAAAACTGACAAATCGAGTGGAGCCGTAGATCAGTTTCTCGTATATTTCATCGGAGAGGACCATAATATCGGTGCCTTCCAGTACTTTTGCCAGGGCGGCCAATTCTTCCGGAGTATAGGAGAATCCTCCGGGATTGTTGGGGCTGTTGATCACGAGCATGGCAGTCCGGGGGGTAATCGCCGCTTTAAGCTGGGCCGGCGTCATTTTATAGCTGTTGGCCGCATCCGTCCGGACGATCTTCGCGGTTGCCTCAGCCAGCTTGATCGTTTCCGGATAGGTTACCCAGTACGGACAGGGCAAAATGACCTCGTCCCCGGGGTCCAGAGCGGCCTGCATGGCTTCATAAATCGAATGTTTGGCCCCGATATTGACGACAATCTGCTCGGGCGTATAAGAAAGACCATTTTCCTTCTTCAGCTTATCGGCAATCGCGGTTCGCAGCTCAACAATACCCGGAGTGGCTGTATAGCCGTTCTTACCGGTCTGCATGGCCTCGATGGCGGCGTCTTTAATGAATTGAGGGGTGTCAAAATCCGGTTCCCCCGCCCCAAAACTGATGACATTGATACCCTGAGCCTTCATTTCTTTGGCTCGTGAGGTGACCGCGATGGTTGCTGAAGGGGGCACACTTTGTGCCCGTTTGCTGACTTTCATCTTCTTCTCTTTCACTCCCGCTTTGGTTTTGATGGTATTGATTTCAAACAGTTTATAAAAATGGCATTAAACCGGGTAAAAGCGGGTCGGTCAAGCGAAATACGGCCGGATGTTTTGGGGGAGTTTGGGCAGGCAAGACTCCGGGGAATTTTCTTTGATTTCCTATTGACAAAATCGAGGAAAACGGGTATAAGAATTCCCATGGAGGAACAGATCGACGCGAGGAGGTTTTTTAAACCCAAAGCCTGTTGAGGAACACTGATGGAGCCGCAGGAGTTGACGGTCCTGGTGAATGAATTGCAGGAGCTGGAGCGGTCGGCGGAGGCGAATCATCTTAACCGCACCGCCGTCGAACTGACTCTGGCCAAATTCGATGCCTTCATCGGCCTGGTTAACCGCTGCCAGCAGCGATCGACCGAAGTCCATCGGCAGATGTTCTTGGCGGCTTTGCGGCGCAGTGCGACGGACTGTCGCCGAAAGCTAATGGAACGACTGAATCAATCCCGTTAACAAAGGCGGTTCTTTTCTATCCCTGTTTTTCTTGTTCTTGTCAAACCATGATTGTATCATGCCGTTTCCGGAGAACGGAAAATCAGGAAAGGAAATCATCGATGCAGATGAAACGCCGCACCTTCTTGCAGGCTGCCCTGGGAACTGCTTTTTTTTCGGGTTGCTCACCGATCTGTGCGACATCCGGAGGGCGCTTTGGCAAACGTCCGAATGTCGTATTCATACTGGCCGACGACCTGGGATATGCCGAACTGGGCTGTTACGGCCAGACGCGAATCCGCACCCCGAATATCGACCGTCTGGCCGCCGAAGGGATGCGGTTTACACAACATTACTCGGGCTCTCCGGTTTGTGCTCCCTCGCGGTGTACGCTGATGACCGGCCTGCATACAGGCCATTCCTATGTGCGGGACAACCGGGAAATGGGGGGATGGGAACGCGGCGCCAGAGAGGGGCAGTTGCCGTTGCCTGCCCAGACCGTTACTCTGCCTGAATTGCTGCAAGCGGAAGGATACCATACAGGAGCGATGGGCAAATGGGGACTCGGTGGGCCGGATTCGACGGGGGAGCCGAACCAACAGGGATTCGACCAGTGGTTCGGTTATCTGTGTCAGCGGATCGCTCATAACTACTACCCTGAACACGTATGGAAAAATCAAACCAAATATCTTCTCAAAAACAACTACTTTTCCGCGCATCAGAAATTTCCACCGGACAAAGATCCGAACGATCCGGCCAGTTACGAATCGTACGCCGGCATCGAATACGCGCCCGATCTGATGACGGAAGAGGCCCTGTCGTTTATTCGCGCCAATCAAAATCGGCCTTTCTTCCTCTACCTGCCGTATCCGATTCCGCATGTCTCCCTGCAGGTACCCGAAGATTCACTCAGGGAATACGAAGGGGCCTTCCCGGAAACGCCGTATCTGGGCGAGAGGGGTTATCTGCCGCATCGTACCCCCCGGGCCGCGTATGCCGCCATGGTGACCCGGATGGATGGCTATGTCGGGCGGATTCTGGCGCTGCTTGGGGAATTGCACCTGGACAATGATACGCTGGTGTTTTTCAGCAGCGACAATGGCCCTACATTTAATGGGGGGACGGATTCGGCGTTCTTCAACAGCGCCGGCCCCTTACGGGATCTCAAGGGCAGCGTCTACGAGGGGGGCATCCGCGTGCCGATGATTGCCCGGTGGCCGGGCCGGATCAAGGCCGGTTCCACAACGGATCATAGCAGCGCTTTCTGGGATGTCCTGCCGACCGTTATGGAAGCAGCCGGCGCCCCCAGTGCCATCCCGAAAAACATCGATGGAATCAGCTTTCTGCCCACGCTTCTGGGACGAAACGACCAGCGCCGGCACGATTATTTGTATTGGGAATACCATTCCGGAGGGGGGCGGCAGGCGGTTCGAATGGGCGACTGGAAAGGCGTCCGGCTCCAGGTCGGAAAAGGCAATCGAAAGATTGAATTGTATAATCTCAAAGAGGACATCGGCGAAACGACCAATGTGGCGGACAAATATCCTGACATTGTAACGCAGATCGCCCGGATCATGGAAGCCGCCCGAACCGAATCCGAACACTTCCACTTTGGCAGAAAATAAGAAAACACCTTTTACGTCCGTGGTCTACATGAAGAAAACGCATCGCGGACGAGTCGATCCTAACCTTTTTCATTTACTTTGCCGTGCTGCTGGATTATAAACCGGACATGATTCGACTGCATGAGTATCGTCGCGTGATCGGCATGGGACAGGTGTTGTATCTGGCCGGCCGAAAACTCAAACGCCAGGGTATCCGTTATACCACGGTGGCGGCCGTTATCGGTATTGGCGCAATTGTTACCGATATGGCCGGAAACCGTATTTTCGGCTTTGACCTTAAGGTGAGCAAACTGGATGCCGCGTTACTCCCCGCGCTGGTGGCTTTTCTGACATTCGGCCTAGGTCACGGCCTGATCGGGATCAGCAACCTGTTCAGTTCCGAACGACTTCTTATCGCCGACGCCAACAGCCTGAACCTTATGGAAGATCGTAAAAAGACGGATATGGCCTGGCACCTCGGAGTCCTCTGGGACCGGGTATTTCAGTATGAAGCCCGGCTTCGAAATCATGGCCTGGTGAATGACGAGGCCGACCGTATCCGCTGCGGCCATGACAAACTGCGGGCCGTTATCAGTTCGATGGACGAGGACTGTCGCAGGTATTTTGGCATAACCGAAGCTAACCTGAATGACTTTATCGAGTATATCGACAGTTTTCAACCCCTCTCGGCCGATATGGAGCAGACACGGGAGGGATTTATCGCCACGGCCTCGTTTGCCCTGCAGCGGTCGATGCCGCAAAAGCTTGAACGCTCGTTAACCGGCTTCGACCTTTCCCTGCTGGAGGACTGGTACGACGGGGCCTTTTTTACCGCCGACGACAACAAACTGCAAAGGCAATTTGCCGGAAACCGGGCGATCTACGGCATCCGCGAGAAGATCGGCATTCCCTGGTCTCTCAAGGCAAAGGAAATGCTGTTTGGGCACCCGGTTCCCCTCTGGCATGGACTGACGATGAAAAAGATCGGAATCTGTGTCGGGACCCAGATCGCCCGGATGAATAAGCTCTATACAAAATCGACAGAGCCGGATTTTTTCGATGCGCAGGATTTTCTGTGGAAAGACGATCGCCAGGATGCGCTGATCCTGAAGGTGTTTGCCGAAGATGGGCCGCAGGTCCTGGAGGATTTGCACAACACCCGTCGTGTCATGTTTCGGGAGATCTTTTCGCACCGTCGGGCCTCCGCGCATGAACAGATCTTCCGGATGTTCGGGTCCGACTTCGTCCGGGCTATGAATTTGCGGCTTTGTTTCGATATCGAATTTGCCGCCGGGGCGCTGGACAATACGCCCGGTCAGGACATTCAGGATATGGAGCAAATTTTCCCTTGCACGATATATCCGACTAAAAAATGGACCTGTAAGAGCGAAAAAGCCGAACAATTATTGATTGGGATTGACGAATTTATCGCTGCGTCCATGCCGGAAATCCGGGATGAACCGCTCTTGGTGCGGACGACAAGAATCGGATGGTTTATTAACATTGGGCAGGTGCGGACCGTCAGCGTAGCGCATCCTTCGCAGGCTGTGGAGATTTTTCGAGCAACAATTTTGCCCTGTCAGCGACAATATAGCAGGAGGCTGTGCATGCTGCGCCAACATTATGAGCTGGCTCGGCTGCAGCTATTGTCCTATATAAAAATGGTGGATGAAATGGCCGAATACGACAAAAACGGGAGTTGACCCATGACGGAAGAGAAAGAAGTGAAAAAAGATAAAAAGAAAGAGCCGATTCACGAAGTGGTTTTTTATACCTATCCCAAACTGGTTTTTACATGGCCGCTGATTGCGATGGGTTTTCTGCTGTGGCCCCTGGCCGCCATGGGCTCCAACAGTCCCGGAATGCTCGAGGTGCTGGCCTGGATTTGGGGGGCGACCGTGCTGCTGATCATCCTTACGATGGGGGTGGATATGAACCGCAACTACACCATCTTCTGGATGGTCATTCTGGTGGCGGTCTGGCTGCTGGTCGTTGTGATGAATCTCAAAGGTTTTACCCTCTTCCAGAAAATCTATCACTTCTTTGCCGATTTGAATCCCCAATACAGCGCCAATCTCGGACTGATCGTCAGTATCCCGCTGTTAATCGGCTTTATCATTATGTGGTTCTGGACAAGGGTCAACAGCCGATGGAGGATCACGCATAATGAATTTGAACATTATCAGCTTGGTCGGCTGGACGATTCCATCGCCCGCGGCGCCAAGCGGCTTCGGTCCAGCTATCCGGACCTGTTCGAGCTGCTGATTTGTCTGTCTGGCGATCTGATCATCTACGACGCCTCCGGCCGCAAAGAGATTCGACGCATTCCGCATGTGATGCTGCTGCCCTTTGTCAAAAAACGGATCAATATCCTGCTCGAAAAGACCGCCGTTACGCAGGATATCATCGATGACGAACTGGAACAGGAAGCCACTGACGATGAGCAGGGGGATCTGGTCGAAGAACAGCCTCGTGAGTAAGAGGAAATTCTGTAATGATTCACAGGAAAAGTCTTCCCTTCGAGAGGAAAATTTAGCCTTATCGCATGGATAGCATTGCCGTCATTGCTCTTTGGAAATGACGTAAGTTCTTTTTTGACAATGACTTTCGTTTCCTGTGCCGGGTGCTCGCTTAAAACAGTGTTAAAATTTGAGTATTTTTTCAGTTTGTCCGATAACAAAGGCATGGCATTACAGGATTATTCAGG
>JAFGGE010000190.1 GCA_016930745.1 Sedimentisphaerales bacterium
CGCAGGTCGCGGTCGTCCAGCAGGACTTCGATGCCCCGTTTGGCCAGCTCGGCATACATCTGCTCGCCGGTCTGGCGGACTTCATCTTCGGGTCCGGCCTGCGTGATGATTACCTCCCATGGGGCGATGCTGATCGGCCAGATGATGCCGTCCTTGTCGTTGAACAGCTCGATGGCCGAGGCCATGATGCGGTTGATGCCGATGCCGTAACAGCCCATCAGGCAGGGTTTCTGCCTGCTGTCCTCGTCAAGGAAATTGGCCCCAAGCTTGACGCTGTACTTAGTGCCCAGCTTGAAGACCTGCCCGACCTCGATGCCGCGCTTAAAGAGCAGCTTCCTGCCGCCGTGGGTGTCGCCATTGACAGCCAGACGGACATCGACGATCTTGACCTTGTCGTCAGCCAGCGGAAAATCCCGGCCGGGAACGACATTCTTTATATGGTAATCAGTCTTATTCGCTCCGGTCACGCCGCAGGCCATCGCCGCGACACCGTGATCGACCAGCAACAGATCCGCCTTGAGTCCCACCGGCCCGGCAAATCCGACCGCCGCACGGGTAACCTTGACAATGGTCGCCTCGTCAGCCAGCTCGATATGCTTTCCGCCGACAAGCTGGGTGAGCTTTTCCGGGTTGACTTCATGGTCGCCACGGACTAAAACCGCCACAACCTGGTCCTGACAGGTATAAATCAATGTCTTGATCATCTGCTCGGGCGTGGTCTTGAGGAATTCGCAGACCGCTTCGATTGTGCCGACGTGGGGTGTGTATACCTCTTCGGGTTGGCCGACTTGAGCAGCAGGCTGTTTGGGCAGCGGATCGACGGGGGCCTTTTCGATGTTCCAGGCGTGGGCGTTGTCCTCGGTGTAGACGATCACATCCTCGCCGTTTTCGCAGGGGATGGTGAACTGATGCGATCCCGAGCCGCCCATTTCGCCGGATTCGGCCTCGACGATGACATACTCCAGCCCGCACCGCGTGAAGACCCGACAATACGCATCGTACATCGCCCGGTACGATGCATCGAGCATCTTTTCATCGGCGTCGAAGCTGTAGGCGTCCTTCATGATGAATTCGCGGCTGCGCAACACGCCGAACCGCGGACGAAACTCATCGCGATACTTGAGGTTGATCTGGTAGAAGTTGACCGGAAGCTGCTTGTACGACTGAATCTCATGCGAAGCCAGGTACGTATATCCCTCTTCGGCGGTCGGGGAGAGCACATTGCCCCGTCCGTGCCGGTCGGTAAAGGTCCCCAGCGTCTCGCCATAGTCGATGTCCCGCCCGGTCTGCTGCCACAGCTCCAGCGGCTGAACCATCGGCACGGTCGTCTCCAGTGCCCCGGCCCGATCCATCTCCTCGCGAACAATCTGCATGATCTTGCGCAGGATGCGCCAGCCGGCTGGCAGATAGGCATAGGTGCCGCTGGCGATTTTCCGCATGAGCCCGGCACGGATCATCAACTGGTGGCTGATAATCTCGGCGTCGGCGGGCACTTCTTTGACCGTCGGGATAAACGTCTTACTGAATCGCATCGAATCTTCCTGTCTGTTGAAACTCTTGTCCTGGTTACGGAACCAAGGTTATACCGGAAAATCGCCCGAATGCAAGATCGAACCCGCCTGCTCCGGGGGACATGAATCACACAACCGGGACGGCTGCCCTCCGCCGTCAATCCATGTGATTGCAGATCTCGTTGTAAAACTCGGCGTATTTGTCGCGGTTTTCGGTATCCCGGACGGCGATGGCCGAGCGCGGGTGGCGGTTCAGCATGCCCGTGATCATATACGGGATGATATAACCCCATTCCAGCTCGTTGCGCATGGGGATCATGTAATCCTGGATGACCTTGAGGACCGGCTCGATATTGAACTTGGGGTTTTTCAGAAAGCCCATAATCAGCTCCAGCGCGCAGTTGCCGGCGCCGCGGCCGATGCCGAACAGCGAGCCGTCGACCAGATTGCAGTCCTTGCGGATGGCCTCGATGGTGTTGGCGAAGGCAAGTTGCTGATTGTTATGGCAGTGGATACCCAGCCGCTTGCCGGGCAGATGCTTCTGGAACAGCTCGACGATATAGTGAATTTGCTCACTGAAGAAATAGCCGAAACTATCCACAATATACACCGTGCCGACTTGGGTCTTTGCGATCTGATGGAGGGCCTCGACCAGATCAAACTCGTTTTCCGTGGAGATCGCCATGATATTGATGGTTGTCTCATACCCCAGGTCATGAACCCGCTCGTACAGGGCGATGGCCTTGTCGATGTCCTTGACATACGTGGCGATGCGGATCATGTCGATCGGGCTTTGATCGACGGGCGCGAATTCCTGTTCGAGCACGCGGTGGGCGTCGACCATGATGCTGAGCTTGACATCGGACTCGATCCCGTCGATGATTTCGCGGATCTTCTCGTCGTCGCAGTATTTCCAGGCGCCGTATTCGGCGGGCGGGGCGTATTTGCGGCTGGAGCGATAGCCCATCTCCATATAATCGATGCCCGCTTCCGACAGGGCCTTGTAGACGGCCCGCACGAAGTCGTCGGTGAAGTAGTGGTTGTTGATCAGGCCGCCGTCCCGAATGGTGCAATCCAGGACCTTGATTTCTTCACGATACATGGGTTCTCCTCTGTGCGTGTCGGGGCCTATCCATAGAGCCGCTCCAGCGTCTGTTCTACAATGGTTTGTGATACGTCATGGGCCCATTGCCCATTCCTGCACAGGGCCTTTCCAATCTCCTCCAGCAGGACGAACTTCGGCCATTGCCCCACGGCCTTTTTATCCCGTTTGAGAATCGCTGCCAATTGATCTATGGAATACTCGGAGGAAATCGACAGCGGCATTCCCAATTTTTCCAGAATCGCCACGATTCGCTTATGCCGAGCGGCGTCGGACAGACCGAGGGCCTGTTCGATGAGTCCGGCGGCGACGATCCCGACGGCAACGGCCTGGCCATGCAGAAGTTTGTATTGACTGGCCGACTCTACGGCATGACCGATCGTATGGCCGTAGTTCAGGATACGCCGCTTGTTCTTTTCGGTCGGGTCTTCCTGTACCACCGAGGCCTTAATCCGGCAGTTTTCAAAGGCGATGGTTTCCAATACCCTCGTATCGCGGGACAGGATTGACTCCATATTCCGTTCCAGGAACTCAAAGTACCCTCCGTCGAGGATCAGGCCATGCTTGATCGACTCGACCAGACCGGAGCGGTATTGAAGGTCGTCCAGGGTGTTCAGGGTTGACGGATCGATATAGACCGCTTCGGGCTGCCAGAAGGCCCCAAAGGCATTCTTACTGACGCTGGAATCGACCCCCGTCTTTCCTCCGACCGCCGAGTCAGCCTGAGCGACGGTTGTGGTGGGGATCTGTACGACCTTGACGCCGCGTTTGAAAATGGCGGCGGCAAAGCCGGCGATATCGCCGACGGTTCCGCCGCCCAGAGCGACGATCACCGTATCCCGGCCAAGAAAAGCGTTTTCCATGGCCTCCACGATGCGAACGACGGTTCCGATGTGCTTGGACGGCTCGCCGGGCGGATCGATGATAAAGGTCGAAACATCCCGGCCGGCGGTCAGGGCAGTCAGATGGCCGGCTCGAACCAGATGCGTATCCGTTACGATAAACTTCTTTCGGCCCGGACAGCGTTGCTCCAGGTCCGAGCCGATTTGTTCCAGCAATCCGTTGGCAATGAAGATCGGATAACCGGATGGTTCTGTCGCCGGAATGGAAACGGTCAGTTGCTTCATGGTCTCTCACGAAGGAGGTCAATAGGACAGGACGACATGGATCGGATACTTTACCAGTTTGGCCCGTCCTTCCAGACCGGTCAGTTCAATCAGGAAGGTCAGTCCGGCGATGTGGGCGCCGAGTTTTTCGATCAGCTCGCAGGCAGCGCGCATCGTTCCGCCTGTGGCCAGCAGATCGTCGATCATCAGAACCCGGCTTCCGGGTCGGATGGCATCGCAATGCACTTCAACGGTGTCGACGCCGTATTCCAGATCGTAGGTGACACATTCGGTTTTGTGCGGCAGCTTGCCCTTCTTGCGAATGGGCACGAAACCGGCATGAAGGGCCCGGGCCACAGCCGAGCCGAAGATGAAACCGCGGGCCTCTACGGCGACGACAAAATCGATCCGGCTGTCGATGAACGGTTCGGCGAGGGCGTCGATCGCCTCGGCCAGGGCATCCTTGTCAGCCAGCAGAGGGGTGATATCGCGAAAGAGGATTCCCTCCTTGGGAAAGTTCGGCACCTCGCGAATATACTCTTTCAGATCGATGGTCTTGTTTCCCATCCCGATCTACTCCCGTCCTTTGTCCTCATCAAACACGGTTTCGCAATCCGCCCTGTCCTGTCCCCGCCGCGCTGGAAGGGATCGGATCAGGACAGCATCAACTCGTTAAGCCGCGTTAAGGCATTGTGTTGTATCTGGCGAACCCGTTCGCGGGTCAGCCCCATTTTTTTACCGATCTGCTTAAGGGTAAGAGGCTCTTTTCCGCCGAGCCCGAATCGCAGGGTCAGCACCTGCGCCTCGCGCGGATCGATCTCCTCGAGCAGCCGCACCGCTTTGGTCAGTTCTTCATCGGTGCCCAGCTCCTCCTCCGGCAGCAGGGTCTTGTCGTCTTCGATCGCGTCTTCCAGGCTGGCGTTTTCTTCGACCGAATCGCCCTGGAAGCCCGCCTCGACCACATTTACGATCCGCCGGATGGCACGGGCCTTTCGCAGCGGGATCTTCATAGCCTTGGCCATCTCCTCCAGATGCGGCTGACGACCGAGTTGGGATTCCAGCTCCATCATCGTATACCGCCACTGGTTGATCAGCTCGACCATATAGGTCGGGATGTGGATCGGCTGGGCGTTGCTCAGGATTGCCCGTTTGATCGCCTGTTTGATCCACCACGACGAATAAGTGCTGAAGCGCACACCATGTTCCGGATCAAAGGAATCGACCGCCCGCAACAGGCCCAGGTTGCCTTCCTCGATCAGGTCGCCCAGGGTCATCCCCCGTCCGGAGAATCGCTTGGCGATATTGACAACCAGCCGCAGATTGCTGCTGACCAGCCGCTCGCGGGCCTCGGGATCATGGTCCTGCTGGACCCGCAGGGCCAGTTCCTTTTCCTCGTCCCAACTGAGCAGATGGGCTTCATCGATCTCTTTGAGATATTCTTTGAGCGTTGCATCAAATGCCATTACACCTCTCCCGTCCGACGACTAATCGCCTTTGGACTTCTGTCGGACTTCTTATGCTAAAGCGGGATGGCCGGTATTATGGGGCCTCACGGCCTGACTCCACAACAGGCCCTACCGTATATCGGTATTTACCCTGTCCCGGTTTAGCACAAGCCAGCAATCAAAACCGTACCGGCGATTCAATTCGAACCGCCGGTTCCGGTTCCGGTTTTTATGCAACGATCCGGTTGTTCGCCTTTCGACGAAACCCCGGTTTATTCCTGCGTTTCGGCCTGGCCGGATTCTTCCGACGGCTGCTCCTGTTGTGAGGCGCCTGGTCCGGAGACGATTACAGAATCCGGCATTAAAGAGCCATCCAGCCCGCCGCGACGCTTCACTGCTGTTTCTTTGGGTTTGGCGGCAGTCGGTTCAGAGGTCTTTTCGGCCGATTTCTGGTGCTCTTCTGCCGCCCATTGTACCCGACGCAGACTCAGTCCGATCTTGCGGGAATCGGTATCCACCCGCAGGATCTTGACTTCAATCTCGTCGCCGAGATTGACCACCTCCTGCGGAGAGTCGATCTTGTGGTCGGCCAGTTCGGAGATATGCAGCAGGCCTTCCAGATCATCTTCCAGCTCGACGAACACGCCGAAGTTGGTCAGCTTGGTCACCTTACCCTTGACGATTTGTCCCGGGATATATCGGTCGGGGATCGCCCGCAGCCATGGATCCTCGGTCAATTGTTTGACCCCCAAAGACACGCGGTGCTTGACCTCGTCCACTTCCAGCACGACACATTTGAGTTCCTGCCCCTTTTGCAGGGCTTCGCCGGGATGGTTGAACTTCTTGGTCCAGCTCAGATCGGAGATGTGGACCAGACCGTCGATGCCGGGCTCGATTTCTACAAATGCGCCATAGTTGGTCAGGCTGGTCACTTTTGTGGTCACGATCGTTCCGGGCGGATACTTCTGGGCGGCCACCGTCCATGGATTGGTTTCGAGCTGCTTGATGCCCAGGGAAATTTCCTGTTTTTCCTTGTTGACGTCCAGTACGACGACTTCGATTTCCTCGTTGAGCGTCAGCACGTCGGCCGGATGGGCAATACGACGGGTCCAGCTCATCTCGCTGATATGGACCAGTCCTTCGATGCCTTCTTCCAGACGTACGAACGCGCCGTAGTTCATGATATTGACCACGGTGCCCTTGACCCGGGCGTTGACCGGGTATCGTTCTTCGACCGATTCCCATGGGCTGGGAGTCTTTTGCTTGAGGCCCAGGGAAATCTTCTCGCTGGCCTTGTCGACGCCGATGACGACGCATTCGATTTCCTGGTCCAGCTCGACGACTTCGGACGGATGCGAGATGCGGCCCCAGCTCAGATCGGAGATATGCAAGAGGCCGTCGAGTCCGCCCAGATCGACAAAAACACCGAAGTCGGCGATGTTTTTAACGATCCCCGAACGAATCTGCCCGACCTCGATCTCGCGGAGCAGCCTCTCCTTGTTGGCGTTGCGGTCTTCTTCGATAAGCTTTCGGCGCGAGACCACGATGTTGTGATTCTCCACGTCGATCTTGAGTATCTTGCATTCGATATCATGACCGATGAAGCGGCTGATGTCGCCGGGTTTACGGATGTCGACCTGCGAGGCCGGCAGAAAGACCGGCACGCCGATATCGACCAGCAGGCCGCCCTTGATGCGGCGGGTAACCCGGCCGGTGATGACATCGCCTTCTTTATTCTTTTCGATCACCCGCTCCCAGCCGCGAATACGGTCGGCCTTTCGTTTGCTCAGCAAGATGCCGCCTTCGGCATCCACCTCTTCCAGGAGCACCTCGATTTCTTTACCTTCGGTGATTTCCTCCGGATCGTCGAATTCAGAGGCGTCGACGATCCCCTCGCTCTTGAGACCCAGTTCCACGATGACATCATTGCCCAGGCGGGTTACGATGCGTCCGGAAATGATCGTTCCCGGAACCAGAGCCTCGACCTTGCGGTCCAGGGCCTTGTCGAGCATCTGCCCGTGCTCGGCGGTGAACATTTCGCTGACCTGACTTTCCAATACCTCGTCGGACAACCCCAATTCGCTGATTAAGTTTCGATCTACCATGTGATTTACGTTTCCTTTGTGGAGTCTTCTTACAAGCCGACAGCGCCCCACAGTTACGCCCGCCGGCCGAAATATAAACCCGGGTTTCTAAAACACATCCTGCATCGGCCCACGCAGCCGACGCGTTCCCTTTCGTTATCTGCTGCTCTTGCTGTTTTGCGAGGATTCATACGCCTGCAGATGCCGTACAAACCGCTCGATTACACTATCGGGCGTCGAAGCCCCGGCGGTCACCCCTGCCGTCTGTCTGCCTGCCAATACCTTTGTATCAAGTTCCTCCCAATTTTGCAAATGAAACGTTGCATTATTGTGTTTTCGGCACAGCTCAGCCAGTTTGCGGGTATTGGCGCTGTGCAGGCCGCCCAGGACAAACATGACATCCACCTGCTTGCAGAGTTTGACGGCGGCCTCCTGACGGTTGATGGTCTCTCGGCATAGAGTATTAACCACCTTTAATTCGGAAAATCCCCGACGGATGATCTCAGCGACCATGCCCGCAAAGTGATCCGGGCTTTGAGTGGTCTGGCAGATCACGCCTAACTTCTTATGGCCGCTCAATTTACACAAATCGGCTACCTGCCCGATGACCGCGACGTCTTCGGCGTAACCGACAACGGCCTGCACTTCCGGATGGTTCTCGTCGCCAATAATAACAACCTTATACCCTTCTTCGTGCAGTTGCTGACCGATTTTCTGGACCCGTTTGACCAGAACGCACGTAGCATCGACAATCCGTAAACCTTTTTCACGGATTTGGTTCAGTTGCTGCTTGGTCGCGCCATGGGAACGGATCAGGACTGTGCCGGAGGGGATCTGATCCATGGAATCGACGGTTTTAAGCCCCTTTTCCGACAGTTCGTTCACCACATCCTGATTGTGGATAATCGGACCGAGGCTGTAGACAATTTTTTCCTTGGAAAGGGTTTCATAGGCAAGCGTGATGGCGTTTCGCACACCCGGGCAGAAACCGCATTTTTCGGCGACGATAACGTTCATTGCTCCTCCTGATTCGGGTCGGGATTCTCCTGGCCGTTTGGGGAATACTCGAAAGGCCTTCGCTCCATATCCAGACGGCAGCGGCGCTGCATCTGCCGCAGGATGCGGGTCAGTTCCTCGGCAAAGGCCCGATCGCCCATCCGGTCGATCTCTTCGGCCCGTATCGGTTCGCCGTAACTGACGGCGACCTTGCCCGGACGAGGCAGTTTGCGATGCCGGGGCCAGCACTCAAAAGCGCCGTCAATCACGACGGGAACGACCGTCGCGCCGGTACGTCGGGTCAGGAGGCTAAAGCCCGGCTTCAGCGTCTCGATGCGTCCATCCGGCGTGCGTGTTCCTTCAGGATACAGACATACGGCATCGCCTTCCTTGAGCCGGGCGATGATCTGCTTCATGGCGTGAATGTCGGCCTGGCCGCGTCGGATCGGGATTGTGCGAAGCGTGCTGACCAGGGCACCGAAAAACCGGACGGCAAACAGGCTGTCGCGAGCGACATAACAGAGCCTGCGCCGGATCGGCACCTGACAAAAGAGCGGATCGATATAGCTCTGGTGATTGCTCAGCAGCAGCAGGGGGCCTTTGGCGGGGATGTTGTCCCGTCCGTAGGTGCGAATCCGAAACAACGAATACGCCACAACGGTACAGGCCGATCGCGCGATCTCATACCAGACTATTTGCCATGGTTTGTTGATACTCTCTTCCTTATATGCTGTGCCATAGTCACGACAACCTGCTCGGCAGTCATGTCGGTGGTGTCGATTTGGATCGCCTCCGGGGCCGGTGCCAGCGGACCGACCGAACGCTGTTGATCGGAGGCATCCCGGCTTTCGATATCCTGGCGGATGGAATCCAGTTCGAGCGAATGACCGGTTTTCGCAAACTGGTCCTGTCGCCGTCGGGCCCTTTCGGTTGGATCGGCGGTCAAAAAAAACTTGCATATCGCTTCCGGAAAGGCGACCGTGCCCTGATCCCGCCCCTCGGTGACGATCGGGCTATGTTCGCGGGCAAAGTCACGCTGCATTTGTACCAGTCTCTCTCGTATCTCAGCGGCCGATGCTATATGGCGAACCTGTGCGGTTACGTCCGGATCGCGAATCGCTTCGGTGACATCCTGCCCGTCGATCCGTACCCGCATGGTTTCGTTGTCCGGAACGAAACGGAATGCACAGCGGTCCATCAAAGCCAGCACCTGTGCTGTGTCGATCAGAACCAGCTTGTGCTGCATGGCGGCCAGCGTTACGGCACGGTACATCGCGCCGGTATCCAGAAACGCCATTCCCAGCCGCCGGGCCAGTTGCTGCGCGACGGTGCTTTTGCCGACCCCCGCCGGACCGTCAATCGTGATGACTGTAAATTCACAGCTCACAATGCCTGTCCTGGTTAACCGGGGTCTCGGGATTGTTGGCGTTACGGTCGAATCGAATCGCGACCAACGACGTGTCGTCCATCTGACTGGCCAGACCGACAAATCGACGACGGTACTGCAGGATATTGCGGACCAGACAATGGGCGGTCATGCAGCAGCTTTCCTGCAGCACGTTCAAGAGCTGTTCCTTACCCCAGAGCTGTCCTTCGTAATTCATGGCGTCGATCAGCCCGTCGGTATACATCAGCAGCACGTCGCCTTCCTGCAGGTCGATTGTGCTGATCTTGTAGCGTGCCTCTTCCAGCACGCCCAGCACCAGGCCGCCTTCTTCCAGCTCGCGGATCTGGCGATCCCGCACCAGCAGGGCCGGCTCGTGGCCGCAGTTGCAATATCGAAGGGTCCGATGTCGGGTATCGATAACGCCGATGAACAGCGTGATAAACTCGCCGTCGTGGCACTCCCGACAGGCGACATTATTGAGTTTGCGGATGATTTCCTCCAGGGAGTGCCGTTCGTATCCGCCGTCGGCATAGGCCCGGATCGTTCCCCGGAACATGCTCATCATGATCGCTGCCGGGACGCCCTTGCCGATGACATCGGCGATTCCGATGGCGATACTATGATTGTTGGGCATGAAATAATCGTATAGATCGCCCCCGATCTCGAAACAGGGCTCATACACGGCGGCGATATCCAGTCCGCATACGCAGGGGGCCTTTTCCGGGATCATCCTTCGCTGAATCACCGCTCCCAGACGCATCTGCTCGGCGACCCTGGCCCCTTCCAGGGCCTGGCTGTAGAGCCGGGCGTTGGTGATGGCCACAGCACACTGGCTGGCGACCAGACGGGCCAGTGTGACGGCATCCTCATCGAACTGGTTGGGTTCAGGGCTGTACAGCCGCAGCACGCCGATGGGCTTATCGCCGAACTTCATCGCCACGGTGAGCTGGCTGATCAGGCCCTCGCGTATCGTTTCCTCGCGATAGTGTACGCGTCCGTCGACCCGCATGTCGTCCAGGACCACGGCATGGCCCTCGAAGGCCTCACGAATGACCGGATCGTCACGAGTGACCGGACCTTTGTTGCGATAGGCCTCGCTGAGGCCGTAGGTGCTCCGCATTTTCAGATCGCCGTCGCCGTCGTCCAGCAGGCGGATCGAACAGGCCTGGGTGCCGGTCACCTTGACGGCGGCCTCGGCAAGCCGGTCCAGCACATCCTGCAGCTCAAAGTTACCGGCCACCAGCGTGCTGATCTGGTAAATCTGCTCGTCGCGTTCTACTTGTTTTCTTGTTTTTTCCATAAGGGGCGCATATTCATAACCGTCTTTGGTCAGGCGTCAATGATTTCTATGTTATTTTCCATACATTTTCCCATTTTTCAAGAAAAGCTTGCCTGGATTCGGCGTTACTGCCAGATACGGACACGTTCGGTCCGGTGTTCGGTCGCTGTCGCCAAGTGGGCGGCGCGGGCCTGGAGCAGGATTATACGTCCCTCGTCGCTGCGGGTGTAGACCGCCTGGGCCGGGCCGATCCGTCGTTTCCAGAGCCGGGCGAACGACTCGGCCAGTTCCTTATTGCGGGCCGGCTCGCGGGGGATGCTGTAATAGGTTTTGCCCAGAAGCCAGTCCAGCGGCCCTTTGGCCGTGAGCACATAACGTGGATCCTCGGCCGGGCCTAGTACCTCCTCCAAAGCATCGAGGAAGAGGGACTTCTCATAGGTTGTTGCCCCGGCCAGGCGGCACCAGGCTCGGTCCGGATCGGCGCTGCAGCGGATCTTCATATCTTCCTGATCGGTCTTAATCTGTTCGGCTTGGATCAGGGAATCCAGCACGATCTTGCCCACACAGCGCAGGCTCCAGGCCGGCCGCAGGTGCAGCAGGACCAGCCAGATTCGTTTACCCACCCGGGGCAGCAGCAGGACCGCCAGGACCGCAAGGGCGACGCCGCTGATACCCGCCGACAAGCCGCGCCATCCGGCCCCGCTATCGACCCGTGTTGAACGAAGCAGGAACATCCCAAGCGATGTCAGAACAATCGACGCTTCGGTCAAAAAGGCGACAAGTCCGTTGCGAAGAACCAGTCGACGCGGCAGGGCGCCGAGGGGCACATACAGGTGTTCGACCATCTGCTCGGCGGCCATCGCCAGGGCCGTCTGCCATTGTCGGGCCATGCCGGTCCGGTCGACGGCCTGGGTCAGTGTCCGAGTGTTACGCTCCTGAATCGCTGCCGCGCTGAACGGCAGCCGTCCAAGGCCCAACCGGTCCATGCCGTTCTGGATGACCGGCTGGTCATAGGTGACGCCCTCGAACGATTTGAAACGCCGGGTGAGCGTCTCGAAGTCGTCGTCGAACTGCTCGGTGTCGGCCTCGACGCACAACAGGTGCCAGATATTGGCGATCTTATCAGGATCGGAGCTCAGAGATCGGATCGCCCGACCCCGCATCTGGTTGCTGAGCATGTATGAGCCGACGAAGCTGGCCAGCACCAGCGTATTGATCGAAGGCGCATCCCAGCCTTCGCCCAGGAGGCTCTTGGTGCCGATCAGCACGTTTACCCCGCCGGCGCGAAACAGACGGGTGATCAGCGTCACGGACTTGTGCCGATCGGCCCCGGCGATCCGGACGGTCACATACCGGGGATCGTGCGGCAGCGGCGTAGTATCGATTCGGTCGGGTTCGATGCCCATATCCCGCGCTATCGTCCGCGTCGGTTCGGCCGTATCGCTCGGCAGCAAGATCATCGATCCGCTCAGTACACCCAATCGCACGCCGGGCAGCTCTTCGCGGCGAAGGATTTCGAACAGGGGCGCCACGCCGATCTTGTCGATGGGATTCGAGGTGTCGGCGCTGCGGGGCAGAACCTCGCGGCGGATAAAATCGGTCAGGATCACCATCCGAAGCTTTTCTTTAAGCGTGGCGTTTTCCAGGCGGACGATCTCGACGATGCTTTTGAGCTTGGAGAGGCTGGTTGCCAGCAATTGCGAAAGTTCTTCGTTGGTCTCGAGAAAGACCTTGCGGCGCTCGATCGCGCCGGCGGCATGCAAGGCGCTTTCAATCGCTTTAAGAACCGCCTCGGAATCAGTAAAGTCCTTGCGATAGGTATAAAGCATGCCGGTCAGCAGCGTCTCCATCCACGCGGTCGTCAACGGTGGGACCTGCGCCGGGCGAATGCCCAGTGCTCGAAACAGGCGGCGGGGACCGGCTCCGACATGATGCAGAAAGATCGCCACGGCGGTGAAGAACTCGACATCGGAGGACACCTGCGACAGGTAGGCCTGAGGCCGCGCGATGAAAGGATGATTTTGCAGTACCGCGAGAAACGCACGATCTTCGCAGAGGGCGTCGATCTGTTGTTGGGTATCGATGCGAAACCGCTCGAGCCGGCCCAGTTCATCGGCATCGGGCGTGGAGATGTATACATAATCCTGATGCGGACAGAGATTCTTCTCGCCGACCAGTTGCGGCACGGAGATCTCGGCGTCGACCGGTCCGCAGAGCTGCTTATACTTTTCCCATTCGGCCGGCGGAACGTCGTAGGGCGGCGTAGCCGTCAGCGCCACGATGGTGGGTTTGCCTAGGGCTTGCTTGAGTGCGATCAGGACACGCCACCACTCGTTGCGCAGGTGGTGCGCTTCATCGACGACCAGGGTCGAGACGGAGGCCTTTTTCAAAAGAGCGGCCAGTTCGTCCACCTGCACCGTTGGGCCTGTCGAGGCATTCTCCGGATCCTGGCGCTGAACCTCGTCCGCTTCCTGCGGTTGGGATTTGCCCGTGCAGAGGCGGTGCAGACCCTGATAGGTGGAGGCGGTGATCAGGGCCGGGGCGGTCAGTTCGTACGAGACGTATTGCTGCGCCTCGGCGACGTCGCTGCAGAACAGGCCCAGAAACCGCTCGATCCACTGGTCGCGAATCGCCACGGTCGGGGCCAAAATCACCGCAGGGGCCCCCAGTCGACGGATCACCTCCAGTCCCAGCACGGTCTTGCCCGAGCCTGGGGCGGCGACGACATGCAGGCAGTTGTCCTTCAGATGAGCCGAAAGCTCGCTGAGCACCCGCTGCTGATAGCTCCGCCAGGGCCATTGAAATCGTATCTTGTCCGGAAAATGCCGCTTCATGGGGCATACTGTACCATAAGAATGCCAGACAGAACAGAATGATCAAGCGGGTTGAAAAAGAGGGCGAATTATGGTATTCTGGATACGGCGTTCTGCTTCCCTGCAGGATCGTTTATGCAGGGTCAGGAAGGTGTTTCCAGCCAGCGGACGGCATTGCTAACCCTAGTCGGAGAGGTGACATGTACAGACCGATAGTTCGGATGGC
Organism: Sedimentisphaerales bacterium; assembly: GCA_016930745.1. GTDB lineage: Bacteria > Planctomycetota > Phycisphaerae > Sedimentisphaerales > Anaerohalosphaeraceae > JAFGGE01. Next base: position 13,950 of record JAFGGE010000190.1, read on the forward strand.
GGTATTGGCTTGTGTTTTCACAGGATTGGTTGCGGCCGGCGAAAAGGACCAGGATACGACGACCGAAAAGACCGAGACGCAAAAGAAGGAACTCAAGCTGGAGGACCTGATTCCGGAAAAGAGCGTGTTTGGCCCTTCGGCCGGCGGGATGAAATTCAGCAGCGACGGCTCATATGCGGCGTATCTGTACCGCCCGTATAAAGAGCGGCGGCACGGCAACGATCTGTACCTGTTCGAGGCGCAAACCCAGGAAAGCACGCGCATCACGATGGCCTCGGTCATGGCCGGCTTCCAGGAATCCACGCGCAAGGTGGTCGAGGACCGAAAAAAGAAGGCCCAAAGCGAGCTGGAGGAAAAGAAAAAAGAAAAAGACAAGGATGCCGAACAGGAAAAGAAAGAAGAGCAGAAAGAGACAGAAAAGCAGGAAAAAGACGACGAGGACGATAAGCAGGAGGAATCGCTGGCCGCTGCGTCCTCTCCGGATGAGCAGGAACAAAAGGAAGACGAACAAAAGGACGAGCAAGAGGACCAGCAACAGCAGGAGCAGGAAAAGCAGCAGGATACAAAGCAGGACGATCAGGAACGTGAGCAGATGGAGCGGGGCGACTGGGTAAGCGATAAAGACGCCGACGATGAAAAGGCCCCCCGCTATGGCGGGATCAGCTCGTTTGTCTGGTCCCCGGTGTCGCAGGAGCTGTTATTCGTCTCCGAGGGGGATATCTATCGATACAAGCTCCAGGACAAGTCGATTACCCGCCTGACGCATACGCGGGATAATGAATCCTCCGTCAAGTGGCTTCCCGACGCCAAAGGGTATCTGTTCCGCCGCGGCAGCGCCCTGTTGCGGGTGGTGTTCGGGGAAGATATCGAACGGCAGCTCGATCCCAGGTTCGCCAATGGTGACGGACTGGCCGAATATGAGCTGAGCCCGGACGGGCAGAAAATCGCTTTCCTGACCAGCAAGCAGACCAAAGCCCCGCAGAGCAGCAAGGTCGAGATCGCCAGCTATCGCGACCGGCTCATGAAGGCCCGGGAGGTGTCGCGTCAGGTATCCGACGACGAGCTGGGCGAATATGAATTGCGCGTCTATGTCTATCAGCTCAGCGACAAGCTCGACGAGCAGGACAAGCTGACCGAGGTGTTCGTCGGGAAAAAAACCCTGCCCAGCGACGAGGTCCGGGCCCTGACCTGGTCGCCCGATTCGCAGCGTCTGGCGTTTCTTGTGTATGAGCAGGATCCGACTCTGATCCGGATCTTCCAGACGCGACTGGATGAAAAACCGGATAAAGATAGCAAGAAGGACGATCCAAAAGAGAGCCCACAGGACGAGAAAGACAAAGCTGATACAGACAAGAAGGATAAGGAGTCAGACAAAGAGCAAACGCCGGAACTGCCCAAAGCCGGGGAGATCCTCCGTTTCCTGCACAGCGGCGGGCCCAACACGCCCCGTATGATGGAGATGTACTATCTGGCCGACAATCACCACATCGTATACCTGAGCGAGCAGACGGGATTCCGGCATCTGCACGTTCTCGATCCGCTGTATGAAAGCGCCCGGCCTCTGACCCAGGGGCCGTTTGAGGTCTATCCCATCGAAATCAGCAAGGACCGCAAGTGGATTTTCGTCAGGGCCACCAAGGAGCATCCCTCCCGCGTGGATGTTTACAGGGTTTCCACAAAAAACGGCAGGATGGTCCGTCTGACGCAGGACCTGGGCGTTCACAGCGATCCGACCGTCAGTCCGGATGGGAATAAAGTCCTGTGCAATCTGGCCAGTTATGAGGTTCTCCGCGAGCTGGTCTACCTCGACGCCGAGAAGAAGGAACGCAAGACGCTGACGGATTCCCATCCGCAAAAGGCCAAAGACTTCGCCGAGCCCAAACCGACCTTTTTCGATTACAAGAACCGGCACGGGCATACCATTTACGGGATGGGCTTTAAGCCGGACGACTGGAAAAAGGGCGACAAGCGGCCGTGTCTGATCTATTTCTACGGCGGGCCGCTGGGAACCAACAAGCAGGTGGTCCAGGCCTCCTACAGCGAATATGTCTATGCTTTCCCGTATTATATGGCCCAAAAGCACGGTTATGTCGCCGTCGCGATCGATCCGCGCGGCAACAGCGGGTATGCCGGCGTGTTCGAGAAGGCCAATTTCGGGCAGGTGGGCAAGCCCCAGGTCGAGGACCTGGTCGACGGCGTGGATTATCTTGTGAAGCGCTGGGGTGTCGATCCGAAGCGCGTGGCGATTCACGGCTGGAGCTTCGGGGGCTTCCAGACGCAGATGTGCATGTATACCGAGACGGATGTGTTTGCCGCCGGGATCGCCGGGGCCGGGCCCACCGAATGGGAGAATTACAATTCCTGGTATACGAGGCACGCCATCGGCGAAAGCGAGCCGGGCCAGGCCAATCTGAAGGAATTTTCGCTCGTGCCGCTGGCCAAGAACCTCAAGGGGTATCTGCTGCTGGTGCACGGTATGGAAGACGACAACGTCCTGTATCAGGACACGGTCAAGGTCTATCGCGAGCTGCTCAAGGCGGGCAAGGAGACCCTGGTCGATCTGTTCCTGGACCCGACCGGCGGACACGGCCTGGGCGGGGACGTCAAAAAGATCGGGCGGTACCGCAAGTACGAACAGTTCCTGCTACGGACCATCGGAGAATACGAACCGAAGGAACAGGAGCCGGCGGACAGTCAGGAGACAAAAAAGAAGGGACGGCTTTGAGAGCCATCCCTTCGCAGAATCGGAAATTCTGTAGACGCCATCTTGTTGTATTAGGGAACCGTGACGGAGTTTTCGGTTACGCCTGGGGTATAGTTGTATCCGGCAAGAACAACATCTGTTACCTTAAAGGTGAATATTCCGCCCGTATTCTGTTTGGGGGCGTCTAAAGTGACTTTGCCGTCACCGGCGGTTCCACTACTGACAGCCGACCCTAATGAATCCCCGTTGAAATACCATTCTCCGTAAACAACGGCTCCGGCCATTGGATTACTGTTCTGGTCATGCACGGTTATTACCGCTTGAGCGAAGTAATTCCTGCCGGCCACTTTCGACCTCATCTCGATCTGGGCCACCGTAACCGAGTTGGCGCTGGCCGCCTGAACGGTGATAGACACAGTGGCGGAAGCGGTTCCGCCGTTGCCGTCGTTGACGGTATAGGTGAAGCTGTCAGTGCCTGCGAAACCTGCGTCCGGGGTATAGGTGAAGGAGCCATCCGCGTTCAGCGTCAAGGAGCCGTTGACGGGACCAGTCAACACAGCCGCTGTAAGAACATCCCCGTCCACATCGCTATCGTTGCCCAGCACGCCTGGGGCAGCTATCGCCAGTTCCGTGTCCTGGTTCGTGCTGTAGGCGTCGTCATTTGCCACGGGGGCATCGTTAACCGGTTGGATCGTGAGATCGACCTGGGCTATAGCACTGTCGGCTTGACCATCATTGACGATGAAAGTGAAACTGTCTGATCCGTTATAATTCGTGTATGGAGTATACGTCAGGTTGGGAGAGACGCCGGATAAAGAACCGTTCTGAGGCCCTGTTACAATCCCATAACTGAGAGGATCACCATCCATGTCATCACCACTCAGTATAATTGCCACAGGATTATCTTCGTCAGTGGTAACGTTCAGGTTGTTGGCTGTAGGTGGATCATTAATTGCTGTTATGGTAATACTAACAGTAGCCACACTGGAATCCAATTGGCCGTCGTTGACGCGGAATGTGAAACTGTCGGAGCCATAGTATTCTGCGTTCGGAGTATAGGTCAGAGTTGGCGCTAGTCCGCTCAGTGAGCCGCTTGATGGACCGGCGTCGATGGAGTAGGTCAGGGAAGCACCCTCGACGTCACTTCCCGTCAGCGTGATCGCAACCGAGCCGTCCTCGTTCACATTCACTGTCTGGGCATTAGCGACCGGGGCATCATTGATGGGATTGACGGTGATCGTCACCGTCGCCGTTGCGGAATCTGCTGTTCCATCATTTGCCTTGTAGGCGAAGCTATCGCTTCCATGGAAGTTCGAGTTCGGCGTGTAACTGAACGATCTGTCTGGATTCGGGCTGAGTATTCCATTTGTCGGTCCGCTTACTATAACTGCAGTAAGCAGATCATTGTCTGCATCGGTGTCATTGGCCAGAACATCGATAACCAAAGCGATATCTTCGTCAGTAATGGCCTCATCGTCATTGGCTATGGGCACATGGTTGAACTCCACGACCGTAACCGTTACGCTGGCGGTGTCAGTTCCTTCGTTCCCATCGGTTACTGTATAGGCGAACGTATCGTCTCCAATAAATCCCGCATCGGGCGTATACGTCACGGAAGTTCCATTATTGACGACCGTGCCGTGCGTTCCATTGGTTACGGACTGGATATTGAGCGCGTCGCCATCTACATCAGAATCATTGGCCAGAACACTAATGGTAACCGCCATATCTTCCTGCGTGGCCGCGCTGTCATCGCCGGCCACAGGAGCATCATTGACCGGCTGGATCGTGACCGATACGGTTGCCGCGTCCTGGCCTCCGTTGCCGTCCATGACCGTATACTCAAACGTGTCTGAGCCATTCTCATTAGCGTTGGGCGTGTAGATTACGGTCCCGTGACCATTATTGATGACATTACCCCTGGCCGGCTGTGTGAAGGACTGTATTGCGAGTGTATCTCCTTCTATATCAGAATCATTTATCAGCAGGTCAATCACTACAGCCTCCTCTTCGTTGGTGCTTGCTGCATCGTCGGTGGCGACAGGAGCATCATTAATGGAATTGACCGTGATGGCGATAGAGGCAATATTGGATTCAAGCGTGCCGTCGCTGACCTTGAAAGAAAAACTGTCCGGCCCAATGTAATCGGTTTGTGGGGTATAGATCAGATCGGGGGCTGTGCCGCTGAGTGTTCCATTGGCTGGCAGCGTTACTGTCTCGTATGTCAGGTTGTCCCCATCCCCATCCGCTCCCGACAGAACAATCGCCAAGTCCGTATCCTCGTCGGCAACCACGGAATTATCCAAGGCGATCGGGGCATCGTTGATTCCGTTGACCGTGACGGTTACGACGGCTGTGTCAGTGACGTTTTCGGCGGTCTCGGATGAATATGTAAACGTATCGGTCCCACAGAAGTCGGCATCCGGCTGGTACGTGAACGATCCATCGGCATTCAGTGTCAATTGTCCATGGCTGCAATCGGCTACCAGTGTGGCATTGGTCAACGGATTGCCGCCGGAATCGGTATCGTTTTCCAGCACGCCCGGCGCTTCGATCACAAGCAGGCCATCCTCATCTACAGCATAGGTGTCATCTTCGGCGATTGGAGCATCCTGCGACTTCGTAGTGAATGTCCAGAGCGGCCCGCTGCTGATGTTGTTCTGGCTGTCGGTGACCTGAACAAACCATTCGTAATTGGTCTCGGGTTCCAGATTATTCCATACCGTCGCGACGGTCGAACCGCTGGGGATATTGGTCTGGGTGTCAATGCCGTGGTACCATACCATGGGACAATCCAAATCGAATTGACTGTCGCTGTCCGTCTGATAGGATCCCAAATAGGGTGAGTAAGTCTGCACATAAACCCTGGCATCAGCGGGAACGAACTTCATGATCCGCAGCCAGCCGTTACCTCCATTTGAATCTTCCTGGTAATCAGCCAGAAGCTGGTGAACCTGCCGTCCGTTTGTCTCGTCGGTTCGGGCATATTCTGAATGAACGTGACCACATAGTACGAAATACACATTCTCATTTGGTACAACCAGATTATTCCAGATATATTCAGTGCTTCCCATGACATGAACATTCCGATTGCCGGATTCATCGAGAAAACCATGCGTTGTGATGATCGCCAGCCGGTCGGAATGGGCCTTGAGCACGCTGTCGGCCCAGGCGATATCGTCCGTATCGGGCCAGAATTCCAGATGCACGATAACCAGATCAACGCCACAGGCGGAGACCAGTTGATAATTGTTTTGGTTGCTCGCGGCGGGATAATGCCCTCCATACCACGGCAGACCCTCATACCGCGTATAGGGAAATGTCTGGTTGAATAAAGCCGCTACATCCGAATCATAATTGAAATCATGATTGCCCAGGCACATCCCATAGGCGACGAACCCATCCAGCAGGGACATGGCGGTATCGGCGTTGGTCCACTCGGTGGTTGACGAATCGGCATTCTGAACCAGGTCTCCCTCATGGGTGACAAATATGATGTTTCTTGTTTCTATATTGTTGACGATCCACTGTGTCTGTGCGGTAAAAATGCCGGGATAGTTTTGCGTGTAATACTGTGTATCCGGCAGGACGACAATCGTGAAAGATTCCTCCGGCGCCGGTTTTCGCCGCCCGTAAAAAGTGATGCTGCCGGGTAGCTCATCCGGCGTGCTGACCTTGAGCTGAAGGGTGGGCGAGGTTGGGACGGTCGGTCCCAGGACCGTAACGTTGGCCGGAGGCGACGGGGGCGGGGGAATGAGAGTCGCTTCCAGCGCCAGGTCAAAACTGATGTCGCTGCTGGTTCCACTGCTCTGGTGGATTTCCACCGCAAACACATTCGTTCCGGCAGTCAGTGCGCTGGGATCCAGCACGACCGTGTCCCACGTATCTTCGATGGCGCTGGAGGCCGCGGTCGAGTATGTGACTGTTCCGCTGGTGATGTTGGCGCGGTGCACCTCCAGCCCGTTCAGATAGACTACGGCCGCATCATCCCGCAGTACCCTTAAGGACAGGCTTTCATAAAGGGATGGATCCGCTACGGTAAAACCGGCCCGGAAATAGGTCGTGATGTATTTATTGCTGGAATTGCCGCCGTAGCTGACGACTGTGGCCTCGTCTCCGTCGCCGTAGCCCAGTTGGGCGGGGCCTGAGGCCCATCCGCTGTCGTCGAAAAAGGAATCGATCCAGGCGGTGCCCTGATTGGAGCCGTTGTCCAGGTACTTCCACACGCTGCCGGCGGGAACGAGCGTGTCAATCTCCGCATAAGCCGCAGCGATACAGAGTGTTGTGAATAACAAGCCGAACAGAACAGACGATACAGAGACGAAATGGGTTTGACGTGTCATGGTTCTCTCTCCCACACCTTTGCCAGAAAAACGATAACCTGAACGACATATCACCCTACAGGATAACGATCGTTGCCGTCAACCCTAAAATCCCATAAAATTCGTAAGGGAATACATCGGTTTGTGTTTTGTAACAATCGTCAATAGGAAAAGAACATCAATGGCAACCAGAAAAAGCAATAGTGGGAATCCATATACGACGGTATAATAGACATAACACGAAAGGTAGAACGATGAAACGGAAAACATCATCTGCGATAAATCCCAAATGGTTTTGTGTCGGTGGCATAATCGTTTTTGTAGCCGGCATCGTATGGTCTGAACCAAAAGTGTATACGATGTATAACTTTGGGCAGGCGAGATACTGCCGAATGCTGGGCTCGGTAGCTGTGGGGCCGACGCATATTAATAAGCCGGAGGAACTGGCCAAATGGCTGAATCTGGCCAAGCGGGAGGGTCTGGATGTAGTCTATGGCGTCGAGCCGATGCATTCTCCAAGGAACACGCTTGACAGTGTGCGATTGCTGTACCATATCGAAAAGTGCGAACTCCTGGCCAAAGCGCTGCAGCAACGCGGCATGAAACTGGCGGCGGTATTGGTGGATAACGAGCGTAAGGCGGTGACGGAGGACGAAAAGCTGCAACGCTACAGACAGCATTGTCTGTATCATCGGTTGTTTAAGGCTTATTTCGATTGTCCGGTGTATCAGTTTTTATGGGCGCCGTTTTACAACCCTGCGACTGGGAAGACAGAACAGCCTCGCTGGTGGCGTGGGGACGAACCCCGAGACGCTTCGACGCCGGTATTGTATTGGCCGCAAGCGCCATTGGATATGGCCAGGGCGTATAGGATCGCCGCAGACGAAGCCAAGCAAGCCGGACTGCCGGTGGTTCCCTGGGTGAGTCTGGGCAGCGGGTATGTCTGGTCCACAAAGAGGGGATTTGATACGCCATTCCGGTTTACGATCCGTTATGATCCGTCCAATGACGTATCGACTGGGATGCTTCTTCGGGAAGTCAAGGCTGTGATTTTATGGCCGAGTCCCGGCGACAGGCGGCTGGTCAATTACGATAGACATCTGGAAGGCTTTTTGTACGGCCTAAGATCCGAATCCCCTATTCCCCCATAGGCCGGGATGACAGCCGTAGGATAGGTTCCGCTTTGCGGAACCCATGCGGAAACGAAGGAATTTTGGAGAGGAGCCACAGAGTTCACAGAAAAGCACAGAGAAATTGATTTCTTTATGGTCTCTGTGGCCGAATTAAACGCAACCGCATGGGTTCGGAAAAACACCGAATCCATCCTATCAATCTGTACATAAGAAGACCGGACAGAACAACCGTCAGAAGTTTTGATCTTGCAATTTGGATTATTGCAGGCTACTATTCTTTCTAATGGACCTACTCAATATTACAATGAAAGATGGTAGCAGACATTTCCTGACACGACTCGAATCCGCCTCTTTCGATGAATTACGCTGTCATCTCGAAAAGCACAATGAAATTACAATTACAGGCCACCTTACCGATCATGTTACTGAAGTATGGATCGACTTCGAATTCCGGAACTACTGTTTCTCTGTGAATAATCAGTGCGGTGAGTACTGGTTTTTCGTGGCCGATCCATCTTGCCCGGTTGATATACTGCGTGACCTTTCATTATATTGTACTCCATTTCTAAAGTCCGATGTACACCTCTCGACATCGTATTCCGATCCATCTTATGTACTCAAGCAATATATGAAGCAGTCGATTGATGGGAGTGTTCGATGGATCACTCTCGTCTTACTCATTTTGAATATAGTGGGTCTTATCCTGCAATACTCATGGCCCGAGCATGGAGGTTTACATTTTCCGATTCGTTTGGAAGGGCGGTCTCTTATTATAGCCCTCTATATCAGTTTGATTATATACTCTATCTGGACCGCTGTTAATTGGTTTAATCATTTTAAAAAACTCAGAAAAAACTTCTGATACGTTTATTTCCATCCATTACTAATCAATACATAGTATAGGCTACACTTTGGGC
>JAFGGE010000191.1 GCA_016930745.1 Sedimentisphaerales bacterium
GGCGACAACGTAGGCGACGTGGCCGGAATGGGCGCGGACCTGTTCGAATCCTATATCGGCGCCGTCATCTCCTCCATGATTCTGGGCGCCGCCTGGTTCGGAGGCCTGAAAGCGGTCGATCCCGATGCCGGGATGAATGGCGTCTATCTGCCGCTGGCTATCGCCGTGATCGGTATTGTCGCTTCGATCATCGGATTTTTCTTCGTGCGTACGAAGGAAGGCGGGAATCCGCAAACCGGCTTGAATATGGGAACGTTCGGCGCGGCTGCCCTCATGATTATCGGAACTCTGATAGCGATCAGGATGCTGATGCCCGCGGGAGGGGTTACGGTTACCGATCTTATTACGGGTAATACGGAAACATATACCTGGTGGGGCATTTCCATTGCCGTGATCGCCGGGCTTGTCGCCGGTGTTCTCGTCGGAGTACTGACCGAGTACTACACCGCCACCTTTAAGACTCCTGTTGGAACAATCGTAGAAGCCTCCAAAACCGGTCCTGCGACTACGGTTATCCAGGGTATTGCCGTAGGCATGAATTCAACAACCTTTCCGGTTCTCGTGATCGGTGCGGCCATTATCACGGCGTATTTCTTTGCAGGTCTCTACGGAATCGCCCTGTCGGCTCTCGGAATGCTGTCTACGACAGCAATACAGCTTGCGACCGACGCGTACGGCCCGATCGCGGACAACGCCGGCGGCGTCGCCGAAATGTCCCGGCTCGGCCGTGATATCCGTGCCCGTACCGACAAGCTCGATGCTGTTGGAAATACAACCGCCGCCATCGGTAAGGGATTTGCGATCGGCTCCGCCGCCCTGACCGCGCTGGCTCTGACGGCCGCGTTCCTGACCAAAATGGAAGGGAAAGTGAATATCGATGCCGCCAATCCTTATGTACTGGTTGGATTGCTTATCGGCTGCATGTTGCCTTTCCGGTTCTCGGCCATGGCCATGGTTGCCGTAGGCCAGGCGGCCCAGGATATGATTCAGGAAGTACGCCGCCAGTTCAGGGATATTCCCGAACTGCGCCCCGCTCTCGAGGCGGCCCAGAAAGCCGAGGCTGAAGAGCGTGAACCCAACGAGCAGGAGCAGGCCGTTATTCAGGCGGCCGACGGGAAGGCCCAGTACACGCAGTGCGTGGAAATTTCAACCGCTGCAGCGATCAAAAAGATGATCGCTCCCGGATTAATGGCCGTCATTGTTCCCGTGGTAGTCGGCATTGCCAGCGTCGACATGCTCGGCGGACTGCTGATCGGCGTCACCATTTCCGGTGTCTGCCTGGCTATTTTCCAGGCAAATGCCGGCGGCGCCTGGGACAACTCCAAGAAGCAGGTCAAGGAGCAGGGGCACAAGGTATGGGGCGACGCCTACGACGAGATGCATAAAGCCACAGTGACCGGAGACACCGTAGGGGATCCCTTCAAGGATACTTCGGGACCGTCCCTGAACATTCTCATCAAGCTCATTTCGGTCGTGGCCATGATCATTGCTCCGATCCTCTATGCAATTCATTTCGGCTAGGTTCCAGTCGAAGGAAGTTTCAAAGCGCCGGGCTCCGACCCGGCGCTTCGTGTTTATGGGTTCAAGGTTCGAGATTCGGAAGAAGGGATGCACCCTGATGTTGTGGGGCGAACCTTGTGTTCGCCCAAAAGTGCGAAAGTATGAATGTATAAACGTGCGAACGTGAGGGGACGGGGTACATCCTCTGATGGAGCGAGGGTGATAGGCTCCTAGATTGCGTTATAGCCCTTAATGTTCGCAGAGCAAGATCCGGGTGTCGGGGTCGGTATCGCTATTGGAATCGAGGGGCGAGACGGGATTTGGACACAAGGATCCGGGTGAGTGGGAACGATCCCGATACCGTTCCCGATCCCGACACCGATCGGACAGTCCGGATTGTGGATACAAGGCTTGCGACCGGAGGTGTCGAGGTGTACGCTAATGCCAGGCAGTCCATATTCCGACTGTTTTGACCGGGATATCGATGAATCATCTGGCTGATTGGGACGGAACCATATGAAAATCCTCATTGCCGGTGGCGGGCAGACCGCCTCGTTGGTTGCCGCCCGTTTGATACGGGAAGGCAATGAAGTTGTTCTCGTCGAGAAGGACGCGGAACGATGCCGAAAGCTGGAAGAGAGCCTGGATGCCAAGATCGTCCAGGGAAACGCGGCCAGCATCGGAACATTGCGAAAGGCGGGTATAGCCGATGCGGAAATGCTCATTGCCCTGACAAGCGTGGACCAGATCAACGTACTTTTTTGCCTGATTGCGGCTGTGGAATCCCGCGCCAAGGTCAGGGTGGTCCGGTTGCGCACCCACGAAGTGGAGCATTGGAGACGTATCTGCCGGGAAGCGGGCATCCAGATCGATTTTGTCATCCACCCGGAGACGGATATTGCCGAGCGCATCCTGCGCGTGGTCCGTGTTCCGGGAGTTTCCGATATTCTGGATTTTGCCGAAGGCCGGGTGAAGCTTTTCGGCATGACTGTGGATGAAAACAACTGGCTGGCGAATAAGCGTATTGAAGAACTCGATGCGGCCAGATCGCGGGAACACGGGATCATTGCCATGATTTTCCGGGGGCATCAGGCCATCATTCCGCACGGGGGCGAAGTATTGCTGCCGGGGGATACTATTTACGTCATGACGCGGACGGACGACCTGGATGCCGCGTATAAATTTATGGGACTGCGCACGCAGGAAACCCTGGAACGGGTGTTCATCCTGGGGGGGAAACAGGTCGGCATTGAAGTGGCGCAGCAGCTGGAAGAGAAGGGTGTCGCGGTAAAACTTTTTGAACAGAATGCCGAGCGTTGCGAACTGATCTCGCGGATTCTTAAAAAGACCATTGTAATACATGCAGACGGTACGGAAGAGTCTACTTTAACGGATGAAAATATCGAGGGAGTCAGCGCTTTCCTCTCTCTGACAGGGCATGATGAAGACAATATCATGGCATCCCTGCTTGCCCGAAAGCTGGGAGCCAGAAAAGTGGTTGCCCTGATCAACCGCCTCAATTACCTGCCGATGGTGCAGAGGTTGGGGATTACGACTACCGTCAGTCCCAGATTGACGGCTGTGGACAGAATACTGCGTTATGTTCGTAAGGGGAGGGTGATTTCGGTTACCTCTTTTCGCGAGGAGGAAGCGGAATCGATCGAACTGATTGCGGCGCCCAATTCCAAAGTCGTCGGAAAATATCTGATGGATTTGAAATTGCCTAAGGAAAGTATTATCGGGGCGATCAGCCGGCCGGATGGAGAAGTAATAGTGCCGCGCGGGAAAGATATTATCCAGCCGGGCGATCGGGTTATTGTCTTTGCCCTGGAACGAACCGTTTCTAAATTGGAATCCGTTTTTCTGGCCGAGCGTCGGAGCTGACATAAGCACTCGTATTCGCAATTGCGATGACGTCTGCTGGTGGGCTTCCGGGGTGATTAAATTAGCATCATTTCCTATATTGATATTTTGGTGCACACTCAATCCTGAAGAGCCCACCAGCCCTTCGGGCACCGGCGGGGCGGCCCCGTCTGCGTTGTCGCTCGGCCTCGAC
>JAFGGE010000192.1 GCA_016930745.1 Sedimentisphaerales bacterium
GGACACTTTCATGACAGCCTCCTCACGATTCATTTGGCACCATATCTTTTCATCCGCTCGTCCACCTCATATTGAGGTACGATTGTAAATATAGGCAAAATACATTGTAGGTTAAATGTTAATATGTGCAAGAAGAATTTTTCAGAAATTAAAGCGTTTTTTCTTTCCCAAACCCACATTTCGCTGGCATGTATCAATGTATCTCTATGTATAAAAAGAATTTATGGTTGAATTGTCCGTATCTTTTCTGGTTATCAATTTTCTCGAAATATTGGAAAAAATAGAGATTGTCAGGAAGCGTTTGTTAACGGGAATTGTTGTGCTAATGGCCGATTCTTTCCTGTTTTTATCCCTCTTCCTTGTCTCCATAGAGCCAGTGGTCGTTGGCCAGGGGATAATCGCAGATTTCGTCATTCTTAAAGTACAGCGGGATCTCCTGATCGGCCGAAGCGGGCGAATCGGAGCCGTGAATCAGGTTGAATCCCTGCGAACAGCCGAAATCCCCCCGGATCGTCCCGGGCGACGCCTCGGTGCCGAAGGTCTCGCCCATCATCCGCCGGCTCGTCTTGATAATTTGATCGGCCTGCCAGACCATGACCAGCGACGGTGACGAGGAAAGATAAGCCACAACGCGAGTAAAAAATGGTTTGTCCTTGTGCACGGCATAGTGCTTCTGGGCCAGAGTCTTGCTGATCTTCATGAATTTGCTGGCCACGAGCTTGAATCCCTTCCGTTCGAATCGCGAAATGATTTCACCGGCCAGGCCCCGCTGAATCGCATCCGGCTTGATGATAATGAGTGTCCGTTCGGCCATCGTTTGTTTCTCCCGTTTCTGCGTTTCTCCTGAAAAAAACGCCGCCGGTCCATTGCGAATCCGGCGGCGTCCGTCTGTCTTACCTTATATTTGCTAGGTCCCCGAAGGAACGATATACAACTCCACACGTCGATTGGCCGCGTTCCCCTTGTTGTCGGCGGCGTTGGGCTCGATTGGCCGAAACTCGCCAAATCCCCGGGCGCTGAGCCGCTTGGAAGATACACCGCTCTGCTCCAGCACCTGCACGACCGCCACCGCCCGATGCACGGAAAGGTGCCAGTTGGTCGGATGCTGGGCTTTGCTGTACTTGATCGGCTGATCGTCGGTATGGCCGACGACAATAATGTCAAACTGGGCGCCCTCGCCGGAGCCCAGAATCCCGGCCAGCGTCTTGACCGACTCGGCGGCCTTGGCCTCCACCTGGGCGCTGCCCGGAGCAAAGAGCAGGTCGCTCTTGAACTTCAGCATCCCCTTCTCCTCGTCGAATTCCACCAGATCGCTGGTCTGGGCAAACTGACGAAGCTGTTCGGTCAGCACTGGAGGCAGCGGGCCGGGTACCTTGAGCAGTTGATCCGACAATGTCTTGATGCGGCTCTTGAGTTCTTCGATGGTCTTTTCCAGGGCGGTGATTTCCGCATCCTTGGCCCCCCGCATCAGAGGATTCTGCTCCTCGCAGGCCTGGAGCTTCTTCTGCAGTTGGGCCAGCATGATATTGGCCTGGCTCAGCTCCCCCTCCATGTCAATGATCCGTTGCTGCTGAATCCGATTCTGGGCCTGCAGGTCCCGGTATTGGGTTTCCGAGATGCATCCGACTGTTGACAACAAAGCCATCCCTGCGAGCGCTGCAAGCGTGATCCGTGCGATCCTCATTGGCATTCCCTTTCCAGACAATCCGTTTCCCTTGGTCCGACCAGCGGCGAGCGACTTCAATCCATAAAAGAACCTATCGACAATATGCCACAGAATGCATGAAAGTCAAGCGTTTGTCCAGAGTATTTTGGCTCAGGCGGCCTGTTTCCTGCCCAGCAGGGTTCCGATGAGCAGGATCAGAAGCACCAAAACGCTCAATCCTCCGGCCACGACCCAAACCAATGGAATGCCGGCAAACGCCGTCCCTTGCAGGGACGTAAGAAGCGACGGTCGAATGCCCCGAAAGGCGGCGATCGTGACGATCGCCGTGATCAGCATGGCCGCCAGGGCCACAAACATCGTCATGCCGCAGGCATTGTCCGCCCCGGTGGGCTCGGGCTCATAAGCCATCGGCACGGGACGACCGGAAACGGCTGCCGGGACTGGTGCCGCGACGGCGGCGGCCGCCATCGGGGCCGGCGCAGCGGGGGCTTCAAACGCCTCTTCTCCTTCCTCCATCAGGGCCAGATCGTCCCCGGGAGAACCCTCGGCCTGTTCCGGACCGGTGGGCAGGATATCATCCAGAACCGCGCCCAGCGAGGTATCGTCGGCCTGGAGGGACAAATCCAGCAGGCCCGAGCCGCTGCCGACGCTTTCCAGATTCATATCGTCGTCCAGATCGCCAAGGACGTCTTCCCCTTCGGCAACCGTCTCGCCCTTGGTATCGCTGGCCAGCTTATACCCGTCATCGGTCTCGGCCAGCACGCTGATCCCCGCCGATTCCACATTCGTATCGGCCTTGGTCAGATCGCCCAGACCTGTCAGATCAAGGCCTTCCAGATCGTCGGCCGGACCGGTATCTTCGTCGGGAGAAAGCTGAATCTCGCTCGATTCGTCCAGGCCCAAGTCCAGTTCCGCTCCGGCTGTGGAAGCGGCATCGGCCTTGGCGATCTCGTCGGCCGCGGTCAGGTCCAGCGGCGCACTTTCGGCAGCCAGCTTGTCTACTTCTTCAATCTTGAATAAAAGCTTTGAGCCGTCCCGGAATTCGCGAAGTTTGCCTTCCCGGACCATTTCCTTGATCTGCAATTCCGTTTTCCCCAATTTCTCGACGACTTCCTGGATGTTGTAAAACATTCCTGCCATGATTCGATTCCTATGCGATTACGAATGGATACACCCTGTCTGTCACAACCTCTCTTCTATTATATCCTCCAGGCCATTTACTGCAAGAACGTTTCTCAAATTCCCCCCTGTGTAAAAGAATCTATCGTGAAAGCCCGATAACTTTGCTGCCGATGGAATATCGGGCTTGCCGTGTCGGATTTGCGATTTTGTCTGGACCAGCCCTGTTCTCCGGACGATAATAGGTTTGATCTTGCCTCACAAACACAAGAACGCAAACAAGCAAAAAGGAAGCAGACAATGTGTGGGATCGTCGCATATCTGGGTCAGAAACCGGCCCGGTCTATCCTGATTGAAGGCCTCAAACGACTGGAATATCGCGGTTACGACTCGGCGGGGATCGCCCTGCTGGAAGGGAATACTGTCTCCATCAAGAAAACCGCCGGACGGATCAGCGCCCTGGAGGACATCCTGCCCCGCCAGGAAACCGGCGAGGTCCTAGGGATCGGGCATACCCGCTGGGCGACCCATGGGCAGCCGAATACCATCAATGCCCATCCGCATATGGATTATTCCGGCAAGATCGTCGTGGTGCATAACGGCATCATTGAAAATTATGCCACCCTCAAAACCTGGCTGAAAACGGAAGGCTGCACCTTCTCCAGCGATACCGACAGCGAGGTCATTGCCGCCCTGATCGGGTACTTCTATGAGCATGGAAGCACCCCCAACGGGGAGGGTCCGACCGACGGGGCCAATCGTTTCGAATGGGCCGTCCTGCAAACCCTGCGCGAGGTGGTCGGCACATACGGCCTGGCGATCCTCTGCACGGACTTTCCCGATATGCTGATTGGGGCCAAAAAGGGCAGCCCCCTGATCCTTGGCGTCGGCGAGAACGAATTCATCATCGCTTCCGATGCGGCCGCCATCGTCGAGCATACCACCCAGGCCATTTATCTGTCGGACGGGGAAATCGTCACTATTACGCCGAATGGTTTTCGCACCAAGACACTGGCCAATGTGCCCGTGACCAAGGAACTCAAGGAAATCGAATTTTCCCTGGAGCAGATCGAGCTGGCCGGCTGCGACCACTACATGCAAAAGGAGATCAACGAGCAGCCCGAATCCGTTCGCACCTGTCTGCAGGGACGCGTCGATCTGCTCAACGCCCGCGTCGTCCTCGGAGGGCTTCAGTCGCATCTGCGCGAGCTGACCCGCACCCGACGAATCATTCTCTCGGCCTGCGGCACGGCCTGGCATGCCGGGCTGGTCGGCGAGTTTCTCTTTGAGCAGCTGGCCCGCATCCCCGCCGAGGTCGAATACGCC
>JAFGGE010000193.1 GCA_016930745.1 Sedimentisphaerales bacterium
AAAGTTTTTTCTTGACAACAGGATCGGGCAAGGAGTAATCTAGCTCAGATAAGATTGATTTCCGATCTGAAACGAGGAGCATCTTGTGTTCCAACTCGAAGGTTTTACGTTAATCGAGTTTACAGGACAAGAAGATGGGGATGAAAACGCGCCATTGTTTTTCTTTCAAAGACTTTGTTTTGCCAAATCACCCAACATTTCTCCATCCTGTCTCCTCATCCTGGAGTGTCACCTTTCCCATCCTGAATAACACATCCGGCAAACCAATTCAGGACTCTTTCGAATCGTGTGTCCGCAAGGACCAGGCATAACGTTTTATTGTATGGCGGAAGCGGAGGTGTACTATGAAAAGCAGAATTCTGTTGTTACCAATCCTGTTTTGTTATTGCGCCACGGTCGGGCTTGCCTTTCACAGGCCGCCCGAATCGGAGAAAGGCGCCCTGGTCAAGGTCGTCACCACGTGGAACTCCTCGTGCTCCGGCAACAACGTCGAGGCATGGGACAACATGGTGCGGGGATGGTATGACGATATTACGAATCCCTGGCCTACGCCCATAGGCCACTGGGACCGGGCCTGGTGGAAAGACGGTTTTTATCACAACGGCAATATCGTAGACAGCGGCTTTGCCGATCCGTCCCTCGTCAGTTGGGGCCGGGACTATCTGGATGATACGGGCATCGACGAGCCGGACGCCCTGATGGTGGCCCTGCACGGCGGCGTCAGCGATGACGGGCGATGGTTCGGTCGGGTGCGGGTGGACGAATCGGGTTCCGGCAACTGCAACGCCTACCAGGGGCATATGGAGTTGGATTTGGATTTGGAGTTTCTGCATCTTTCTTCATGCAACAGCATGAACCGGCCGGTCTGGTGGGGCAACGGATGGTCCTCTTCGTTCAAACGGGTGCGGCAAATCGACGGCTTCCATGGATGGATGTGGATTTCGACCTCGTTCACAGGCCGCTATAAGGATTTCGCCGATGATAGTTTTGATTCCGGCGGTATCGCCATGGCCTGGATGGACAACCTGTACATCAACAACGTCTCCGGCTCGGATGACGAGTGCCCCTGTGCCCGCGGGGTGGGAGCGACGGAATCGGATCTGTGGAACCGGATGTTCCATGAACAATATGATTGGCAGGCGGATTCGGATCCGACCCCGAATGTGCATGGCATTATTTACATCCGCAACTGTGATCCGTCGGGAGAAAGCCCCCTGCCCCCGGCCGGTCCCGAAGACGAGGCCGGAGCCCCGATTATGATTCCGCCGCCGCAGGACCCATGGGGCATTCGAGACTATGAGATGGCGCTCGATCAGATCCTTCCGGCCACGATCCCGTCGCAGATTATCAAGGTTGCGGACGGACGCGACTGGCTGGCGGACATGAGCGTGGCCAAGATATCCGGGGCCGCCGGCGACTCAGAGAGGCTCACCGAGATCTTCGAAGGAGAAGGCTTACTCATGGCCATGAATAAAGCCGAAACCAAAGTGGTGAAGATGGATATGAATCGCGGGCGTCTGCGCTATTTAAATTCCGAGCGGACTTTCGACTATCTCCACTCGCCCCATCAGGCACTCAACGAGAAAGAGGCGATTCAATTGGCGTTTGGCGCCCTGGCGGACTTAGGGGTGCCGGAGCAGGAGTGGGGCGACCCGGATGTGGCGACGGTGGGCGGCGAGAATCAGGACGGCAACGGCAAGAACCACGAAGTGTTCGATGTCGAGAACTTTGTTACACTGCCGCGGATGGTCAATGGTTTTCCGGTGTTTGATTCGTTTGCCCGGGTGGCGATCTCCAACAAGGGCCAGGCTGCGCGAATGATGGTCTTCGACTGGCCCCAGTTCAAGCTCAAATACAAAGGCGATCTGGTCTTGCGCAGTCGTAATGATATTCGCAATCGACTGGCGGTGCAATTGTTTAGCGCCTACAACGGGGCCCCTGTGCAGCCGCGCAGCGCCCAGTTGGGATATTTCCGCGTGGGATTGTATTACATCCCGATGATGCGAGTGGCGGTTCTGGATGAGTTTATCGGGCGGCTGTTCGACGAGCCGGCGGTGCAGGGCTCCGAAGACGACAAGGATCTGGATGGGGTTCCGGATGGTCAGGATAACTGTCCGCTGACAGCCAACCCGGACCAGAAGGACAGCGATAAAGACGGGATTGGAGATGCCTGCGACAACTGTCGGGAAACGTACAATCCGGACCAGGCCGATGAGGACAGGGACGGACTGGGCGATGCATGCGACACGAACCAGGACGAGGACATCGACGAACCCGCCTGCGGCGATGCGGATCATCCCTCGCCGCCCGGCGATAATAATTTTGATTGCCGCGTGGACCTGAAGGATCTGGCGATTACGGCGGCTCACTGGCTTGTGGATTGTATGACCGATCCGAGCCATCCCGGCTGCCAGACACAGGTCGGATTGTAGAGCAAAACCGGCTCACAAACAATACAATGAGGACACCTTCCAAATCGAGGGTGTCCTCGTTTCTATGAATGGTTTATATCCACGGGGCATTTCGCATGAACAGGACAAGGCCGGCGGCGAACCCAGCCAGAGTGCCGATCGCGCCGGCGTATTCCTGTCGTATATGGGCTGCCTGATTGTATGTATAGCCATGAGCCTGCATCGCTTGGGCCAGTCGGCTGTCGCCCGATTCGGCCTCCTCGATCCGCCGACGGTCGGTGAGTGTCGAAAGAATCGCCGGAATCAGGATCATCAGGTAAGCCGGCTCGACAGACAACTTCCTGCACAGCCAGACAATCCCGCCCACAATCAGCAAGTGGACGCCTCCGCAAGACAAGGCGCGAATCGTCAACGATATCGGTTCCCACCGGAAGAGTCGAATTCGATAGACCAAAGCAAACGGCAACAAAAAGACATCTCCCGCCATGACAACGAATATCGAAACAACATAGACCAACAGCGTTTTCAGAATCGCCATCGACACATCCGATCTTGGAACACCGTCAAAATCGGTTCCAGAAAACGGCGAAAGGAATGTTTTTTTACCTATTCCTTCAGGCCTTTGGCCTGGAGGATTTTGGTCTCGATCTCGGTCATGAGGTCGGGATTTTCCAGCAAAAAGGCCTTGGCGTTATCGCGCCCCTGGCCCAGGCGCATTTCGCCATAGTTAAGCCAGGCGCCGCTCTTCTGGATGATATCGCATTCCACGCCCAGATCAAGCAGATCTGCCTCCCGGTTGATTCCACCCTCGAAGGTCAGGTCGAATTCGGCCTGTTTAAAGGGCGCGGCCACCTTGTTTTTAACGACCCGGGCCCGGACGCGATTGGCGGTCGCCTGTCCGGCCGCATCTTTCAAGGTCTGGATTCGCCGGATATCGATGCGCACGGAACTGTAGAACTTCAGGGCGTTGCCGCCGGGAGTCGTTTCCGGATTGCCGAACATTACCCCGATTTTCATCCGGATCTGGTTGATAAAAATCAGGCTGCATTTGCTCTTGCTGATCGACCCGGTCAGTTTCCGCAGGGCCTGGCTCATCAATCGGGCCTGCAGTCCGACATGGCTTTGTCCCATCTCCCCCTGCATTTCCGCCTGGGGCACCAGGGCCGCCACGGAATCGACCACGATGACATCGACGGCGTTGGACTTGACCAGCAATTCGGCGATGTCCAGGGCCTGTTCCCCCGTATCGGGCTGGCTGACCAGTAAGCTGTTTATGTTCACACCAAGCTTGCGGGCCCAGGTTGTATCCAGGGCGTGCTCGGCGTCGATAAAGGCCGCCACTCCCCCCTTTTTCTGGGCATTGGCGATCACGTGCAGCGCCAGGGTGGTTTTCCCGGAGGATTCCGGCCCGAAAAATTCGCATACTCGACCACGCGGTACACCGCGCCCTCCCAGCGCGATGTCCAGAGACAAGGCCCCCGTACTGATCCCCTCAATAGCGGCGATCTTGGACTCGTCCATTTTCATGATCGAGCCGGCCCCATATTGCTTTTCGATCTGGGCGATAGCACGGTCCAGCGCCGTATTGGCGGCCGAGGCCTTATTGACGGCGGCGGTCTGGCTGGTCTTTTTGGCCATGGTTTCTCCTTTATCCAGCAGTTTTGATTGGGAATCAGATCCCTTTTTTTGCTATTCCGAGTGTATACTTTATACCCAACGTTTGTCTTTTGCAAGAACTCGAACGGAAATTCCATTAGGAAGGGTGTCCTTTGCGCATCCCGCACCAAAAGAGGTAACCCTACGAGAAGGAACCTTGCAAAAACCGTGGAATGGCCGTACAATGGAAACCAAATCGGCGATCGTATGGCAGGGCCTTTCGTTTCGTCCGTTGACACTGTCTTTGGATCGTGTATCGAATAATATTCAGCCCTGCGAGAAAAACCATAGGAGAGCGCGTATGAAGAGTAACCATAACAAGACCTCGCGGCGTATGTTTCTGAAACACTCCGGGATGCTGGCGGCCGCGACTTCGGTGCCGGCCTGGTATCTCGAACAGTCCGCCGCCCTGGCGCAGCCGACTTCCTCGTCTTCGGCTCCGAGCGATACGGTTCGCCTGGGCCTGATCGGCTGCGGGGGCCAGGGCACCGGGGATGCCCGAAATGCCCAGCATTACGGCAAGATCGTGGCCGTCTGCGATATTGACGCCGGCCATCTGGCCAACGCCCGCAAGACCTTCCCCGACGCCGAGGGATATGCGGATTTCCGCAAGCTGCTGGAGCGCAAGGACATCGACGCGGTCATCTGCGGCACGGTGGACCACTGGCACACCCTGGTCTCCATGGCCGCTATGAAAGCGGGCAAGGATATCTACTGCGAAAAGCCGCTGACGCTGACCATCGACGAAGGCAAGCGGCTTGTCGAGGTACAGCGCCAGACGGGACGCATCCTGCAGACGGGCACCCAGCAGCGCAGCAGCGCCCGGTTCCGGATGGCCGTCGATCTGGTCCGCAACGGACGGATTGGAAAAATCCAAAAGGTCGAGGTCTGGCTGCCGGCGGGCCTGCGGCAGGGCCCGTTCAGGACCTCGCCGGTTCCGGAGGGATTCGATTATGACTTCTGGCTGGGCCAGACGCCCAAGGTGGAGTATGTAAAAGAGCGAACGCACTTCAGCTTCCGCTATTGGTGGGAGTATTCCGGCGGAACGATGACCGACTGGGGGGCGCATCACAACGATATCGTCCTTTGGGCCCTGGAGCAGGATGGTTCCGGTCCGGTCAGTATCGAGGGCAAACAGCTCGTGGATATGATCCCCGGAGGCTTTACCGCGGCCAGCGAATACAGCCTGACTTATACCTACGCCAATGGAGTCGTCCATACCTGCAACAGCACCACAGCCAGCGAATGGCACGGCGGCGTGAAGGACCGCAACGGGCAGCAGCACGGCATCAAGTTCCACGGCACGGACGGCTGGATCTGGGTGACGCGCGACGGCATCGACGCCAATAGTCGCGAGGTTCTTCGGGACAGACTGCCCGACGACGCCCCCCGCGTCTATGTAAGCAACGACCATATGCGTAACTTCATCGATTGCGTGAAAAGCGGCGAGGCGCCGATCTGTCCGGCTGAGATCGGGCACCGCTCGGCAAGCCTGTGCCATCTGGGCGTTACCGCTATCCGGCTGGGCCGAAAACTCCGCTGGGATCCCGTCAAGGAGCAGTTTATCGATGATAAGAAAGCCAACGGATACCTGAGCCGGCCCATGCGAAAACCGTACGATTACGACATGATCTGATCCGGGACCTGAACCAATAACGGGATTTGATCCCCTGAAAATGAAAAGGAAGACCCATGAAGAATCCGAATGAAGAGCTTCATCAAACCCAGGCCTTTCGACGATCCGGCCGCGACAGCCAAGGCGGTCCGATGAACCGGCGGCGTTTTCTGAAAACCGCCGCCCAGGCCGGCGCGCTGCTGGCGATACCGTATGTCGTTCCCGGCGCTGTTCTGGGCAAGGACGGGGCAGTGGCCCCGAGCGAAAAAATTGTATTGGGAGGTCTGGGGATCGGAGGCCGTGGGCGCTATGTGCTGGGCTGCTTCCTGCAGGCCCCGGATGTTCGCTGCGTGGCGATTTGCGATATGCGGGCCGAGCGACGCGAGGCGGCCAAGAGGCTGGTCGATTCCCGATACCAGAACAACGATTGCGAGACCACATATGATATGAACGGATTCCTTGCCCGACCGGACATCGATGCGGTTTTGATCGCCACTGGTCCCAACTGGCACGCAACCGCCTCGATCATGGCGGCCAATGCCGGCAAGGATGTGTATTGCGAGAAGCCCTGTACGAAAAACATCTCCCAAAGTTTACTCCTGGCCGAAACCTTCCGCCGGACAGGGCGTGTGTTTCAGGCGGGCACACAAAGGCGGAGCCTGCCGAATTTCATGTTCTCGATCGAGCTGGCCCAGCGCGGCAAACTCGGCCGGCTCGAAACCCTGCATGCCCATCCCGGCGGCCTGGGAACCAGCATGAGCGGCTGGCTGCCGGCCGAGCCTGCGCCCTCCAAAGAGCAGGTCGACTGGGATACGTATCTCGGACCGGCCGCCTGGAGGCCGTATAACGGCAGGCTGCTGGATGGATTCAATTTTGAAAAGGGCGGTGGCATGGTCGGCGGCGGATGCCTGGAATGGGGCTCGCATTGCGTGGACCTGTGCCAATGGGCCAACGACGCCGACCATACCGCCCCGGTGGAATACGAGCCGAAAAACGGGCAACTGCACGCCCGGTACGCCAACGGCGTCAGGCTGGTCATGCGAAACGACGGCTGGCTTCCGCTGGGATCGTGTCCCGTGCGGTTTGAAGGCAGCACCGGCTGGGTGGAAACGGGCGACAACGGGGATATCGTGGCCAGCTCGCCGGATCTGCTGATCGGAAAAGGGGCCAAGATCGGAGGGTATCCGGCCGACTTCCATGTCCGCAATTTTCTGGATTGCGTCAAGTCGCGGGGCATAACGCGGGCCAATGCCGATGCGGCCTGCTATGCCCATATCGCCTGCCATGCGGCCAATGTTGCCCTGTTCCTGAATCGCAAGGTCAACTATGATCCGGTGAAAAACGAGTTTATCGGCGACGAGGAAGCCAACCGGCTGCGTTCCGAGGCGATACGCGAACCATGGCGAATATAAGCTGTGTGATTGGGAATTTTCGAGAAGGATGATCTTACGAGAAGGATAAATATGATGAAGAAATATCGACGATCGATAAGATATGTTGGCTGGATACTGGCGGCTTGTGTAATCGTTGTCGGAGCGAATGCGTTCGGGGCAAGCGAAAGAGAACAGGAACTGATTCGCATCATACAATCGGATGCGCCGCCGCAGGATAAGGCGATTCCCTGCAAGCAACTGGCGATTTACGGCACCAAAGAAGCCGTTCCCGCCCTGGCGGCGCTGCTGCCGAACGAAGAGCTTACTTCATGGGCTCGAATTGCTTTGGAAGCGATTCCTGATCCGTCGGCGGATGCGGCTTTGCGGGACGCCATGGGCAAGGTGCAGGGCAGGGCGCTGGTCGGAGTAATCAACTCGATTGGCGTCCGTCGGGATGCCCAGGCGGTTGATGGGCTCATTGCCAGGCTTGGCGATAAAGAGGAGCAGGTGATCGGAGCGGCTGCCTATGCACTGGGCCGTATCGGAGGGGAAAAAGCGGCTTTGGCTTTAAAACAGTCGCTTGCCGACACGCAGGGGCAGGCTCGTTCGATGGTGGCGCAGGGCTGTATCCTTTGTGCGGAGCGGTTACTGGCACAAGGCCAATCCGCCCGGGCCATCGATCTCTATGACACAGTGCGCCAGGCGGATGTACCCGAGCAGAGGCAGCTCGAGGGGATTCGAGGGGCGATTCTGGCCCGGCGATTGGAGGGAATCCCGCTGCTGATCGAACAACTGCATTCGGCCGATAAGGAGCGATTCTGGATTGGATTGCGAACGGCCCGAGAACTGCAGGGTACAGAGGTAACCAGGCGGCTTTCGAAGGAAATGGACCAATTGAGCCCGGAGCGAAAGGCTATGCTGCTCCTGGCGATAACAGATCGTAGCGATGATGCCGTATTGCCTGTCGTGTTGGCAGCGGCGCAAGACAAAAGCTCGAAGGACTTGCAGATCGTAGCCCTGCGAGCTTTGGAACACAGGGGAGACGCTTCCTCGGTTCCCGTACTGCTGAATGCGTCGGTTCAGGACGATCCTGAGGCGGCGCAGACGGCAAAAATATCACTGGTGCGCTTGTCGGGCAACGGAGTAGATCTGGCCCTTCTGGCCCATCTGTCGAAGGCAAAAGGAAAAATGCTTCAAGTCCTGATTGAACTGGCGCAGCTTCGCCATATCGAGGGGGCCTTGCCCGTTCTTTTGCGCAGCGCTGAGGATGCCGATGCGGGCGTTCGAAATGCAGCGGTCGAAGCGATCGGCGTCCTTGGGGACAAGGAGCAGACCGATGATCTCGTAAGGCTTCTGGTGAAGACCTCGAATGCAACCGAACGCGACCGGATCGAGAAATCGCTGCGGAGTATCAGCGGGCGCGCCGGCGCCGCATGTGTGCCCTCTGTTCTGCCTCTGATGCAGAACCAGGACAAATCGCTTCGTCTCATCGGGCTTCGTGTGCTGTCGGCCGCCGGCGGTCCGGATGCGCTGGGAGCCGTGAAAAGCGCTGTTCAGGACGTCGACGAAACGGTACAGGAGGAAGCGGTCCGAACGTTGTCGACCTGGCCGAACAGTTGGCCTGAAGATTCCGATGTGGCCGAGCCGCTCCTGGCATTGGCCCAATCCGGCAGGAAAACATCCCATCAGTTGCTCGGTCTGCGAGGGTATCTGCAATATCTTCGATCCGACAAAAAACTCGGCCCGGAAGAAAAAGCGGGGAAAATCAATGCGGCGCTTCCTTTGATCCGCCGGGCCGAAGAGAAACGGATCGCAATTTCCGTTCTTGGGACGATCCCGGCCGCAGGAGCCTGGGAGAGGTTGACTGCGTTTCTGGAAGAGACCGAGGTTATGGAAGAAACCTGTACCGCCATCGTCGGCCTGGCCGGACAGGAGATAGACGGCGTTTCGAAAGACCAACGCGCGAAAATGCTCCACGCCGTAGTGGACAAAACCAAAAACGGAGCTACAAAGAATAAAGCTCAGGAAGTCCTCCGGGCAATTCAATAAAAACCGGAAACGTTTGCCCATCGATGGCGGGCAGGTTTGGATTTAAAACGGCTGTAGGGAGTTTCTATGGATTGGAGGAAGGAGCCGCCTATGAGAAAAATTATTTGCGTTTGGTGCTGTCTGTTCGTTGGGACGGTTGCGGGCTGTAGTCTCCGGCCGGGCGCCTGGGCGGGAGGCTGGGAACGGATTGAATATATCGGTCAGGAATCGGGGATGCAGATCGCCCCGGTTCCCATCGAGCCGATAGAAACTGCCCCGGATAAGGAATCCACTGTCCCTATCCAGGAATCCGCCGAATCCATAGAATCTTCCGAGCAAGCGATTCATGAGCAAATAGAAGCGGCACAGAAACAGGAATCCTTGTGGTCCCGGCGTCAGATATTCCTGGACCTGGCAAGCCGGCCCGGACTCAGCGATGCCTGTCAACAGCATCTTGTGAACTCGATCTTGGACAATCTATTAAGCGAATCGGCCAAAGAAGAGGTGCTGCTTTTGCTGATTCGCAATCCCGATTTCAGTAAAGGGGCACAAAAATTAATCCTGCAGCGGCTGAATAATTTCAGCACGCCGAGCCGAAGACAGCGCATCGCCTCGGCGATGTCTCATTAAACAGTCGCCCGTCGCCGGATCCGACAAGACATTCTCATTCCGCTGCAACACGAGCCCTTTCGAGGGCCTCCAGCACCGGTTTAACCAACAGTTTCGTTTTGTACACGATCACGTTTGGACCGATCCGGACTCCTTCCCGCACGGACGGTTCGGGCACGGCCAGCAGTATTTTATGCCGCCGAAAGAGAGAAAGGATTTTTCTTCGATGGTTCAGATATTCCGGCGTCCAGAATCCCACGATTTCCAGATGCACCCGCGTTCCGTCCTCGTGACAGAAAACAAAATCGGGAACAAACGTCGTCTGTCGCTCATGGAGAATTTCGCCTTCGCGAATCAGGCGCCAGCCGTTCCGCTCGGCACCGAACGCCGCGGCAAATTGCTCTTCCAGCATGGAATCAAATTCCTGCGGGGACGGAAGATGGCTTGTAAAGCCATCCTTGTCGGCAAGAATCAGTTTGGCGATCGTATTCCATGGCGTCCACAGGACGGCCGACATCGTCCAGCCTTTGCACGCCAGCAGCGCGGGGAGAAAACGGGCGAAATTCACGCCGTAGCGGCGGGTCTGCCGCAATACGGAAGCCGGTCCGGAAAAGACCATTCGATAGCGGGAAGGGCCGGCACGCTCGATCTCGTGCAGCAGACGGGCCAGCTTGGCGTAACGAAGGATGGTTTTCAGATCGTCTTCGGCCACGACGGTCATGCTTTCGGCCCGGTAAAGGCACGCCTGAAGTTGCGCGATATTATAACGAGACAACAAGGCGCCCGGATCGGGATATCCGACGAACTTGTCCAGTTGCTGAAACGACAGGACATCGGCATAGAGAGCATGATC
Source organism: Sedimentisphaerales bacterium (assembly GCA_016930745.1). Taxonomy (GTDB): domain Bacteria; phylum Planctomycetota; class Phycisphaerae; order Sedimentisphaerales; family Anaerohalosphaeraceae; genus JAFGGE01. The sequence goes on from JAFGGE010000193.1 coordinate 10,546, forward strand.
GATCTGATCCCAGGATAAACCCAGCGTTTCGGCCAGTCGGGCTTTGGTCTGTGTCTCTTGCTGTTCGAAGAGACGGTCCGGCTGCTGGACAAGAGGATGCAAAGGAGCCGCCATGGAAAATAAAGTCAGCCGCAGCCTGGCCGCCCGGCCGGCGGAATCCGCCCGGAAAACACTGCCGTCGTCCAGCAGTTTACAGAACGCCTGAATGCGCCGGGGCGGACAATCGGGCTCCTCCGCGAAGATCAGTTCGATCCGGCGATGCAATTGACGGCGTTCTTTGCCGATCCCATCGCGATAGACCGAAAGCATCCGTTCGGCATACCCTATATAGTGTCCATGCCTGCTCTGGGTCAGACGGTCGGGGAAAACCCGGCCCGCCTTATATTCGATAATGGCGTGTTCGCTGGTAAGCATCGCTTCTTCGCCTTTTGCGGCTGCGCTGCACTTCTTTGGTGTTTTCGCATACGACTTCGTACAAGGTGGCCCTGGCATTGCCGGTCCTTCTCAGGACCCGTCCGAGGCGCTGCTGGGCCTGTCGAGTGGAGGCCTGGCCGCCGATGACGATCGCCACTTTGGCCGCCGGCACATCGACCCCCTCATCCAGAACGCGATTGGCTACAAGAACGGGAAACCGGTCCCCGGCAAATCCTTCCAAAAGGGCCAGCCGCTCGCGCTTCTGCGTGTGCGACAGGATCGTAGGAAGCAGAAATCGTTTGGATACTTCGATCGCCATCGTGTTGGATCCGGCAAACACCAGTATCCGCTGGCCGTGGTGCAAACGAAAAAGGTCTTCCAGGACACGGAGCTTTTCGGATGCCCGATCCTCGATGGATTGTTTCAGATAGTAGGCCTTCTGGGCATGCCGCGCTCTTGGATCGGATCCGGTCTCCTTACACAAATCCTGCCATGTATAGCCCGGCTGTTCTTTTCGTCGGGAGGCAAGGAACGATTGGATCGCGCGGCTGCACTGGTCATACGTGGTCTGTTCCGGCGGCGTCAGCGCGATGGGGATTCGGACCACGTCAAAATCCGCCAGGGCCGCCCCTTTGGCTTGCTGGAAGGGCATGCGATACACCACGGGACCGATCAGCCAATCCAGATCTTTGTGCAAACCATCGGACCGTTCCGGCGTGGCCGTCAAACCCAGCCTCTTACCCGCGGCGCTGAGCAGGGCGGCTTCACGGCGGCATTTTCCCGGAAGATGATGTTCTTCATCGAACACAAGAAGATCAAACCCCGCTCCTATCTTGTCCATATGAATATAGGCGCTGTCATAGGTCGTAACGGTGATCGGTCGGATATTGTAGAGGCTGTCCCCGACGATCCCGGCGTCATACCCGAACGCCTGCAGGATTCGCCGATGCCATTGATACATCAGATCGCGCACCGGCGCCACGATTAATGTCGCGGTCTTGATCCTGGCTATAGCGGCCAGGGCGATTTCGGTTTTGCCGGTCCCTGTCGGCATGACAATCTGTCCGCGGCATTTCGCCTCGATCCATGCGGTCAGCGCCTCGGCCTGCTCGGGGCGAAGAGCGGGCAAATCCTCCCTGGTCAGGTCGACTCGGACGGGCCGGGGCACCTGATCGTCCCAGCAGGAGGAAAAACGATCGTGCAGAGCCTTTCGGACAAACGGGTAATGGATTGCATCGCATCTCCAGCTCCCGACGCGATCGTCCCATGTCCATGCCGCCTCTTGAAAGGTTTTCACCCAATCCCGGGCATACGGCCCGGTCAGCAAAAGCGTGCCCTGATCGAACGATAAATGGATTTTTATTCCGTAACTCATGGGATTCATCAAATCTGAAGTTCATTCAGAAGAAATTATTCCCTTCCATTTTCATATCTTGTTTTCTTTACCGAAGTGATCATCTCAAATGTCTCTACAGAATTCTTTCCTGTCAAGGGACTTATGGGTATTTCCTTCTCGTTCTCCCTTCCCTCCATGGCACCGGAACCGAGGATTTCTTTAATTTTGCCTGGGGCTTGTCTCATGCGGATCCTCTGCCCATGCATGGTATTACCCTGCAGGCTATAGAGGAATCGTCTTTTACTACCAAAATCCATAAGGCGCCGCGTACACCGAAGCCCCCTGATTTGACGATACGGCCTTTTCAGTAGCAAAAAAGAGGTATTCTCGTAATATCCCTCCCCTGTATACCGAGTCTGAGTTTCTATGATAACGCAAGAATTCGATTTTCAACTTGACAAATGAATCTCGCCTCATTATAAGTGAATGCTCATTCATATATTAAAAAATCCGTTCATTTTATTTTACGGGTGTATGGCGACCTTTTCCGAAAGACAGCGACAAGTAAAACAACAGGCCGCTCAGGAGGCCATCTTTGATGCCGCCCTGAAGGTCATCTCCGGCGCCAGCCTGGAAGGGCTCAAAATGCAGGATATCGCCGCCGCGGCCGGAGTCGCCACAGGAACGTTATACAACTATTTCAAAAACAAGGAAGAATTGCTCTATTACGTGGATCAGCGGCTTCACGATCAAATCCTGTCCAAGGCCATCGAAATCGCTCATGCTCCTGTTGCCGCCGGGCAGCGTCTTTCTCTTCTGTTGCAGGAAATTTTTTCCTTTGCCGCCACCTATCATCTTGTATTCGATCTGGCGGAGCGATCCGGAATCGTGGACCGTATCCCTGTTCAGGAAAAACAGGAATTGCTGGATCAGGCCGTCGCCACCTTCCAGTTCATTCTGGAAGACGGTGTCGCGGAGGGGGCGTTCCGGAAGGTAGACACACGAAAAACGGCGGCTGTTTTTTTTGATGCGGTCATCGGAATCCTCGAAATCCAAAAATATGTCGGAACCTATGATTTTACCCAGGCCGGACTTGACCTTCTTGGGTTGTTTCGTGAATATCTACAGCCTGATCCTTTTATGCCGGAACGAAATGAATAAATTCAATTACAGTAAAGTCGACAAATAACAGTAAGGTAATCGCGTATGAAAGCAAGACATCTCTTTTTTACAATTATCAGTCTGATTATTATCCTCGGACTGGGAACGGTTTTGTTTTTTCTGTTCACATATAAGCCCAATTTCCAGATGCCTCCCATGCCGACGCCCACGGTGACGGTGGCTCGGCCGGTCGTGCAGCCGGTTACCAACTATTATGAATTCACCGGGACAACGGTCGCTGTGGAAGAGGTCGATATTCGCGCTCGCGTGCAGGGGTATTTGGAAAAAATACATTTCGTGGAAGGATCGGAGATTCAGAAAGGCGACTTATTGTTCCAGATCGAACGCGATTTGTATCAAGCGGTGCGCAACCAGGCACAGGCGAACCTGAAAGCGAACCAGGCGGAATTAGCGCGGGCGCAACTGGACCTGAATCGGGTGGAGGAAGCGATCAAAACCAATGCGGTCAGCCAGCAGGAGGTCAGCACCCGCAGGGCCCAGCGGGATCAGGCCGAAGCGGCTGTAATGGCGGCCCAGGCCTCGCTAGAGCAGGCGGAATTGAACTTCAGTTACACGCAAATCCGTTCCCCCATCGACGGCAGAATCAGCCGAAAATTTGTGGATGTAGGCAATCTGGTCGGGCATGGAGAACAAACCCTCCTGGCCACGATTGTCAAACTACAACCTATGTATGTCCATTTTTATATCAGCGAAAATCTCTTGCTGGAACGAATGGGGGATCAGCCCCTTGCCCGTCCCGCCCAACAGGAATTTTTCGTGGCTCGCGAGGGGGAAACCGACTATAGCCACAAAGGGGTCCTGAATTATCTGGACAATAAAGTGGACTCCGGCACAGGAACAATTCTGATGCGCGGCGAGCTTGCCAATGCGGACCGGCTCTTCCTGCCGGGCATGTTCGTCCGCGTCAAGATTCCGGTCGGCACGAATCCCGAAGCGCTTCTTGTGCAGGATCGCGCGATCAACACCGATATCGGAGGCAAATTTGTGCTGTTGGTCGATGCCGATGGCATGGTGCGGCGGCAACCGGTGCAAATGGGGCGATCTCTCGGCGAAATGCGGGTTATCACATCGGGTCTGACCGCCTCTGATACGTATGTCCTCCGCGGTGTTCAGGCGGCCCGTCCCGGTATGAAAGTCATTCCCCAGACACAGGGACAGGGCGAAACCTCACCCTCTGAGGCCGCACAAAACACCACCGTTACAGATCGTTCGCAGGAGTAGTTTCATGCTGAGCACATTTTTTATCAAACGACCGATCTTTGCCACAGTGATCTCTCTGGTGATCCTCCTGATTGGCGGGATCACCATTCCTTTGCTGCCTGTCGAGAAAACGCCGGACATCACTCCCCCCACCGTCGTGGTGCAGGCCCGTTATCCGGGGGCCAATGCGCAGGTGGTCGCCGAAACGGTAGCCACGCCGCTGGAAGAGCAGATCAACGGCGTCGACGGTCTTCTGTATATGTCCTCGAACTGTTCCGATGACGGGTCCATGCAACTGACCGCCACATTTGAGGTGGGCACGGATGTGGATATGGCCACGGTCCTGGTGCAGAACCGCGTGGCGATGGCCGAACCGATGCTGCCGGAAGAGGTCAAACGATATGGCGTCACCACACAAAAACAATCGACCAATATCACGCTGGTCGTTTGTCTGCGCTCTCCCGAACGGCGTTTCGACGAAACGTATATGAGCAATTACATCAACATTTACCTGAAAGATCCCCTGTCCCGCGTGCCCGGCGTCGGCAGCGTCATGGTCTTCGGCGCCAAGGATTTCAGCATGCGAATCTGGCTTGATCCGCAACTTCTCAAGGCCAGGAATCTTTCGGCCATGGACGTCATCGGCGCTATTCGAGAACAGAATGTCCAGGTGGCGCCGGGGCAGCTTGGCGCCCCGCCCAGCCCCCGAGACCAGGAATTTCAATACACGATCAAAACCCTGGGACGACTGACGACGGTAGAACAGTTCAGCGATATTATTCTGAAAACGCAGGAAGACGGCCGCATTCTGCGGCTTCGGGATGTCGCGCGAATTGAGCTGGGATCGGAATTGTACAGTTGGTTTGTCGAATACAACGGTGCGCCTTCCGTAGCGATGGGCATATTTCAGTTGCCCGGAGCCAATTCCCTGGAAGTCGCTAAAAATATCCGTCAGGCGATGGATTCCCTTTCCCGCGACTTCCCGGAGGGACTGGAGCATGTCGTCGCTTTCGATCCGACGCTGTTTATCTCCGAATCCATCCGCGAGGTTTTATTTACCCTGATTTTTGCGGTATTCCTGGTAGTGCTGTCGGTCTATATCTTTCTGCAGGACTGGCGGGCCACTCTGATCCCGACGATCACCATCCCCGTATCCCTGATCGGAGCACTGGCCGTAATGATGTTGTTCGGCATGTCCGTCAATACGCTAACGCTGTTCGGCCTGGTGTTGTCCATCGGAATTGTCGTGGACGATGCGATTGTCGTCGTGGAAAACACGCAGCGCATTATCGATGAAGAGGGCCTGCCGCGCAGGCAGGCGTCCATCAAGGCCATGCAGCAGATCACCGGCCCTGTCATCGCCACGACACTGGTTCTGTTGGCGGTCTTTGTCCCGACGGCTTTGATCGGCGGGATTTCCGGGCGGCTCTATTCGCAGTTTGCCATAACGATCTCGACGGCAACGGTTTTTTCCACGTTCAACGCCCTGACGCTCAGCCCGGCGTTATGTGCTTTGTTTCTCCGGCCCTCCCCCGGCAAACACTGGGGTTTTTTCGGGCTGTTCAACAAATTCATGAGAGTTTCGACGCGGGGTTATATTTCCGTGGTCGGACATATTACCCGTAGCACACTGGTCTCCATGGTGTTATACGGGGTAATCGTATTTTCCACCTTTTTGGGCTTTCGCGCCCTGCGCAGCGGGTTTTTGCCGAACGAAGATGAGGGCTTTTTTCTGCTCAATGTCGAATTGCCTTCCGGGGCCAGCCTGCAACGGACCAGGGCAGTGACCGACCAGGTCAATCGACTCCTTTCCGAGACCGACGGCATTGCGGAATTTGTCGGAATCGGAGGCTGGGCGATGCTCAGCGATTCGTTTGCTCCCAGCGGGGCGACCTACTTCGTCATGCTCGATTCCTGGGAGAAACGCCCGGGGCGTGCTTTGTCGGCCGAGATGATCGTTGAGCAAATAAACGGCAGGCTACAAACCATCCAGGATGCCACCTGTCGCGCGTTTGCGCCGCCGCCGATCATGGGGCTGGGCATGGTGGGGGGATTCGAAGTGCAGGTGCAGGATCGCGGCGGCGCGGGGCAGCAGGCCCTCCAGGAAATCGGAGACAAGCTGGTTATGTCCGCTTCGGCCAGCCCTGTGATGATGTTCGCCAACAGCACGTTCCGGGCCAATGTGCCGCAGCTTTATCTGGATATCGACCGCACCAAAGCCAAGCGGCTCGGCGTATCCCTGGATGCCATTTTTTCCACGCTTCAGGCCAATCTCGGGACCTTTTATGTAAACGATCTCAATCTTTTTGGCCGGACGTATAAAGTATTGACCCAGGGTAATACCGAATCCCGTAACCGAAGAGAGGATATCCTTGCTCTGGAGGTCCCGAATCGTCAGGGGCAGATGGTGCCTTTGCGGACGTTTACCGTCATCGAGGATATGGCCGGTCCGCAGAATGTGTTCCATTACAATCTCTATCCCAGCACGACTCTAAGCGGCGCCGCCAATTTCGGTTTCAGTTCGGGGCAGGCCATGAAGGAAATGGAACGGTTGCTGCAGGAAAACCTGCCTTCTACCATGGGATACGAGTGGTCGGGCATGAGCTATCAGGAGATTCAGGCGGGCAACAAGGCGCCGATCATCTTTGCCCTGGCGTCGATCTTTGTCTTTCTGTTTCTGGCGGCCCAGTACGAAAGCTGGTTTATCCCCGTCAGTATTGTGATGTCCGTGCCGCTGGCCCTGTTCGGGGCCGTGCTGGCGACCTTCCTGCGGATGCTCGACAACAATATCTATACGCAAATCGGCCTGGTCTTATTGATCGGCCAAGCCAGTAAAACGGCGATTCTTCTGGTGGAATTCGCCAAGCAGCATCATGAAGAAGGGCATTCGATCGTCGAATCCGCCGTCGCGGCCTCCCGCCTGCGTTTTCGTCCGATCCTGATGACGGCCTTGTCGTTTGTCTTCGGGGTTTTCCCTCTGGTCATCGCGACAGGCGCCGGATCGGCAGCTCGGCGGGCCCTGGGCACGGCCGTTTTCGGCGGCATGCTGGTGGCCACGATTCTGGGCATCTTTCTGATTCCCGTTTCCTTTGTGGTGATCCAGCGATTCAACGACTGGATCTGGCCCAAATCCAAGGCTGAAGTGTAACCCGTTCTCCGTGAAAAAAAGAGGATCGATCGGAAATGAATTCGACCGTCCCTGTCCGGCGATTTCCTGTAACCTTTCAGTCAAATAACGCGTATAATAGGTAAATCCAATAGAAAATTCGTTTTTATTGTTTGTGTCTTTCTTTAATCGGAAAAACTCGATTGTAAAAGTGTTTTTGAAATGAAGACAAAACATATCGGTGCGATTGTGACGGGTGTGATTTTTCTTTTCGTAGCCGTCCTGGTCGTGGGAATAAGCCTTCGAAGAGACAAAGCCAAACAAGCGGATTTCATTTCGCAAACGGAACCGGTAGAGATCCAGCCGCCAATGCCAACTGTTTCCGGAGATACGGAAAACGAGAAGATGAGCCGGGAAGACAGGGAGTTTCTGGCCTGGCTGGACGAGGAGATTGAAAAGTCTGAAGAAACGGTACCGAGGATGGAAGAACCTCCCCCCGAACCGCCGCAAAACCGACGAGGATTCGCAGGAATGCAATCCCTGCGATCCTTCATGGAAGGACTGTCTCCGCAAGAAGCGCAAAATCTGCCCCAATGGCAGCGCGTCTGGACAGACCTGAATCTGAGCCAGGAGGAGCAGTTTCGTCTCCAGGAAGGGTTTGTGTTGATCTGGCAAAAATGGCTTACCATGTCGGATGAGGAGAGAGTCGCGGAAAGGGAACGACTCGCAGAGATGAGGATTCGCTGGGAAGGCATGTCGGAGCAGGAAAGAACGCAGGCCAGCCTCCGAATGCGGGATCGTTTCGATCAATGGCGGGAAAGCGGTCAGACGGAATTGCCGCCGCTGACTCTGGATTGATCAGTTTATTTTGCCCTATGCCTTTAGTTGAAAAGTTCCTTTTCCGATAAATGAATGCCTATAATTCCACTTCATAAGCACTTGGTAAAAAGAACTTGGGAAACTCGGGGAGACAGGATTTGAACCTGCGACCCTTATTGTAAAATAAGGACTTACGTGTCATTTTTGAACATTAAAACTTTGAATAAAACTTCCATAAAACAGCGTTTTCAATAGTAGAAATGAAGATTACTTTATTATAACTTCCATATTATTTTTCAGAATGATTTTTTAGGGTATTTATATTCAAATCGGCAACTCTTGCCGTTTTATTTCCTATCCCCATCCTCCCCCCAATCTTCTCCGCTGTCAGTACCGCACAACCTTCATAATGATTATTAATATTAACGAACACCCTCCTACTTCGTTGAACCTGCTCTTTAATAATTCCCACCACTGATTCTATCGACTCATCTTTGGGAACCACGATTTTATCCCACTTGTTCTGCGCCAGCGTTTCGATTTCTGCCCGGTCTGGTCCCATCAACCGTATCACCGTGGATTTCCCAGTGGAGATATCATACTGGGACGCTACCTCACTCATGGGAGGCATATAATATCCCTCTATCAGAACCGTGCTGAGTTGATGTTCCTGGAGAAATTCAAAATATTCTTCTTTGAGATAGTTGGGATTTCGTATTTCCAGAGCATAATCATATTTTTTAGGAGCACCAGAGAAGAATTTCTGGAGCTGCTCCAGAAATTGTTTCAATGAGGGCATCTTCTTTTTATTGAGATATTCAAACTGGAATAAAATAGGACCCATGTTCGATTGTAATGGTTTTATGAGTTCCAGGAATTTTTGAAACAGGTCCAAATCCAGAAAATGCTCATTGGGCTGATTGGCATA
>JAFGGE010000194.1 GCA_016930745.1 Sedimentisphaerales bacterium
CCGCCAAAACGGTCAGTCCGCGTATCGAGGTGGATTTGCTGGACCTGGCAGGATTTGAAGTGTCCGGATGGAAAGGGGGCGCCAAACCTTCGGATACCGTGCCGATCCAGGATGATTTTGATTTGCTTTTACCCAAGTTTCAGGATCCCAATTTGGGCGGACTGATCATCGGCTCGCCAAGCTACTTTCGTTCGATGAGTTCCCTGTGTAAGGCCTTTCTGGAACGCCTTTCGGTCCTTCGAAGCCCTAAAATGCTGCTGGCCGACATGCCGGTTGGCGCCTTGTCTGTTGGGTCTTTTCGAAACGGGGGGCAGGAATTGGTGATCGAGCAGATTCTCACGGCGATGCTGTGTTATGAGGTCCTGGTCGTCGGAGGCAAGCCCAGCGCCCATCAGGGAGCGACTCTCTGGAATGCCTATCAGGACGACATTCTGAAAGACGAGTTCGGGATTGACACGGCCAAAAAACTGGGAATCCGAGTGGCCGAGGCGGCCCTGCATCGAGCTTCCTGACGAACAGGAACTGCCGGATCATTTTACGTTACATCGGTTTTTTGTGTCTTATCGCGGTTTTTTGGAAAAAAATGGGAGATTTTTCTTGCACTTTCGTCCTTTATCTGCGTATATGTGCATATATACAGATAAGGGAAGCAAAAATGGACACAGAGGCCAAAATATTCAAAGTACTGGCAGACCCCACCCGGCTGCGGCTGGCTGTCATTCTGGCACGGGAAGGGGAAACCTGTGTTTGTCGCCTGGCCCAAGCCCTGGGAGAGCCGGATTTTAAGATTTCCCGGCATTTGGGAATCCTGCGAAACGCCGGCCTGGTTCAGGTCCGACGAGAAGGAACCTGGATGTATTACCAACTTTGCCATGCCGGAACAACATTGCAGCAGTGCCTCCATGATTGTTTTCGGGGCTGTCTGGCCGAGCATGAAGTGGCCAAAGAGGATTGGAACCGTCTGCAGCAAGCCAAATGTTGAACTGGATGAAGGCTTTTGCAAGGAAAATATGTTGATTTGTGAAGGAAATACAAAGAAAGAAATGGCCCGGAAATGGGAGGTGTACCATGACCGCGATTGTAATACTGATAACGCTGACGATTGCCTTGATCGTTACAGACATAGAGATATGGAAGCTGATCGTTCGGTTGGTAAACCGGCGAGTCCGCCGCCTGTCGGAGCAAAAGGGCCGTCCTCGATTCGAGAATGACTGGCTGCTGCGAAGCTATCTGACCGGAGGATTGATCATTACGGTGGGATTGTTTTCCGTATTGGGACAGGTCCTGCAACGGCTGCCTGAATAAAGGTAAAGTAAAAAAAAAGACGGTTACACCCTTATTCCGAGGGAAGTATGGGAAACAAACTAAAGGTGCTTTTTTTGTGTACGGGCAACTCGTGCCGGTCCCAGATGGCCGAAGGGTGGGCAAGGCATCTCAAAAAGGATGTGATCGAGCCCTATTCAGCCGGTATTGAAATCCACGGCCTGAATCCCACGGCCGTTCGAGCCATGGCCGAAGCCAGTGTTGACATCAGCGGCCATCGCTCCAAGCACCTGGAGGAAGTAAAGCATATCGATTTCGATTATGTGATCACGGTCTGCGATCATGCCCACGAAAGCTGCCCGATGTTTCCCGGAAAGACCAAAGTAATCCATGTCGGCTTTGACGACCCGCCCCGACTGGCAAAAGATGCTGCGAACGAAAATGAAGCTTTGAATTGTTATCGGCGCGTACGAGACCAGATACGAGCCTTTGTGGAAAATCTGCCGAATCATTTATTAGAATCAGGAGCCAAGGAATGATCTCCGATGCCTGCATTATCAAAGAGGCCAAGGGGCTCGGTTTTTTTGAAAGATATCTAACCGTCTGGGTCATCCTGTGCATTGTCGGGGGGATTGTTTTAGGCAAGGTTGCCCCTCAGTTTGCGCAGGCGCTGGATGGTATGGCGATTTATGTCAATCATGCGCCGGTCGTGTCGATTCCGATTGCCGTATGCCTGTTTTTTATGATGTATCCGATCATGGTCAAGATCGATTTTGCCGAAGTGCTCAAAGCAGGAAAAAGCATCAAGCCTGTCGGTCTGACGTTGTTCGTGAACTGGGCAATCAAGCCGTTTACGATGTACGCCATCAGCGTTTTTTTCCTGGGCACCTTGTTTTACGGCTTTATCGGTCCGGAGGCGGTCGATCTGGTAAAGATGCCGTTCGGTCTGGATCTGGCGATCGGGGATACGTATGGAGTGGGTACGGTCGTGGAAGTAGGCGGAACAAAGATGCTTCAAGTGCCTCTGTGGAGGAGTTATCTGGCCGGATGTATCCTTTTGGGGATTGCTCCCTGTACGGCAATGGTTCTGGTGTGGGGTTATCTGGCCCGGGGCAACGATGGGCATACGCTGGTGATGGTCGCCATCAATTCCTTGACGATGCTGTTTTTGTATGGGCCTCTGGGAGGTTTTCTTCTGGGTGTCGGGCGGCTGCCTGTACCCTGGCAGGCCCTGTTTCTGTCGATTGCCGTCTATGTGGCCCTTCCCTTAGCGGCAGGATATATTTCCCGTAAATGGATCATTGCCCGCAAAGGAGAGGCGTGGTTCAGAGATAAATTCCTGCATTTGCTGACGCCCGTCACTATCATAGCGCTGCTGGTAACTTTGATTCTTCTCTTCAGCTTCAAAGGGGAAACCATCCTTTCCAATCCCCTGACTATCCTATGGATTGCCGTTCCGTTATTTCTTCAAACATGCCTGATTTTCGCTCTGGGATACGGTCTGGCCCGCTTGTTGAAACTGAACTATTCGGACGCCGCTCCTTCGGCGATGATTGGCGCATCCAATCATTTTGAAGTGGCCATCGCTACGGCCACGATGCTGTTCGGCCTGTCGTCCGGCGCGGCGCTGGCCACCGTGGTCGGCGTACTGATCGAGGTCCCTGTGATGCTGATGCTGGTGAAGGTTTGTATGAACACTCAAGGCTGGTTCTCGACTCAGGCAATCAAGGAGGCCGCGTGAAAGAAGGCACAAAAAACTTTCTGATCCTGTTTGTCATTTTGTGCGCAGTCATCGGCATTGTCGCCATGCGCCAGTTCCGTCAGGCCAGCGATATGGCCGAACTTGGCATGGATGTGCAAATCGGCGCCGGCATGCCTGTGCTGCTGCAATTGGGGGCCTATTATTGCGGTCCCTGCAGGCAAATGGCGCCCCATTTGGAAGAAATCAGCATAGAATATAAGGACCAACTGGGCGTGAAGTTTATGGACATCGAACGGGATCGCCAGTCAGCCCGAACATACGGAATCGAACTGATCCCGACGCAGATATTTTTGGATGCACAGGGAAACGAAGTGTTTCGCCATGTCGGTTACTATTCAAAAGAACAAATCGTCTCCAAACTCCGCGAATTGGGCCTGTTGCCGGGGATATAATGTGGTTTTCCATAGCGATGGGCTTTACAAGATATCACTATCGACATACCATAGGATTACGGTATCTCAGAAGATTTATTATGTTCTTTTTCCGGAGGAATTGTAATGGACAGACGCACATTTGTAGCCGCTTCGCTGGCGGCCGGAACGAGCGTATCGGTGGCGGCGCAGGCCGCTTCATCGGGATCGATCACTATCCTTGGCATCTGCTGCAGCCCGCGCAAGGGTAAGACCACATTCGAATCTATGCAGATCTGCCTGGCCGAAGCAGCCAAGGTGGACGCGCGGATAAAAACCGAGTTAATCGAGATGGCGGGGATGAAGATCGACGGCGCTCCGGCGGCAGGCCTGCCCTCGGTATTCGGCGAAGAAGATGAATTTCCCAGGCTTCAGGAAAAATTAATCCGTCCGGATGTGGCGGGGATCATTCTGGGCACGCCTACGTATTTCGGGAACATGAGTTATCTGGCCACGATTCTGATCGACCGGTGCATTGCCGTACGGAGCAGCTTCGGGCTGGCCGGGAAAGTGGCCGGCGTCCTGGCAGTCGGCGGGGCCCGAAACGGCGGACAGGAGCTGGTGATCGCCTCGGTCCAGGCGGCGCTGATGGCCCAGGAAATGATTGTGGTTGGCGACAGCCGCCCCACGGGCCATCGCGGCGCCACCGTCTGGAGCGGAATGAAGGAAGGGCTGATGGCCGATGAGTGGGGCCTGTCTACGGCGAAGAATCTGGGCAAACGAGTAGCCCAGGTCGCCTTGCAGGTTTCCGCCGCACGATAGAGGCAGACCGTATACATTCCAATTTTCACGAGTGGAACAAAAAGCGGCAGGTTTGATGGATTGTCAAACCCGCCGTTTTCTTTTTTTGTCTGTTGCGTCAGGAGCTGTACGCCTTGACGATATACTGGTCCATCATGCGATGCGTATTGAAGAAGGAGCCGTTCAGCGCGATGGCATGCAGCATAATACTGAGGAACTGGTCCCGGTTGTGATAGTAAGTCGGCATGACGACATTTTCCAGCTTCTCATATAAGTCGGCGGCATCCGTTTCCCGTGTGCTCTCGACGATCTCTTTTTCCGGTTCCAATCCGATCGCCCAGCCGGTCACGTTTTCGATGCAGCCTTCGATCCACCAGCCGTCCAGAATACTGAAAGAAGGCACTCCATTCAGGGCCGCCTTCATGCCGCTGGTGCCCGAGGCTTCCATCGGCGGCTGAGGAGTATTGAGCCAGACATCCACGCCGGCCGTCAGCAACTGGCCCAGTTCAATGTCGTAGTTGGGCAGATAGACCAGTTTGATCTTGCCGCGCAGCTTTTTGCAAATCTCGAAGATATGCTCGATCAGTTCTTTTCCTTTGGCGTCGTTCGGGTGCGCTTTTCCGGCATAGATGATTTGCAGAGCGCCGAACTTGTCGGCGATTTCGACGAGGCGATCCGGATCATCCAGCAACAGATCGGCTCGTTTGTAACTGGTGGCCCGCCGTGCAAAACCGAGCGTGAAATGGTCCAGGTCCATTCCGCTATTGGTTTCCCGATTGACATATTCCAGCAGGCGCAGTTTTTCCGCCCGATGAGCAGCCCATACGTCCTGGGACTTCAGGCCCAGGGCATAACGAAGGCTGAAATTGTCCTCCCGCCAGCCGGGGATATGGTCATCATATAGTTTCGCAAAGGATTCGGAAACCCATGTGGCGGCATGCACTCCGTTGGTAATCGAGTCGATCACATACGGCGAAAACATATTCCGCGAGACCTCTCCGTGTTTCTTGGCGACACCGTTGACATAGTCGCTGAGGCTCAGCGCCAGATAGGTCATGTTCAAAGAATCGTCGCAACATACCGCTTTGGGAACATTGAAGGCGGGGTGAGTACCCAAAATCGATTTGACCAGCTTCATGTCAAACTTGTCATGGCCCGCTTCGACGGGAGTATGCGTCGTGAAAACGCATTTTTGCCGCACCGCCGCCAGGATCGGCGGGGTGATTTTTTTGGCGCCGCTTTCGGCCAATTGCCGATCCAGCAGCTCTACAGTCAGGAGACTGGCGTGCCCCTCATTCATGTGATATTTTTGAACACTGTCATACCCAAGGGCTTCCAGCATCCGGACGCCGCCGATGCCCAGGACGATCTCCTGACACAGCCGATATGCTTTGTCCCCGCCATAAAGGGTATCGGTCAACTGTCGGTCCTGCTCGGCGTTTTCCTTGAGATCCGTATCCAGAAAATAGACGGGAATGATATGCCCGCTGGCGCCTTTGACCTCGAATTTCCAGCAGCGAATCTGGACGGTTCGTTTTTCGATCTGGACGTTTACGCGCTGCGGCATTTCGACAAGAAAATCATCGACCGACCAGACAACAGGTTCTTCGATCTGTTTTCCTGTCTCGTCCAGTCGCTGGTAAAAGTACCCTTTTCTGTAGAGCAGAGAAACGGCTACAAGGTTGATCCTGCGGTCGGCGGCGGCGCGGATCGTATCGCCGGCCAGGATACCCAGGCCTCCACTATAGGTGGGCATGCCGGGATCAAGGCCGATTTCCATACTGAAATAAGCGATTTTTCCTTTATTTCCATTCGTTGCCAGATTGTTTACCATCAAAAACTCCTATCTTCTGCGTCAAAAGACGCCGAATACCTTATGATTCCTGTCCGGAAAGGCTCGGCATAAAAGGTTATTTTCGTCCGGCCACGAACCAGTCAACCCGCTCCAGAGAAGCCATCATTGTCCGGCCCAGCCGCCCCTGTTCCACATTGCTGGCCGGATCCCGCGGCACCACCGCCAAAAGGGGAATTCGACCCCACTCCCTGAGGACATCGGCGACGGTTTCTTCCGCGATTCCGGCACGGGCGGTATCATATCCATTGATGACCAGCCCTGCAAGAGCCAGTCCTGCGTTTCTTATTGCATCGAGGGTTAAAAGTGTGTGGTTGATGGTACCCAGGTCGGGCCGGGTGACGACCAGGACCGGCAGGCGGAAGGCCTTCATCATATCCAGAACATCCACATCCCGGCTGATGGGAACCCGCACTCCGCCGATGCCTTCGACCAGGATAAAATCGGTGACCTTGCAGAGGTGTCGGTAGGCGACGGCGATAGCCTCGAAATCGACCTGACGCTTCTCCCTTTCTTCGCAGACGACCGGAGCGGCCGGGATGGCGAAGGTGACCGGATTGATGACAGACAGCGGCTGGTCGGTATCGGCGGCAAAGGCCAGAAATTCGGCATCGTTGCTGACCAGGCCTTCCCGTTCGTGGCGGCAGCCGCTGGCGACGGGTTTAAAGACGCCGACCTTGACGCCTTTCCGGGATAGCACTCGTGCAATCCCCCCGGCGACCAGGGTTTTCCCTACCCCGGTATCCGTACCCGTAATAAAGAGCCCTCGGGCTTTGGGAAGTTTGAGATTGAGCGGCATCAGGCATCCCTCACCATGCGGGGCAAGTCGTCGATCAGAGTATTGGTTACAATATCGAGCAGGATTTGCAAGGTCATTCGATCAATAGCTAAAGGCGGCATCAGGACGATCACATCCGAAAGCGGTCGCATCATGGCGCCCCGGCGCCGCATGGCAGCGCAGAGTTTGGCGCCCAGCGTCATTTCGCAGGGAAACGATTCTTTGGAGGTTTTGTCTCTGACGATTTCGATCCCGACCATCATACCGCACTGCCTTACATCGCCGATGTGATCGAGTCGGGCTATTGCTTCCAGTGCATCGTGAATCATGGCGATTTTGTCAGGCAGAGTTTCAAGGAGCCGATTCTGCTCAAAGAGATCCAGTGACGCCATCGCGGCCGCACAACCCAGGGCATTGCCTGTATAGGTGTGTCCATGATAGAAGGTCTTATTGTCGGCGACGTCACCGAGAAAAGCCTCATAAACCTGCTGTGTGGCCAGGGTAGCGGCCAGGGGTAGATAGCCCCCGGTGATACCTTTGGCCAGGCACATCAGATCGGGAGTGACGTTTTCATGCTCACAGGCGAACATCCGGCCCGTCCGGCCAAAACCCGTGGCGACTTCATCGACGATCAGGAGTGTATCGAATTTTTTCGTTACTTCACGTACCGCTTTGAGAAAACCGGGCGGATGAACAATCATCCCGGCCGCCCCCTGGACGAGAGGTTCCAGGACTACAGCGGCAATCTCATGACGCCGCTCCCGCAAGAGCTGTTCTATCTGATCCAGGCTGAACCGAAGGCATTGTTCCACGCTGCCGTCGAATCGATACGGATGCGGCGAGGAGACGAAGTAGGTCTCAAAGAGCAACGAATGAAAAATACCATGGAACAATTCCATTCCCCCTACACTAACCGAGCCGATGGTATCTCCATGGTAGGAATTCTGCAGAGCGATGAATTGGGTGCGGGTTTTCCGGCCCTGATTGCGCCAGAATTGGTACGCCATTTTCAGGGCGATTTCGACGGCCGTGGCGCCGCTGTCGGAGTAGAAGACCTTAGATAAACCCTTCGGCGCGATTTCGATAAGCCTCTCGGCCAGTTCCACCGATCGGGTCTGGGCAAGGCCCAGCAGCGTGCTGTGGGCGATCCGGTCCAGTTGTTCGCGGATTGCGCAGTCGATTTCCGATACGCGATGGCCATGGACATTGCACCACAGCGAACTGACACCGTCGATATAGCGCCGGCCTTCCGTGTCGATCAGATAAAAGCCCTCACCGGACTCGATCACAACCGGTTCCCCGGCCAGCCAGCCCTTCATCTGGGTGAACGGATGCCAGAGGCACTCCTTATCCCCTGTGATGAATTGCCGTGTCTTTTCGTTCATTTATCCGATATCGCCGGAAAGGTTTCATTTTTCTTCGGGTTTTTCTTCTGCCGTATCCGTCGGCTTGGCCGGAACCAGTTCCATTGCCCCGCCAAAAGCTTCTTCGATTTTGACGCATTGGACGACGAACTTCTGCAAGTCTTTTGTCCCTGCCGTCAGGACAATCCCGTCCCCATCGTCCAGGATTTCATGCTTGATCAGGTCCGGCTTTTCCTCCAGCATCTCCTTGATCTTATCCGGATTCATCATATGCAGGTTCCAGCCTGTTTCCGTTCGGATGACTTTCAGAAAAGTATGGCCCGGAATCAAGTGGATGGCATACAGCTCGTGCATTTTTTCATCATCCAGGTCTCCGGGGAACATATCCATGAATACCATGCCCTCCAGTTTGACCAGATGCACCTTGAATTTTCCCCTCTTGCCGTTGTCGCCGACAACCGTCAATTTAAAGACGTTTTCATCCCCTTCTTTTTCAAACGTCCATATCGTATCTTCCTTCTCCTGCGTCCATCGACCGAGCAGTTTCTCGTCAAACACGATGGTTTTGTCGTCGTAAAGTCGATGCAGCGAAGGAACACACCCGACCAGAAACACAACCGAAAAACTCAACCAGAACCGCTTGGTCACCATTTCAATCCCCTTTCCTATCTGAACCCCTGATTTCCGTTCAAAACACGGCAACACTATACCACAGTTCAAGCCGATGACAAGATTCAATTACTTCCATGAAACTCGTATAAAAATCAGTTGCAAGTCTAATCATTTTGATTCATGATACAGGGGTTTTTTAGGCGGACGGAAAGGAATTTTAAAGATGTATCTGGTGTATATCGATGAATCAGGGAATACGGGATTAAACCTCAAAGATAAAGAACAACCTATTTTTCTGCTTGCTGCTTTGATCCTCCATTCCAGTAAATGGTTTGATATGGAGAGAGCTTTTCATGACATTTTGGCGGATTATTTTGAAACGGATCAAATTGCATCGATTGAAGTGCATGTCTCCGACTTAAAAGCGCGCCGTAGAGCATTTGGTGGAATCTCTTCGGAAGAATCTTTCCAGATTCGCGATCGTATGTTGCAACTTCTCATTGATTTTGAAATTCCTGTGATTCATCGTCGAATTATTAAAAGCAAATTTTCAGATTTTTGTGAGCAGAATTATGGACCAGGAATTCGCATCAATCCCTATATTATGGCTTTACCGTTTGTTTGTATGGAAGTAGACCATTATATTGGGCAACAGGGACAGGAACAGTTGGGTATGTTCATCTTTGATGAGCAAAAGGAGAATCTTTTAAATGTAGAGCGCTCTCTTAGGACGCTGCGAATGGATCCCAATTCTTTGCTTAAAACTTCACGAATCATTGAAAAAGGATTTTTTGTAGACTCATCGAAATGTTTTGCTATTCAATTGACCGATCTGGCCGCTCATTATATCCGAAAACGAGAGGAAGACAAACTTGGATTTCAGGTTAGTCTTTTTGATAAACAAACCTTTGATAAAATCGCCACAATGACTTCTACTGGAGTTGGCTCGATAATACAAGATGTATTGGAATGGGTGAAATCTAACTTTATCAAATAAAAAGAAAAAGAGCGGCTGCCCCCTGAGGGGAGGGTCATCCGAAGACGGCCACTGACAGTCGCTCTTTATAGTATCGTTAGATAATGATAAGAAGTCAAGATAAATTTAACGTTTTATGGTAGATTACGACCAGGCAGGACGATTCGAGTACGCCAGGGAAACCATGATCCGGCAGCATCTGGAGGCGCGGGGCATTACCGATCCGGAGGTGCTCGAGGCCATGCGGGCGATCCGACGGGAGGAATTCGTCACGGGCAAGTACCTGTCCGAGGCCTATGCCGACCGGCCGCTGCCGATCGGGCTGGGCCAGACCATCAGCCAGCCCTATATCGTGGCCCTGATGACCCAGGAGCTAAGACTGAAACCGGATGGCGAAGCGCTGGAACTGGGCACGGGCTGCGGTTACCAGACGGCCATTCTGGCCCGGCTTTGCCGTCGGGTATATACCATCGAGCGGCTGGGGCAGTTGTCCGAATCAGCACAGGCCATTCTGGGCCGATTGGGCATAGAAAACGTGGAGTATTTCGTCGGGGACGGCAGCAAGGGCTGGCCGGAAAAGAAGGAATTCGATCGTATCATGATCACCGCCGCCGTTCCTCAGGTTCCCCAACCGATTGCCGAACAACTCAAGGAAGATGGCCTCTTGGTGGCGCCGGTAGGCGGCGACTTTGCCCAGGATTTGATTCGATACCGGAAATGCGAAGGCCGTCTGCAACCGAGCATGATCTGCGGCTGCCGCTTCGTCAAGCTGATCGGGGAGCATGGCTTCGATGAATGAACACGATCCGGACCTGGCGATGCCTGTGCAGTATGTCAAGGGAGTGGGACCCGTTCGCGCTCAGGCCTTTGCCGAGCTGGGCGTTCATACGCTGGAGGATCTGCTGGAGTATTTTCCGCGCGACTGGCGTTTCGCCCCGGACCTGGTCAAGATCGCCGACTTGCAGCCGGACCAGACGGGCACGGTGATCGGCGTGATCCAGCAAACGGATTTTCATCGATCCCGCCGGACGCCCATGTTCAAGGCCATGATCGCCGACGATACGGGGGTCTGTTATCTGGTCTGGTTTCATGGCGGGTATCTGCGCAACGAGCTGGAGCCGGGCCAGACCATCATAGTGTCGGGTAAGGTGATGCTGTACAAATTCCTGAAACAGATGACCAATCCGCGATTTACGATCCTCGACGAGGAGGACCAGGCCAACCCGGAGCGGTTCGGCGGGGCTGTCTATCCGGGAACGGCGGCGCTGCCGGCGACGCAGATTCGCCGGATTATCCGACCGATTCTGCCCGACGCGGCCAGGCTGATGACGGAGTTCTACGAAGAGGATTTCCGCCGGAAAAACGAGCTGATCGAGCGAAACGAGGCGTATCGGCAGATTCACGATCCGCTCGATGAGAACAAGCTGGCCCAGGCCAAACGACGGCTCAAGTACGATGAGCTGTTCCTGATGCAGCTTGGGCTGGCCATTAAGCGATACCACGTGCGGCACAATGCCGTCGCGACGGCGATGGAGCACAACGAAAAGATCGACAGCCGGATTCGCAGGCGGTTTCCGTTTCTGCTGACCTCCGATCAGGATGCGGTCATCGGGGAAATCATCGCCGATATGGCCAAGTCCATCCCGATGAACCGGCTGCTGCAGGGCGATGTTGGATCGGGCAAGACGGTGGTTGCGCTGTATGCAGCGCTTCTGGCCGTGGCCAACAAGACCCAGGCGGCGATCATGGCCCCGACCGAGATTCTCGCGGGCCAGCATTTTGAGAGCATCGAGCGGTATCTCAGGGGCAGCCGGGTTCGGCGCGAGCGGATTACCGGGGGGATCACGGGAAAAAAACGCAAGGAGCTGACCGAGCGGCTGCGGTCCGGAGAAATCGATATCGCCGTCGGCACGGTGGCCCTGCTGCAGGAGGATATCGACTTTGCCGACCTGGGGCTGGTTGTGATCGACGAGCAGCACAAATTCGGCGTGCGTCAGCGGTCTCTGATCCGCAAGGGCAAGGCCCCGCACTGCCTGGTCATGACGGCCACACCCATCCCGCGGACGCTGGCGATGACGGCGTTCGGCGATCTGGATGTGTCGATCATCCGGCATTGTCCGCCGGGCCGGGGCAAGGTGATGACCAAATGGGTCCAGCCGCACAATCGCCAGGCGGCCTTTGACTTTATCCGGCAGCGGCTCAAGGCCGGCAAGCAGGCGTACTTTGTCTATCCGCGGATCGACGCCGACGGGGAAAACGGCGATGTCAAGGCGGCGATCAGCGAACATAAAGTCCTGCAGGAGAATGTGTTCCCTGCGTTTTCGGTCGGCCTGCTTCACGGGCAGATCAAGTCCCAGGAAAAAGAGCGGATCATGCGGCAGTTCCGGGCGGGCGCAATCCATGTCCTGGTCTCGACGGTCGTGATCGAGGTGGGCGTCGATGTGCCCAACGCGACGATTATGGTGATCGAGAACGCCAACCGATTCGGCCTGGCGCAACTGCATCAGCTTCGCGGGCGGATCGGCCGGGGCCAGAGCAATTCGTACTGCCTGCTGTTTGCCGAGACCGAGGACGAGACGGCCGTCGGCCGGCTGGAGATCATGACCCGGAGCAACGACGGATTCGAGATCGCCGAGCAGGATCTGCGGCTGCGCGGGCCCGGCGAGCTGTTCAGCACGCGGCAGCACGGCCTGCCCGATCTGAAGATCGCCAGCATTGTTGACGATTTCGAGCTGCTGGGCCTGGCCCGGCGGGACGCCTTCGCCCTGGTCCAGCAGGACCCGACGTTATCCCAGCCGGAACATCAGGCCCTCCGAAAGGCCCTTATAAAGAAATTCGGCGGCAAACTCGGACTCGTCGACGTGGCGTAAATACATCAACTGTATGACACTCAAAATGCTGAAAACTTATGGAAAAAGAGCGGAAAATAACATCCAGAGGATACAAACAAAAACGAATAGTAAAAGTCCTGCATATACAGGGGCGACAGCGACGAAGGCAGCAAAACCAACCAAATCCATACCTCTCAATCTATCATTGTTTTTTCGAATTCCGTACAGCGCCTTCACCACGACGGGAACTAAAATTGCCAAGTATACTCCATAAGCTAGTGCTCTGTAAAAATTAAATATTCGTATTTAGTGTATCCGATAATGACTTCGTAAACTAATTTTATGGAGTCTGTTATGAATAA
>JAFGGE010000195.1 GCA_016930745.1 Sedimentisphaerales bacterium
GCAGCGCGGAAGGAAGTGCCCGGCCGGCGCGGGTATCCGGGGTATCTGTATACGGACCTGGCGACGATATATGAACGGGCCGGACGCGTGAAAGGCCGTAAGGGTTCGATTACGCAGGTGCCGGTGCTGACCATGCCGGAAGACGATAAAACCCATCCGGTGCCGGACCTGACCGGGTATATTACCGAAGGGCAGATCATCATGAGCCGGGCGCTGCACCGCAAGGCCGTGGCCCCGCCGGTGGATGTATTGCCCAGCCTTTCGCGACTAAAGGACAAGGGAATCGGTTCGGACAAGACGCGCGAAGACCATGCGGACCTGTACAACCAGTTGTACGCCGCCTACGCCCGCGGCAAAGAAGCGCAGGAACTGGCGACGATCCTGGGCGAAGCGGCCCTGTCCGCCGAAGACCAGAAGTACATGAAGTACGCCAATGAATTTGAGGCCAATTATATCTCGCAGGGGTATTACGAAAACCGCAGCGTGTTCGATACGCTGGATCTGGGATGGAAGCTACTGAGCATGTTCGAGGACAATGAGCTCAAACGGATCGATCCAAAACTGATCGATAAGTATATGCCACAGTTCCGTCAGGTCCAGGCGACCGAATCCTGACCGATGACGCTTCATGGCGTAAGAAATAATCGCGGGATGAAACGATGCTCGAAAATATAAGCGCAACTCGAATGGAGCAGCTTCGGCTGCGTCGGCGGGTGGAACTGGCCAGCCGCGGCCATAAGTTGCTCAGTCAGAAACGGGATGAGATCAGCCGGCAGCTTGTCAAGATCGCCGCCGAGCTCAAACCGCTGCGGCAGCGGGTGGAAAAGGAACTGCTCGAGACGACACGGCGGTTTATGATGGCTCGTGCGACGATGGAGCCGGAGGATATGGCCGCGGCGATCGAGGTGCCGACCAAGCAGTTTGCTCTGACGATCCAGTTTGCCGGCATTATGAGCGTGAAGGTGCCCCAACTGGCCAAAGACATCTCCGGCGAGATCATGTGTTATGGCTTCTCGACGACCAGCGGCGAGCTGGATGTGGCCCTGCGGGCGCTGGAGCGGGCTTTCGACAATCTGATCGAACTGGCCGAGAAGGAAAAACAAGCCATGCTTCTGGCGACGGAACTGCAGAGCACGCGACGCCGGGTAAATGTCCTAGAGCATGTGGTCATTCCGGATATTCAGGAAACCATCAAGTTTATCACCAACAAGATGGGCGAAGCGGAACGGGATAATACCAGCCGGCTCATGAAAATTGCCGATATCATCCGTGGATAACCGGGGCATATGGCGGGAAGGCAAACCGCGCAAGCAAGGCCGATCGAATTGGATAAGGACACAGCGATGAGGGAAATCGTCTGTGAATAAATATGGCCGATGAGGCCCGTGACAACACGACCGGTCCGCAGAAGTCCTTTATGACGGTCGGACCTACGCTGCACTACAGCCATGCCAATGTGCATTGGTGCTGGGTGGTCTCCGTGTTGATCTATGCGACGACGTGTCTTTTCTGGACCTGGATCCAGACAGGCCGGATTATGCCGGACTGGACCGGCCTGTTTGAATTTAAGATCAATCGCCTGCATCCTTATGTGACCAATCCGCTGAGTATTTATGAATACCCCTGGCAGATTCTGGTATTGGCTTCGCTGATGGGGATTATGGCGGTGGCGCCGGTCATCGTATCGCAGTTATTGAGTTTCAAATACAGCCTCCCCTTTATTCTTTGCGCGGCGTTTCTGGCCCGTCTGCCTCTGTTTGCCGTAGTCCTTGCCGTCGGCTGCGTGGGAGCGGCATGCCGTCCGCTGCGGTTTCGCTCGCGGTTTATCGCCATCGCCCTGTGCATGGCGCCGCAGCTTGCGTATTGGGCGATTTTGGGGGGCGGCGAATCGGATCCCATTCAATGGGGGTTTTCGTATGCCCCCTGGATGGGCGCCTGGCTGATCGGGCTGACGATCGCGGGTGTGGTGATCGGGATCGGTCATTTTACCCGTTATCGGCCGGGCCTGGTCTGGACGATCACGGGGATCGCTCTGGCCGGGACCGTAGCGACCTTTATGACCAAAATCAGTTTTGCCGAACTGGACTATCAGCTTTACATCGCCGGAAACAATCCCGAAGAGGTCCGGGAGTTTCACGACCACGATATGCGCCCGATCCTGAACCATGCGATGGAGGATGCCGGAACCAAAGCGTTTTTACAGCAGCTTTTTTATCCGACCGAACCGATTCTGCTACGGGAAGAACTGAAAAAAGAGATTCAGATCCAGCTTGGGTACGATCGCTGGCCGAACTGGTTCGACGTGCCGCCCGAGCTTCGCTATCAGGAAAAGAGGCAGTATTTACTGGATCAATACGCCTATTTCATCGACAAATGGCCCAACAGCAAGCGCTTGGCCAATGCGCTGTATTTTCAGGCCTTGCTGAATGAATACAGCCCGGACATCCGGCTGTTCGGGCAGCGTGAAACACTGCGTTTTTACAGCGACTATCCGCATCATGAGAATCTGCCGATCTGGCACCGGATTGTGGACCAGGCGCCGCAAAGCCCGGAATCGACCGAGGCCAGGTACCGCATGGCGGTGCATCAGGCGGGGCGGGGGCGGTTTTCCGAGGCGCTGGTCTTCTGCGACGTCAACGAAAAGGAGATTCAGCGACACCTTGCCGAGAGGACCGCCAACGGATCCTCGCAGGAGCGGTTCTGGAAGGTGTTCGCCGAGCCTCCGGCGACGGTGATCACGACGGGAAAACTGAAGAGATTGCTGTTGAAGGTCCGTCAGCTTACATCGCTGATCCAGCAACAGCAGCAGATGACCGCGGAAGACTCGAAACGGCGCTTGTCGCAGTTTTTAATCCTGAATCCGTACCGGCCCGACTATGCGGATCGCCTGGAAGAATTGCTTAAAGCGACGGCGCAGGCCGATCCGCTGCGGGATAATCTTCTGCTGGCGCAATATTCCCTGATCACCGATTCGCAGCTTCGTTCGGACAAGCTGCGCGAGCTGATCGAGCAGTTTCCCCGCAGCGATGCGGCCGTGCAGGCCCTGTATGAACTGGGGCTCCTGGAGGTCAACCGATGGAAAGATCCGGAGGCGGCTCCGGAGGTCAAACAGCGGCATCTGTCTCAGGCACGGGAGCTGTTGGCGCAGTTTCTGGAGAAATATCCGGACAGCATGTATGCAAGCCCGGCCAGGGAGATTCTGGGCGGATTGCCGAATCCGTAGGCATTTTGAGACTTTTGCCGCAAGCCAATCCAAAAAAAAGCCGACCAACGGGTGCGTGAGGTGCTGGTCGGCCCGCTCCACTCAGTGAGGAGGCTTGTTCGAACGTTTTTTCTACGAACCCTGCCCGGAGTTTGTTCGAGCAGGATGAAACATCGTACAGCACTTGAAATGCCGCTCTCTAAAACAAAAAACGTTTCCCGAATTGGCGATAGAGGAGGCTATGGAATTGAAAAATTGCCGGGAATCGGATATACTCCTGCAACGATAAAGAAACTGTCGTCAGGAGGCATTGTTTGGACATTCGCGGGATCGAATGGCAGCCGGAGGCAGCAAAGACGGTCGTGATTTCTGCCGTGGCATTGCTTGTGCCGTTGCTCATTCCGGCGCTGGTTACGGGTCTGCGGGCACTGTACCGCCCCTGGGCGATTCGGAAGATCCGTATTTGGATACGGCCTTTATTCGTGTTGCTGTTTATGATCGTTATCGGGTGGATATTCCTGCATTGGGATATTCTTTTTTTGCCCCGGCCATCGAGAGATGAAGGCGTCGGCACAGAACAGACCGAAGAGACGATGCCATCTTATCCTGGATCGGCAGGTTTGGCACAAAACAAAAGTGTCAGCCGGCCCGTCTTGTCCTGGTTGGATACCTTAACGGATGCATCGCAGGAAGCAGTGGTTACGGCAGAGCCGGTGGCCGTGTATGACATGCTGCTGGTTTCACAAAGGACAGGACAAGGGGGACAACTGACGGCATTTCCCCTGGATGCTCCGGCCGGACAGATTCCTGAGCCCAAATGGATCTGTCCGACGGATCTTGGCCTGTATGAATCGGCTCAGGTGAGCCACAGCCTGATTTTTTTCGTGGATGGCGCTACCGGAGAATCAAATCGGAAGTTGTATTGTGTGAATCTATTTGGGAAGGGCCGGATCGAATGGACGCGACCGATTCTGCCTTTGGCGACAGGATATATCACCGTTGCCGCCGGAGAGGTATTTGTGCAGGATGAGCCCGGAATGCTGCGGGGTCTCAATCGAGCCGGCCGGGAGCAATGGGCTCTGCCGTCGGGAGAATTGAGCGTTCCCGCCGAAGCAACCGAAACGATGGTGATCGTCGCCGTTAGACAGCCTCCGTCTTTAACGGTCTTGGATCGGTTGACAGGGCGTGTTCTGGAAACCCGATTGGTCGAAAGGGAAATACAGGGGGAATTGACCTGTGACGGAAATACGATTTCCGTCAGGACCGATACCGGCGTAGTACAGTACGATCTGGCCCCGCCGGGGATGCAGCCATGAACCAGCCGGATCGATGGGTGTATTCGTTTTCCGAACCGGGACCGACGGAGGATCCGGAACAACTGCGCTGTCTGTTTGGCGAAAGAGGGATTGGTCTTACAAGGCTGGCAACGGCGGGTCTGGCTGTGCCGCCCGGATTTATGATAACTACCGAAGCGTGTCGGTATTTTCTGGAGCAGGGAGGCAAATGGCCTGCCGAACTGAGCAAACAAATTCAGACGCATCTGCGACGACTCGAAAAAGAAACACAGAGTAAGTTGGGAAAAGGCCGGCCTCCTCTCCTGGTGTCGATCAGCAGCGGTCCGACGGGACAGGAGTACACATTGTCCGGGTGCGGGCTGGGTCCGGAACTGGCGAGCCTGATGAGAGAGGATAAAGGATTTTGGATCGCATACGTGCGGTTCATTCGCGCCTTTGCCGAATTGGTGCAGGGATTAACGGATGCGGATTTCGACGAAGCAGGACTCGGAGAGGAAGCATCGGAGACAGCAGGCCAGAACTCGACAAAACAATATCTTGCCTTCTATAAGAAACGAACCCATCATACATTTCCCGCCCGGCCGTTTGACCAGTTAAAACAGTGCATCATCGCCATGTTCCGGACCTCGGATTCAGAATCGTCCGGCGGGGCAGCGACTTATGTGCAGCAAATGCTTTCGCCGCAGGTATCAGGATCGGTCTTTACGCTGGATCCGGCCGACGCGTTTGCCGAACAAATGCGGATCGAGTGTTTGTATGGATCGCCGGGAACGGATGATTCCGGCGATGCGGAGCCGGATCGGTTCTCGGTGAATCGGGAGCGGTTGTCGATGTCAGCTCGCTTTCTTTCCGACGAAGGGACGGTTGCAGAGGGAGCGTTTCGTAATCCGATCCTGACAGAGGGACAGGTTCGTCAACTGGCGCGACAGGCGCTGAAAGCCGAAGAGATTTTCGGTTGCCCGATCGAGTTGAAATTCGGGCTTGTCGAGGGAGGGTTCGTGTTTTTTCAGGCGCAGAAGATTGAAGACCTGGAAAGCGCGCGTGAAATGGAAGCCGCCCGTCGGCAGGAAGCGGAGCGGATCGAAAAACTCATGGCAAAGGAGAAAGGCCAGACCTGGATCTTGTCCGACCTGGACGAAGAACTGCCGTATCCGACACCGCTGGCGTGGGACCTTGTGCACCGGTTTATCCGGAGCAAAGGCGGGTTGGAACGAATGGTTCGGATGCTGGGGTATCGGCCGTCCCGGCGGCGTAATCAGAAAGGATTCCTGGAATTGCTGGGGGGCAGGATTTACAGCAACCCCGATCGGCTGGCGGGCCTGTTTGGCAAGAACCTGCCATTTGGATATGACATGGAGGAGGTGATCCATGATCGAGGTGTGCTGAATCGTGCGCCGGATCGATGGGATCCAAAACGAATCGGATGGATGTTTTTCTTCCGTTTGCCGGGGATTTTATGGCGGCGCCGGCGTATATCGCATGCCATAAAACGATTGCGCAAAGGGGCGAAACAACGGTTTGACCATGAGGTTCTGCCGGTCTTTCTGACATGGATTGACAAAAAGAAGAGACAGGATTTATCCCGTATGAACGAAGTGGAGTTGCTGTCGGAGCTGGAGGATCGGTGCCGGATGATGCTGGAGGAATTCGGGCCCGAGTTCCTGCTGCCGGCGTATCTGGGGCAGGCGGTGTCGGCCTCTCTACAGAAGTGGCTCGTTCAATTAATGGGCCCCCAGCATGGCCGAGTTTTTTCGGCGATGTTGACCGAAGGGCTCGATGGGAATATGGCGTTGTCGCAAGAGTGCGGGCAACGCCGTCAGCAGGCGCAGGAAGATCTGCATAGTCACCTGCAGCGCTGGGGCGGAACGGTCTTTCGTGAATCGATCGAGTGCGATCTGGCCGATGCGCAGACACTTCTGTCCTACTACAAAGCAGGTCGGCATTATTGGAGGATGGGCTACGAGACGATTCGGATCGTCCTGGACGAGTTGAGCAGGCGATGGGGACTGGGGGAAGGCATTACCTATCTAAGGCAGGAAGAGTTGTGCGGATTTATCGAACATCGCGAGGATCGAATCGACTTGATCCGACGCCGTCGGATCCGTCGCGCTGCGCTGCAGCATATGGCGATGCCTGCAGTAATCGATGCGACCAGGCCGTTCCGTTTGGATCAGGACAGGATCGAAAAGAAAGGCAAGAGATGCAGATGAACGCGCTTGACAGCATAGAACAATTTTGCCTTTGGCTTCTTGATCCGGCGCTGGGCCGGCTGTCGCGATGGCCTTCGGATGTTCGATTTGTACTGGTTGCCCTATTGGTCTCCGTGCTCTTGGCGCTGGGGCGGCGTTTTGTGACGAATCAGGACCTGCTGTGGCGGGCCGTCCAGGACCGACGGCGTCTTCGGGCTCTGTCAAAACTCGCTTGCTCACAAGGCAATCGGGCCGATGTGCAGCGTTATCGAAAAACCCGGTCGATGATCGCTGTGCGGATATGGAAAATGCAGGTTCTGCCGCTGCTGGTTCTGGCTGCGCCTGTAAGCGCTATGGCAATCTGGTGCCAGGCCCGGCTGGCGTATCATCCTTTACTGGTCGATCAGCCGGTTTGCGTGCATGTCTATGCGCCGGTCTCGGCGATCGGCGACTTAATTCACATTGCGCCCCAGAACGATATATCGGTCGATAGAGCCATCCGGCGGATTGAACTGGAGCCATCCGAGAATGGAGCGATCCGCCGTGGTATTGCATCCTGGATAATCCGA
Organism: Sedimentisphaerales bacterium; assembly: GCA_016930745.1. Taxonomy (GTDB): domain Bacteria; phylum Planctomycetota; class Phycisphaerae; order Sedimentisphaerales; family Anaerohalosphaeraceae; genus JAFGGE01. The sequence continues at coordinate 7,256 of JAFGGE010000195.1, forward strand.
ACGCAGCGTACCGGCGAATATAATCTTTTATTTCGACATCAACGAGTTTCCCTGGAACAAGATATTTCCGTCGGGACCAATCGTTATCAGCGACCGGTTGTTCAAGGCCCCCAAGAAGGCTGGGCAACGCATGTGGAATTGGCGCCGGTAAAGCTGTTTGGCGTGATCGGAGGAATCGACCACCTGGGCATTCCATCATGGCTCGTGGCGTGCCTGATTCTGATTGTGCCGCTGTATTATGCTGGAAAACGACTGTTGCGCATCTACTAAAAGGTCGATGACGCCCGACGGCAAGAGTATAAATTCCAGTGAATACGTTAACAGGTGTTCTTTACCGACGCGGATCCAAACCCTGCCAACTGTGTTTCCATCGGTCTTTGCCGGGGCTTTCCACATAGAGAGCATCGTTTTGCCGCCAGGATTTCAGCGGAAGTTGATTCTCGTCCCGCAGATACCGCTCGGGCATGAAACCTTCTTTTACCAATGTTTCGAGCGAATCGGGAAGAGTATCGAAGGCCAGCCGATACGCATAGACGGCCCGACCGATTCCCAGCCGGATGAAATGTGCTTCATGGTGTGTTTTCTCGATCCGTTTGGCTTCGGGTGGAAGTTTTAATAAACGCAGGATTTCCACACCCAGCGGTCCGACTTTTGTGGCGTTATCCGTTGCGCGAAAAGCGAGGGTATGGCTGCCTTCTTTCAGTTTGTGGGTCCCCAGGACCAGATCGGCCTCGGCGTCTTCCGAAGCGCGAAAATCGGCACAGAGAACTTTCTTGCCGTCGATTTCCACATCGTACATACCATAGCCCGGACCGTTGGCGGCGGTCAGACGAACGGCATATCGTCCGTCCTCGGACAGTTCAAACGGCAGCGTAAGCAGTGCGCGGGGCTCTTGATTCGGCCACAGCAGAATGGGCCGAGCCCCGAAAAATCCCTGCGTTTCCACTCGTACTTTGGCCGGGCCTGTCGTTTTGGCGCGGCGATAGGTTTTGACGAGAGGGTAATGCCGCCATGGGACACATCGATCCTTCCATGAGGGCAATGGGGCAAAGGTGGTTTCCGGCGTTCCGGTCTAATACCAGAACGCCACGCTGCTGAAGAAATCAGACCGTTCGAGGAAAAAGCCCTCTTCGGATTGGTTAGAGTTTCCTCGATGTTCGATCTCCACTCGCAGCGACCGGGTAAAATGGACCGGGTCGAGCAGATGCCAGCGATAACATACGCCGCTGTCGCTGGCGGTATAGCCCTGCCAATAAGGCTGGCCGAACCACGCGCTGGAGCGGCTTCGAAATCCCCATGCATCGTTGAAATAGTCCTCGCTTCCGGTTCCCTGAAGACTGGGGATCGTCTCCCCGTCGATATAAAAGAAGTCGTCCCCTTCGCCGAACCAGCCATCCTGGGCCAGTGTGACGGACATTACGGCTCCGACGAAAAAGCCACTGCCTTTAAGATCGGCGATAAGATAATCGCGCCCTCCGACGGCCGGGTATTCCTGCCGATAGCGAGCATAGAAATAAGGAGTATCGGGCGCCAGGCTTTCCAGTTGCAGCCAGTCCACCTGCCAATACAGACCGGTCGAACGGTCCGGATTGTCGTTGGTGACCACGATGCGGGCGTTTTTACGGAAGGGCATCCGCCAGTAACAGGTCAATGATCCGGTCGGTGAAACCTGGACAGGGATGCTCTCGACCACGGCGGGTTTTCCGTGCCCCACCGCAAAAAAATCGCCAACGGGTACTTCGACACCGGGTTCCTTATTATCGTCGTAATAAATGCGGAGGGTCAGAGAGTTCAATTCGGCCACCCAGCCCGAATGGCTCGTAAACCATATGTGATGGATCACTCCGGGACCTTCGAGCACGGGCATATTCACCGATTCGCCCGGCATCAGCCAGTTCATATCGAGATTTTCGCTGTGCCAGTCCGGCTGCTGATTACTGGAGACGCGGCGATTTCGCCCTCGCGGAGAAAAGCCGAACGGGCCGAGCACATCGGTAATTGACGGGGCAATGTATTGTTGATCCTCCTGCTTCTCATAATCGATCCAGCCGGCATCGTTCATATAAGCGCAGGCATATTCATAGGTCATAAAACGGTAAGCACCGTCATTATTGGAGTTGCGGAACAGGAATAGGCCGCCTCCCGGCTGGTCCGGATCGTCCTGATAACCGATAAGCAAAACGCTGTGGCCGTCGAAGACGCCTTCCGGCGGAGGCATGACAAGGACGTTGTTCTTCCATTTCTCCGGACTTTTCGGCCAGCGAAATCCCCCGCAGACGGGCCACCGTTGATCCAGTGTCTGCTTGATCGTTTTCAATTGATCCTTGGTCAGTCCGGTATTCGGGTTCCATGGCTTGATCCAGTGCCATCGTAATCCGGCTTTAAGAGATTCCCGCGCACGTTCTTGTAGCTCCGGACTGGGCTTTCGATAAGGATCGAATGTATTCTGATAGGGCATGTCCTGCTCAGGGCATGCTCCGTAGGCGCTGAATCCGTTCCAGAGGTCGGAAAAATAACTGCCGTCATCCGTTTTCTGCAAGGTCTGATTTGCGGCCCAGTTCAGATATTCGACGCTTAACGGCGTTCCCTGCCCTGTCTTATGGGCCAGGGCGTATTCCAGTGCGCCGGCGACGACAAAAACCGAACAGGTTCCCCTTCCGCCCTGTAACCGCGGCGCAAGTTCCCATTCCTCGAAGGTCGGACGAAGATCAATGCCCGTCGGGGATAAATTACTTTTCTGAACTCTATCGGATGGAGTGGCTGCATAAACATTCTCTCCGAAAATCATAACCACAAAGAATGCGGAAACGATTCGATATCGATACAACATTAGAGACGAACCTCTTTCTTTCATCTAAGTGCCTCCTGTTTCTAACAATGTGCCATGATGCCCAAATTAACGCTGTTTACCCGTGGTAAAAAAGGACTGTTTTTCTAAACCAACGAAAAATACGATATGATTATAATCTGGGGTAGAAAGATTTTCAATCTATCTCTAAATAAAGACAGAAGATGGCCTATATGCGAGATTAATGCAGAAAATTTAAGTTTCCTGGTTTCGAGGAGGGCGCATGATGGCGATTGCCGTTGACTTGGCGGATGAAATAGGTAAAATAGGAGGTATCGGAAATGCCAGGCGATATGGGTGTTTAAAAGTTCCATGAATCCAGTTGAGGTATTAATCGTTACAACAGGCGACAGCGCATTACAATCGCAGTTGCCTGTATTGGTCGAATCGGTCGGGCTGCGCTGGCGGTTTTGCCCGACAGTCTATGAAGCGGCGGCCCAGATCCTCGATCCGGATCGGACTTCCAGGCTGGTGATCGCCGGGGCGCTGGTGGAATTGAGCCGGGAAAAATATCGGTTCGTGGACCTTGCGACCGCCCGAAGGGATTGCCTGTGTTGTATTCTAGCTGGGAGATCGACGGATGCCGAAGGCCTGACAACGGCGATTCGGCGGGGAGCGGCGATTTCCGCCTCGGTTGCCGACCTGGCCAAGGCCGTCCGCCGGGCAGCCGAGGAGTTGGATCGGCGCATGCAGGCGAATCGATCGCCAGGCCGGGAATATCCGGAAGGCAGAGGGGGTATGGAACTGCTTTCCGAGGCCGAACTGGAGGCTTTGTTAGGGGAAAAGCACGATGAAAAGTCCAAATTCCGCATGGTTCAATAATCCTTCTTCGGAGGTGCTGATCATAGGCGATCCGGCCGGATTGCAGGATCTTCCTTTATCGATGGGAAGCGTTCGGCAAAGCGACGGCATGCTCGGGGCGATTCAAATGGCCTCCCAACAGCGGTTCGGCACAATTGTCGTGGTGATGTCCGATCTGGATGCGCATCTGGAATCTTCGTTGACGACACTGCGGCGGATCAGCAATGGTTCGCGGATCATCCTGCTGGCTCAGATGGCCGAAGAGCATCGAGCGCGCCAACTGGTGCGTTCGGCGAGCTGCCCGAACAACGTAGCCGACGAGTATTTCATTTCTCCGGTTAAATGGGATTCGATTATTAGCGTAAGTCCTTTCTATCCAAAGGTTTGCAAATCGGATCAGATACCTATGATCGAGGCGGACCGGATCCGTCAGCTGGAACGGCTGGCAACGGAGGATGACTTGACAGGCCTGAAAAACCGGCGATATCTGCGTGAGTTTTTACGGCAGATTGTCGTTCTCGCCGGGACCGAAGACATGCGGGTGACGCTGCTGCTGTTTGATATCGACGATTTCAAGCATTATAACGATGCCTACGGTCATACGGTGGGTGATGACGTGCTGCGGCAGGCGGCGATCATGATATCCCGCTGTTGCCGGGAGCATGATGTCGTAGCCCGGATCGGCGGAGATGAGTTCGCGGTGGTGTTCTGGGATCGGCCGGAAGGGCCTGTTTCGGGGCCGGGCACCGCAGGACAGGAACGTCGTTCGGCGGGGCAGCACCCGCGGCAGGCCCTGTTTATGGCCCAGCGTTTCCGTGAGCAAATCAGCCGGTCCAATCTATCGGTGCTGGGGCCGGAGGGAAAGGGTTCTCTGACAATCAGCGGGGGCCTGGCGTCGTTTCCCGCCGATGCATCGAACGAAGGGGACCTCTTTCAACAGGCCGACAAGGCCCTTTTAGAGGCCAAACGCAGCGGAAAGGATCGTATTGTGCTGGTTGGCACCGGGGAAGGCAGCGCATAAAAAAACTGCGTTCGATCGGCCTTTCTCCCCTCCTGTCAAACGGAGATTTCCTTTTTCATCACTGTGCCGTCAAACGCAGTTTTAATAATATTGGGGCGGCCCTTATCTCCTCTCCGCGGCCGTCCTATCGCCTCAGCAGTTTTCTGCTGTTGTCCCCTCTTTTCAAAGACCTCGGCGTTTTTTGCTACGCGAAACCCCTCTTTATAGAATATACACCAAGAATGTTATCGGGCCAGTAAGAAATATGCCTATTTTTCAAGAAGGAAATCCCTATGATGGGGTAAGTAGTAAAAGGATCTAAGAATTCATGGTAAAAAGTATGAAAAAGTAGGAAAATCTACTTTCATTTCAGGGTTGAATTTTTTCTGGATTTTGTTATACCCTTGCCGCTCCCTGGATGAATTGCCGCCGCGGATAGAAGCCAGACAATCTCTGTAAGGCAGTACAAGAAACCGAGATCGGAAGGGTCGGTATCCCGACAGAAAATGGGAAATTCTTGTCCGAAACGGGTGTGAAATTGGGAAAAATAACGATTGGAAGGAATAGACGACTTTATGATCGATGGTAGCCAATACACGCGATTGCATCCTCCGGCGGATTTACAGCAGATCCTGAACCGGTCCCCTCGTGTTCACATTGCCGGCACCGTGGAAGATTTATTCCATCTGGCCTGCGGCGGTTCCGATCAAGATTCGCTGGAAGTGGCCTATACTCTGCCGGACGGAAAACGTGTGGTCGAAGCGAACGTCGCGCGGGTGCGTAACGGAATCGCGGTCAATTACACCGAACCTTATATGCGGCGGCGCGATCCCGATTGCATGGTTATCGCCGACGACAAGCCGACGGATAAGATCCGGTTTCAGGATCGGTTTGGACGGGATTTCGACAGTCTACGACAACAGACCTTCGCCTGGCTGGCCGAGCAGGAATTGGCGATTTTCGCGTTTTGCACCGGTCGGAAGGGATTGGGAGAAGATGCCCTTGCTGTGGGGCCCGCCAATGCCGCCTTTTTCCCGCTGGCCCTGGCCCTGCTGCAGGGAATTCTCTCTCCGGAGGAACTACCGGACAATTTCCTGCCGCAGACGGTTTTCTATGTAGCCCCTGTTTTTCGACACACGTTTTTTCATGGAAAGCAGGTGGTCGTGCATAACCGCTGGCATGAGGCGCACGAGATTTTTTCCTACAATCTGTATCCGGGACCCAGCGCGAAAAAGGGCGTGTACGGATCGCTGATTCGTCTGGGCGAAGAACAGGGCTGGGTCACAGCGCACTGTTCGGCGGTGCAGGTCGTTACGCCCTATGATAACATTATGACGATCATGCACGAAGGGGCCAGCGGCGGAGGCAAGAGCGAAATGCTCGAACAACCGCACCGGCTTTCCGACGGACGCATGGTAAAGGGTCATAATCGGGTCACCGGCGAGAAGCGGTATATCGAAATTCCGCGCACCTGCGAGCTGCATCCTGTCTGCGACGATATGGCGCTGTGCCATCCCAGTATTCAGCAGCCCAACGGGAAATTGTGGCTTCTCGATGCCGAGGATGGATGGTTCGTTCGCGTAAACCATATTACCGAATATGGAGAAGACCCTCTCCTGGAAAAACTGACCGCCCAGCCGCCTTGCCCTCTTCTGTTCTTAAACATCGACGCGGCGCCCCGAGGCAGGGCGCTGATCTGGGAGCATATCGAAGACAAGCCCGGCGCGCGATGTCCGAATCCCCGCGTGATTCTGCCTCGTTCGATCGTCCCGGATATCGTGAACGAGCCGGTATGCGTGGATGTGAGAAGCATCGGCATCCGCACCCCGCCGTGCTCGCGCGAAAAGCCCAGCTATGGCATCATCGGCTTGTTTCATATCCTGCCGCCGGCCCTGGCCTGGCTTTGGCGATTGGTGGCGCCTCGGGGATATTCCAACCCCAGCATTGTCGACAGCGAGAAAATGGGCAGCGAAGGCGTCGGCAGCTATTGGCCGTTTGCCACGGGAAAGATGGTCAACCAGGCCAACCTCCTGCTCGAACAGATCCAACAGACCCCGCATACGCGTTATGTGCTTATCCCCAACCAGCATATCGGCGTCTGGGAGGTCAACTTCATGCCGCAGTGGCTGGCGCGGGATTATCTGGCCCGGCGCGGCCATGCCAGGTTCAAGGACGACCAGATCGCGCCGGCCCGCTGTCCCCTGCTGGGATACGCCCTCCGCTCGGTCCGCATCGAGGGCGTGCGAATCGCACAGTGGTTTCTGGAGGTTCATTCGCAGCCGGAAGTGGGCGAAGAGGCCTATGATCAGGGCGCCGCCATTCTGTACGACTTTTTCCGGGAGCACCTGCGGGAATTCCTGGCGCCGGAACTGTCTGCTTTGGGCCGTCAGATCATCCAGTGCTGTCTGGACGGCGGATCCGTGAAGGAGTACGAGAACCTGCTCGGGATTATGGAATAACGTCCTCTACAGGACGGAATCTTTCCCTGTTAGGCCATCAGACCCGGTTCCATCTGACGCAGGCGGTTGATGCGCTCTTCGATGGGGGGATGGGTCATAAACAACCGGGCCACGTGGCTGCCGGTCAGAGGGGCGACGATGAACATGTTGCTCTGGGAATCGGGCACGCGCAGCGGGATCTGCCGGTTGGCGGCTTCCAGCTTGCGCAGGGCGCTGGCCAGGCCCAGACCGGTGCCGGCCATCTCGGCCCCTTCGCGGTCGGCCTCGTACTCGCGGGATCGGCTGATCGCCATCTGGATCAGCGCCGCGGCGATCGGCGCAAGGATCATGATTACGATCGCCACAAGGGGATTGGAACGTCGATCTCTACCTGCGCCGAACCAAAAAAACATAGTACCGATCCAACTGATCGTCCCGGCGAAAATGGCGGCGATGGTGCTGATCAGGATGTCGCGGTGTTTGATATGGGACAATTCATGCGCAATGACGCCGGCAAGCTCATCCCGGCCGAGCATCCGGCGCAGGCCCGCCGTGACGCAGACGGCGCTGTGGCGGGGGCTGCGGCCCGTGGCGAAGGCATTGGGGGCCTGGGCCGGCGATACGCAGACCCGTGGCATGGGCAGATTGGCCCGTTCGGCAAGCTGGGCGACGGTGTCGTAGAGGACCGGGTCGTCCTGGCGCTGGATTTCGCGCCCGCCGACCGTCATCAGGGCGATTTTATCGCTGAAAAAGAAGGCGATTA
>JAFGGE010000012.1 GCA_016930745.1 Sedimentisphaerales bacterium
ACTTTTAGGGGAAAATCGGGGATAGGCGCCTCGTATCGTAACAGGATTCGTGTCTGTCCCTGGTGTAATCCATTCCGGCTCGAACTATGGTTCGATGATTCCGACAACATCGAGATCGTATTCGGTATAGCTTGTGTATGTTCCGCGAAGCCAGAGCAATATCGTCGGCTCTCCAATAGGCACAATAGGACGAAGGTTGTCCACTTCGGAGTCCTGCGTGATCGGCGTCCATGTCCAGGTGGCGCCGCGGTTGTCTGTTATTCCTCTGAATATCTCATAATGCCGTTGCCCGTCGCCAGCGCTGATCAGCGGCTGGCCCGTGGCCGGATCGGCGTCGGTGGAGATATAGAGCCCATCCGGATGGCTCGGATCCAGAGCGATCAGGCCGCTGTAGTCGGCCTCCGCCTCATACAACCGTGTGCCGGCATACGCCAGAAAATAATCCTTCCATTGCCCGCCGTCCCATCGGGCATACCGATAACGCAGATCATTCGGATTCTCGTCTTTCTGTACGGAATACCCGATATAGGGATTTCCCTCCGCATCCAGGTGCATGTCGATGGTCCAGGCGACATTGTTTTTGTCGCCTTTAAAAATACGCGTCGCTTCGTCCGGCCGAACCGGACCGCTTTCGACGGCACGGATCAATGATCCGTTTGAACGATACAGATTCCCGTGTCGCAGGTAAGCATGATAGATGCTGGTATCGTAATCCCGGGGGTGATGCTCGGTGGCGATAAAATGGATCGTGTCGATGTGGTTCGATGTATATTTGAGATAGGGCCTTCCCCCGAAGGCGAACAGACGGCCGCCATACCGCCAGGACCGTGCTTTGTCGTCCGATACGATATAATTCGGATTCCAGTTTTCTCCCCGGTAAAAATTATAAAGGCGGCCCTGTCCGTTGTTCTCTTCGGACAGGCAAAACAGGTTGGAATAGGTGACGCCGGCTTCTCGCTCGACGGTTTTTTCCGGCAGCCAGACAAAGGGATCTCCTGCCCGTTTTGTGATCCGATATCGGACCTGTTTGTCGCTACCATGTTTGGAATACATCGCGAGGATGCGGCCGTTGGGCAGAACCAGAAACGCCGGGGTATTGTGATCGTCCGCCTGCAGATGCGGATGCAGGACAAATCGGCCCAGGGGCTCCCGGCGGCCCACGTTGTACGTGGTTACTTCAATGTTTCCGTCCCGCTCCCACCCGTCCGTGCCGTTCTTGTCGGCCACGGAACCAATCAGTAGCATGCCCTTATGAAGAATCACCCGCTCATCCTGAAACCAGCACCAGCCTCCGTTGTCGTTAAAGATAATCATTCCTTCCGGAACCATGGCTTCTGCAGCAAAAAAAAGCCCGTTTAGCAAGACCAGCACGATGGGTATGGTTTTTTCCATAGTTCTCATAGCTAACAACCTCCTGTGAACCCGATCATTTGTTATTCATTTCGTTTGAGATAGAGTACGATCGACCCTTCTTTCGGAGACACCAAAGCCGTTTGGTTGGAAGACACTTCGATTCGGCTATCCTTTATGATCTGTTCTCTATCGGGATCATACCACTCGATATGGTAATCCCCCAGCGCAATCCGAGCGGTAATGGGTTCATTTCCCTGCGGTCGATAGATAAGGTATTCCCGGGCCGGACAGGCCATGCAATAGCCCGTAGAAGAAAGATTCGGACGAGGCTGCATCCTGGACAGGTCCATTCGTTCGGCCCAGTAACGGGTGGCGCCAAGACTTCGCCGCAGCGGTTCGTATTGTTCCTCGAAACGCCCCCCCAGGATCAATCCGTCATACGGATCCATGAAGAGAGGATTATGCCCCCGAAGAAAACTTTTCCACGCCCATACGGAATTTCCCCCGATACCCCAGAGATGGTCGGTATCCAGAAGAATGACCTTTTTCCCATCGGCTACCGGCGGTTTGTCACGGTAACCACCCTCCGGATTCGGACTGATCCAGTCGGCAGGGCTTTCAAACAAAACCTGATTCGAACCGCCCTTGTACTGAAATGTCATACCGACAGGATGCTGTTTCGGTTTTGTTTTTTCCGCCTCCTTGATAAAGCGGATCATATGATACTGCCATTCGGTGGAAGGGGGATGGTTTTCATTGGAGATTTCGTATAACACGTTGTTCAGATCGTTCAACGTGTCGATGACCTTGCGAATATAGGCTTCCTGAAGAGAAGTGATTTTTTTGTCGGCCAAGGTGTAAATTTCCAGGCCCCTGTCATCCGCGTTGCTGTCTCCATTGATCCCGTTGATATTATTGTCCTTATGGAATGGATGTCCCTGCCAGGCGCCCGGGGAAAACTGCATTGCCCAGCCTTCGAACAGCATGGCCGATACGTAAATATCCCGACGATTTGCCTCGGCCACTCGCTGCCGCAGGCGTCCGAAATACTCCGGATCGAATCGAGACAGATCATACTTCGGCTTGCCATCCAAGGCGTTTCCAGGCCCGGTTCGAAGCCAGGGGCTGGGGTAGACATAATGGACGGCGTCGCGCTGATTATTTTTAGTGTTCCACGTCCCCGGCTCCCATGTCCAAAGGCGGATAAAGTTGTGGTTGTAATCCTGCATCCAATCCAGATACTTGTCAAAGTCAAATGCAGGCGGCGGATCGGCAGGACCCATGTCCACCAGATTATTCCAGGTATGCGAACCGGTCAGATAGACCGCCCTGCCGCTGCCGTCGGTAAAATAACGGGGATTGTCCGGATGCACACGCAAGGGGCCCGCCGCCCCGGTGATGGATTGGCCGACCATACCCAGAAACCGGCTCCAGGTCTTATCATCGATGACTTTGTCGGACTGATCCAGTCCAAGACGGACAATCACCATCTGCCATTCGGGAATGACAAACATCTTATTGTTATTATACCCCGATGCGGCAAATGTCCCGGGCGGCGCTTCGGGCCACAGTCTTTGGCCGTCGGGACGAATCCCGTTGGTCCACCAGTTATAGCCATACACGCCGCGACCGTCGATTCCGCTGTCCAGATGCCCCAGGGGCATAGAGACCGGGACATGGATTCGTGTGGCCGTGTCCACCCAGTTGGCGCTGACCAATCGCCGGCCATTCCAGATACCCCGGTTCAAAAACAAATGCCCCAGCCGGGCTATCTGCCGGGCGGAGATCTGGATGTGTTTGCTGCTGTTGCCCGAACCTCCGTTGATGTCTATGCCGTCGGCAACTTCAAATTCGCCCCAGCTCCACTGCTGCGGATCCATTCCGATGGGATCGGCGATCCGACGTCGGAAAAGGTCTTCGATTTTTTCCCCGGCAATCCTGGTAAGAATATGTCCGAACTGGTTCATGGCCGAGTCCCAGTAGGCATACTTTGTGCCCGGAGCGAACAGAGGCCGGTCGGGAAGAAAAGGCGTGGCGCTGGGACCATGCGTATATCCGTTTTTCGGTTCATCCCCTTGTGCCCGATATCCGCTGGTCATTGTGGTAAAGTGTTCTAAAGTAACATCGGCAAACGCATCCTTCATAACCGGCAGGACACCGGCGGCTCGGGTGTCCATAGTGGCCTTACCGTCATCGACGAGCAGACCCAGCACTGTACTTGTGAAGGATTTGGTCACCGACCATACGCCGTGCGCCTTGTCGATGTTGTCGCCCTTATGAACCAGGGCGCCATTACGAAGGATCACTACTTCGCGAACGCCGTCCCGTCCGGCATTGGTTTGCAGAAATTCCACGGCGGCCTTTACCCGTGACGAATCCATGCCCTGTTCTTCCGGCGGGGTTTCGAGCCAGTCGCGGGCGGGAAAATACATGGGGCGGGCCGGCAGAAAACCACAGAGATAAACCGCCATAAAAGAAAAGAACAAATAACGTCGCCAACCGTGTTTCTGCGCCTTCATTCTACGCCTCTCGTATAAACAGACAGACCCGTTATAGTTGCGCCGTTTGCTTTTATGGTTTTAAAAGAATTAAAGGATCGACAGATTGTAATAAATCAAGGATTCGGATTTACGTTTTGTTGCTCGGCCGTTTCTTGTTTCAGTTCTTCTTTGGCGGCTATCGTTACAATGATGCGTCGATAGGAAAACAGATTCGGCTCCCCGTTATCCTGGAGCTGCAGGAGGATATGAATCGTTTTACCCGGCTCGTCCTGAGGCGTCATAAAACTTGCGGTCAGGGTATCCGGTCCCGTAAGTTGAATCTCTTTATTGCAGGTGCCCGCTTCCAGGTATTGAAACCATGAATAGGTGATCGTGTTTCCATCCGGATCGGCGGAGCCTTCGGCGGAAAGAGTAACCTTCACGTCCGGTTTGGCGGTGATATGAATTACTTCCTTGCCCCCGAGGCCGTTGACCACGGCGACCGGATTGTGATTGGCCTGATTGGGATCCCTGACGCACCAGTCCATACGGGCCGCGAAATCCTGCTGATACGCCTGCCGCCAGCGCCAGATCGTGGCCTGATCGGAGGTCTCGGTGATTCCGTTATCCGCGGTGACCGTGTCGCGGGAGCCGCGAACATTGGTCCAGATTGGTCGCGTCTCGGCATACGTTTGATGCAGGACATACCGTCCTCCCCAGCCGCCGTAGGCCGGACTGATATGGCTGCCCAGCCCGTTGTCGATCAGCCCCAGAAAGGAGGGAGTATCCCCTTCCATGATGTATTCCAGTTTGGGGTACAATTCTCCCAGAGGACCATGTCCTTGGATAATGTTCTCTTCGAGCCAGGGGTTGTCCACCAGAGCAAATTTATGCATGGGGCCGTTCTTGTAAAATCGATCCCCGCTGATGCCCGTCCAGGTGGCCTTATGGTATTCGTGATGATCCACACTGCTGGGCGAGACGATATAAAAGAGCTTGGGGAAAGTCAGCCGCATCCATCGTCCCGAATCGTCCTGATCGGAAATGGTGTAGACCCGCAGTTTGGCGACAAATTTATCCACTTCCTCCGTGCTGCGGGAGTTTTTTACGTCCCAAAGGGCCTGGGCCAGACAGTTGGCGCCGCCCCAGACCGTAACCCAGACCGGCCGCGGATCCTCCTTGTCCACCACGTTGATGATATGACGCGATCCGTCGGAACTTTTATTGGCCCCTACGCCCTTCATCCCAAATTCCGGCCGGCCGGACTTGACTGCGGATGTGAGCTGTTCCCCCGTTGGAAAACCAGGGGCGTGCTTGTGAAGATTTTCCCGCACCTTTCCATAGGCCTCGATTCGTTCCAGAATTTTTTCCGGAACCACCTTATCCTGCAGCCAGACCGAAGTGGTTGCAATAAGCCCTTCCACTTCGTACTCGTTGGAGTAGACCAGGAATCGAACCATCGACTGTTCGTCGTCGGGTTCATTGGCGATATCGGTCAAGACGATTACCCTGGGCCGTTGGGCCTGACAGGGAGAAATCCCTAAAGAAACCATCAAATATAAACAGGTAAGTAAAAAATAAACGGAAAAACGGGCCATACAAATTGCCCTCCCTTAAAACAAAATCGCTCTTTTAGTAAGGAAGCATTATACCATACTCAAGCAGACGCGGCAATTTCAAAAAAACGGATCTCCCGGCATTGCCCATAAACCATAAAAGCGAATCAAGTCCCTTTGCTTAACTGTCGATAGTGTGGGTACCTGTCCTGTATGGGGATTGTGCCATGAGAGAATTGTTGCAGGGATTATTATCGGAGTTTTGTCGCATGACCTTGTGCCTGCGTGACAAAGTTCTTCTTGGGCTTGCCTGTGTGTTGGGATTTTATCTGTTGCTTCAGTATGGCATGCAGCGACTGGTGATCACTCCCGGTTTTGAACAGCTGCAGCAACGGGAGGCCGTCGAGAACCTGCATCGCTGCCAGGACGCAATCCGACGCGAGATCTATCATTTAGGCACGCTGGTGAAGGACTGGTCTCAATGGGATGATACCTGCCGATTCGTGAAGGACAAAAACGAACAGTATATTCAAGCCACACTGCTGGATGAAACGTTTGCCGGGGCTCGATTGAATCTGATTTATTATTATGATGTAAAAGGAACTCCGATATGGGGTAAACTGTATGACGTTACGAACCAATGCTCCATTGAAAACGAACAGATCGAACGTCTGTTTACCTGCGACTGCGACTGGCTGTGGAGGCACGATTCCCTGGAAAGCAGCAGGGAAGGAATCCTGCGAACCGACATCGCTCCGTTGCTGCTTTGTTCCAGGCCGATTACGAACAGCAGTGGGGATGGACCCATCCAGGGCGCTTTGGTCATGGGACGTTTTCTCGACGCCTCCGAAATAGCCGGACTTTCCAGGCAAACCCGAGTGCCTTTTACCCTTCTTGATATGGAGACAGACGGCGTACGGATCGAAAAAGCCCACATGGATCGAGTCCAAACAGGCGGCGAATGCCTGATCCGCTCCGATCTGCCGCATCGTTTGCTGGTCCGGCGAATCCTTCCCGATATTCACGGGCGGCCGGCCTTTCTCCTGGAGGTCGATATGCCCGCCAGGATCCTGGCCAAAGGACGGATTACGTTTGTGTTCAACTTTTTGTCGGTCGCGGGAGCGATCCTTGTCACGCTGATTACGATCTATTTGATATTGCGTTGGGCGGTTCTGTCACGTATTGAAACATTGTGTTTTGAGGTCGATCATGTTTCCCATTCCCGCAGCCTCTCGGGTCGAATACGCAACAGGGGGAACGATGAAATCGGACGGCTGGAAAAGCATATCAACGCGATGCTGGATCGACTGGAATCGACGCATGTGGAATTACGGGAATCGGCGCAACGATTGTCCTTGCACTTCGATCAGACTCCGCTCGGCGTGATCGAATGGAATAAGGATTATGAAATCCTGCGCTGGAATCCGGCGGCGGAAAAAATCTTTGGGTACTCCCGGAACGAAGCGATAGGACGTCGCGGAACGGATCTGATTGTGCCTGAGAAAGAACAGGAGAAAGTCTTTGCCGTATGGAAAGATCTGCTGGAAAACCGGGGCGGAACAAAAAGCACGAACATCAATCGAACCAAAAACGGACGGATGCTGGTTTGCGAATGGCACAATACGCCGCTGGTCGATGAGGACGGCAATATAGTCGCCGTGGCGTCGCTGGTCCATGATGTGACCCGGGAACAGGAAGCGGCAAAACAATTGGAACAGTCTAAAATCCTCGCCGAAGAGGCCAACCGTACGAAAAGCCTTTTCCTGGCCAATATGAGCCATGAGATTCGAACCCCTATGAACGCGATCCTCGGATTTGGCGATTTGCTGGCCGAGGAGCCGTTGACCTCTTCGCAGCTTCAGTACGTGGAAACCATCCGATCCAGCGCTGACAACCTGCTGGGCATTATCAACGATATCCTCGATCTGTCGAAGGTGGAGGCCGGACAACTGAAGATCGAATATGAGCCGTGTAATCTTTCACGGATTCTGACGGCGATCGAATCCCTGCTTCGTCCTCGGGCGCAGGGCAAATCCATCCATTTTGCCGTTCATCGGAAAAAAAACGTGCCGGAACGAATCGTAACCGATCCTTTGCGGTTGCAGCAGTGTCTTGTCAATCTGATCGGCAATGCGATCAAGTTTACCGAACGGGGGCATGTATTCGTTCGTGTGAGTCTGGAACAGAACGATCCTCGGCCCTGGCTTCGATTTGATATTGAAGATACGGGAATCGGTATTGCTCCGGATCGTCTGGAGGCGATCTTCGAGTCCTTCACGCAAGCCGACGGCAAGACCACTCGACAGTTCGGAGGAACCGGTTTGGGCCTGACGATTACGCGGCGCCTGGCGGAGATGATGGGAGGTATCGTCTCTGTTTCGAGCCGGCTTGGAGAAGGTTCGGTTTTTTCCTTTCAGATACCCTTACTCGCCGAAACAACAAACGATCCGTCTCCGGAAAACGAGGACTCATCCCGCCCCTCCGAAGACCAATCCCAGAAGTCGATTCCTCGGTTTTGCGGACATTTATTGGTGGCAGAAGATGTTCCCGTCAATCAGATGTTTATCCGATCCGTGCTGGAGCGCCTTGGCCTTACGGTCACCGTGGTCCAGGACGGCCGACAAGCGTCGGAAATTGCGCAACGCGAGTCCTTCGATCTGATTTTCATGGACATGCAGATGCCGGTCATGAGCGGATATGAAGCGACGCAAATCCTGAGAAAATATAGATGTGCGACTCCCATTATTGCCGTCACCGCCCATGCGCTCAAAGGCGACCGCGAGAAATGCATCAACGCCGGCTGCGACGATTATCTGGCAAAACCGCTGCGGCTGGAAGAACTGATCGCGATATGTAAACGCTATCTTCAATCGGATTCGGCCGTCTTGGAAGCCTCCCATTTCGATTAAATACAGACGACTTTCGCGTCCCGGTACAGACAAAAGAGAGTAAAGTCAGGCGTGGGGTTTTAGAGGTGTCTCCTGCGTCCTGGGCCGGCTACGCTACGGCATTCAACCGCATGGAGTCATCCGAATTCGGGGTGTCATTCAGGCTGTCCCGGTAAGCCCGCAAATCCCGACCGAAGCGGATGATGCGGGTGGATCGGTTGCTTTTTGCCGGTTCGGTTGTCCCCGAATCCAATGCCTCTTTAAGCCGGACCACTTCGGCTCCGAAGGCCTGCCTGAGCGTTTCCAGAGGGGTGGGTTGGGCGTCCAGGGCGAGCTGGAGCGTCTGGGCGGAATGAGCTTCGATCGAGCCGCGGTCGGCGCCGGTTTGCATAAACCGGCTCGTTCGGTTCACGGCATCCTGAAGGTGGTCCAGAAACGCCATCGGTTGCATGGAGTCCGACCGCGAAAACTCACCGGCAGCGCTGGTGAGGGTGTCTGTGATCTGATCCTGCAATTGAGAAAGAGTCTCAATCTGCTGGACGGACAAATTCCCTGACTGAACCGCATCGGAAACATGTAGATGGATCACATCGACCAGATTCTTCAGTGTATGCTCATAGGATCCGGCTTTTGTTGTGGTCTCTGTGGAGGTTGCCACCTTCTGTCCGGAAACAGGTTCCTGGTCAGATTGTGCAATCCATGGAGATTGACTGAATTGATTGCCGGTTTTCCGGTACGCCTTTTCAATACGATAATTTCTATCGATTAACCGGGGTTCGTGTGTGGATTTTGCCGTCTCCGCATCGTACTGCTGAAGTCGAACCGTATTGATATAATTGGCTGTCGAAGCCAGTGCCTCCAGCCAGGCCACTTCCTGAACCGAGCCCCTATCGGCCGGTTCAACGGACTTGATCGGTTCGACCGGTGTATCGGGATCGCCCTGGCGTAAAAACCGCACCAGCACATACCCCGGCGTCCCAACTTGTCCGACCGCGCCGATCAGCATTTTCGTCTCCCATACGAGGGCGCACACATTTTGCCCAACATACTTTCATCGTCTAAATCCCTATCAGACTTGACAGTGACAGCTCGATCCGATGCCTTTTTCCAAATGAAAAGTGGCTAAAGAGGCCGATAACAGAGTTGAAAACAGCGAAAAAGCGTTGTTCGAGACTACACTTTGGCAGCTTGAGGCTTTTCCCCGGCAGGACGGGGCGGCAAAGCGTTTTTCCCGCGATAGACAATTACCCCGGTAGGGCATTTCTCCATGGCCGTTTCACAAGCCGGGCCGGGCTCATATCGGTCATACGCCATTCGCGCCAGATTGTCATCCACGCTAAACAGATCGGTCTGTTTGACGCAAAGCCCGCATCCAATGCAGCCCACGGCGCACATGGATCGTGTCACTTTCCCGCTTTCCCGGCTGCGGCAGGCCACGACCATCATCTTTTCCTGCGTAAATGGCACCATCTCGATCAGGTTTCTCGGACAGGCCTTGACACAGGCTGTGCAGCCCGTGCATTTATCGTAATCCACCGTGGCCAGGCCGTCGATCACATGCAGTGCGTCAAACTTGCAGGCCTGGACACAATCCCCAAAACCCAGACAGCCGAACTTGCAGGCCTGAACATTGGCGACGGCGTTGGCGGCCGTACAGCTCGGAATACCGGTATAAGTGGCGTAAAATTCCTTATCTTTCGTATGGCTTCGGCAATGGACCACCGCCCGAGCCGGGACCGAGCTTGCTCCCGCGGAAAGACTGAGAATCGCCGCAATCTTGTTGGCCGTTTCCGAACCCCCCGGGGCGCACCGCCCCAGAAGTTCCGGATCGGATACCACCGCTTTGGCATACGAACTGCAACCGGCAAAACCGCACGCCCCGCAGTCGATCTTGGGCAGGACTTCGTACACTTGTTCAATCTTTGCGTCGACCTGCACCTTCAGCTTGATACTGGCGATCAGAAGCACCAGAGCGAAACCGGTTCCCAGGCCGACCATGATTAACGCGGCCAATCCGGCCTGTTGCCACATTCCTGTTGTCTGTGCAAATATCGGCATTGGTAACGTTATATCCTATCCAATCATTCCGGCAAAGCCCATGAACGCCAGTGTCAGCAATCCCGCGGTGATCAGGGTGATCGGAGCCCCGCGCAGACAATCCGGAACATCGGCCAATTGCAGATTTTCCCGAATTCCGGCCATGATGCAGATGGCCATGGTAAAGCCGATCCCGGCGCCGAAACTGAGCACCGTCGCTTCCAGAAGGCTCTTGATGCCCCATAAATCAATAAACAGACACAATCCCAAAATGGCGCAATTGGTGGTGATCAGCGGCAGGAAAATCCCGAAGCTTTCATAAAGCGTCGGGAAGAACTTGCGCAGATACATCTCGACGAGCTGCACGGCTCCGGCGATCACCAGGATGAAACAGACATATTTCATTACTTCCAAATGCAGGGTGGCCAGAACCCAGTTGTTGATCATCCAGGTCATAATTCCCGCCAGCGTTACCACAAACGTCACAGCGCAGCCCATGCCGAAAGCCATATCCAGCCGGCCGGACACCCCCAGATACGGACAAATACCGAGAAACTTGGTAAAGACCAGGTTATTGACGATCACAATCGAAACGAAGGCCAACAGCAGGACCTGTACTGTTTCCATGCCTTTACCCCTTCCCTCTTCGCGTGATCAGGTTCACCCCGGCCAGCAGCAGCCCCAGCGTGACAAACGCCCCGATCGGCATTCCCATCGCCGCCCAGGGCACAAACCAGCCGCCCGAATCCCCCGCTACCGGCAGGACCGGACGTTCAAAGATCATGCCCGTCGCCAACACCTCGCGGATGGACGCCAGAACGCACAGGGTCAGGGTAAATCCCACGCCCATTCCAAAGGCGTCAATCATGCTGATGAACAGGCCGTTTTTACTGGCGCAGGCCTCGGCCCGACAGATAATGATACAGTTGACGATGATCAGAGGGATATACGGCCCCAGGGCCTCGCTCATGTCCGGCTGAAACGCCTTGAGAAACAGATCCGCTATCGTCACGAAAGTGGCGATGGTCAGGGTAAACATCAGGATTCGCAGGTGGGGTTTAAGAAGGTTGCGCATCAGGCTGACCACAATATTCGAACAAAGCAGAACGAATATCACGCTGCATCCCATGGTCAGGGCCGGCTTGACCGCCGCCGTCACCGCCAGCGTCGGGCACATCCCCAGCAGCAGCCGGAGTACCGGATTTTCCCGCCACAGTCCGGCCAGAAGCACATTGCCGGGCGATAGTGTTTTACCGTCGTTATTGGCCATTGCCGATTTGTCCTTGTTTCCGCAGGGCTTCCTGCACCTGCCGTAAAAACGTGTTAATCGTCTTGACAACCGCTTCGCTCGAAACCGTAGCCCCGCTGATGGCCACAATCTGATCATCAATCGTCTTGGCGTCGCCGATTTTATTCAAGATATATGCTTTGACGGGAGCGCCATGGAACTGGTTTTTAAAAAAGTCGTTTTTGATTTTGTCGCCGAATCCGGGCGTTTCATTGCTGAACAGGACATCGTAGCCCCGGAGTTTTTCGAATTTCGCATCGGCCGCCAGAACCAGCCTGATCTTGTCGGCAAAACCGCTTCCTTCGACGGCAAACGCCCAGCCGATCAACTCGCCCCCGGCATCCAGGGCCTTCTTGACCTCGACATGGGTTTTCTGCCCTTTGCCCAGATCAACGATAATCTCCGAATCGATGGTTTCAAACGTGCTGGCTTCGGGCACAAGGGCCAGAGCGCGTCGGTTGAATTTTGCGATTTCATTGGCCTTGATGCGAGGTTCCCATTGCGCATTCAGGGCGGCCAGGAGCACTCCGAAGACCAGCGAGGCCGAGATCAACAGCCAGCTTTGTTGAAGGAAAAACCGGATCTTATCCATGGGGCACACCTCCGGCCGGTTTGAGCTTGCAAAACCGGTCTATCAAAGGCGTAGCCGCATTCATTAAAAAGACGGCGAACATAACGCCTTCCGGGTACTCGCCGACCATCCGGATCAGCATGGTAACCGCCCCGACACCGGCTCCGAAAATCCATTTTCCCTTGCGGCTTAGCGGCGCTGTGACCGGATCGGTCGCGATAAAGAACGCACAAAGAAGCATCCCTCCGGCCGTCAAATGCAGCAGCGGGGAAATATAGGCCTCAGATTTGAGCAGAAAGCCGATCGATGCGCATACGAAAGCCGACAAGAGTACCGCCGCCGGGATATGGAATGTGATGGTTCGTTTAAGCAGTAAATAAAGTCCGCCCAGGAGAAGGGCAATCGTGCTGGTCTCTCCCAGGCATCCCCCGGTGTTTCCGAGGAACGAGGCGGTCAATTGCCGGTTGACCGTTTGCACCTCCGCCTTGCCTTTGATGGCCTCTTTGCTCCAGGCCAGCGGCGTGGCCTGCGTGACCGCTTGGGTTTCTGTCGCCGAGATCACGGGCATGCCCGGATCGATTGTTGCCGGAACCGTCCAGGTCGTCATCAGAGTCCCGAAAGAAGCGGTCAAAAACAGACGGCCCGCCATGGCCGGATTGAAGATATTCGAACCCAGACCCCCAAAAACCATCTTGCCGATGGCGATGGAAAAAACGCTTCCGATCACCGCCGTCCAGACCGGGATGGCCGGAGGCAAAGACAACGCCAGGATCAGGCCTGTCACAATCGCGCTGCAATCGTCCAGCGAGTTGGGCTTTTTGCGAATCACGTTGCACAGCCATTCGGTTACAACGCAAACCAGCACACAGGCGGCAATGATTATCGCGGCATGATGACGGAAATAAATCACCGAAGCCGCCACCGCCGGCGACAGCGCGATAATTACATCCAGCATGATGCCTCGCGTCGAATACGCCTTGCTGATATGCGGAGCGGGGCTGACTGTAATCTTACTTAACATGGGTAATTTCGATTTTCATTTATTGATAATACCGTTCTTCCGAATCAAGCAATGCCTCTTATTCAGGCATCTTCTTCTTTGTTCGGGCCTGTAAGATTTTGCCCGTTTTGATATATCCGGTCAACTCGATATTGGCCGGGCAGATATAACTGCAACAGCCGCATTCGATACACGCGCTCATATAATATTGATCCGCCAGGTCAAGACGGTTTTTCTTGACGGCATGGGCGATTTTCGTCGGATTCAGATTCTCCGGGCATACCGTCAGGCATCGTCCGCAGCGAATGCACGGCGTGACGCGTCGGTCGTATTTGGCCCTGGTGATCATTTCCTGAGACAAAAACGTCAGAGCGCCGCTGGTTTTCGTGATCGGTGTGGAAAGATCGGCGATGGCAAAGCCCATCATGGGCCCCCCCAAAACCACCTTAGCGGCGCGTTCGGTAAGACCTCCGCAGAAATCGATCAGGTCCGCAACGGCAGCGCCGATGGGGACGTAATAATTGCCCGGCCGGACGATGGCGTTGCCGGTCACCGTGACCACACGATGCGTCAGCGGGGCGTCGCAAACTACCGCCTCGGCCAGGGCCGCACAGGTCGCCACATTCAGAACACATAGACCAATCATGGGAGGAATACCGCCGGAAGGCACATTCTTTCCCAGTAAAGAACGGATCAACTGCCGCTCGCCGCCCTGGGGGTATTTGGTTCGGACGGGTACCACCTCAATCCGGCCCCTCTGGCCGCTTTGGTCGACCGCCTGTTGCATGGCATGGATCGCCCGGGGCTTATTGTCCTCGATTCCGATCTTGATCTGTTCGATCTGGGCCGCCCGGGCCGCCAGGCGAATTCCCGCCAAAACCTGCCAGGTCCACTCCAGCATCAATCGGTAATCACAGGTGATGAACGGCTCGCATTCACATCCGTTGATAATCAAAAGGTGCTTGGGCAATCGGGGATTGGGTTCTATTTTTACCCGCGTGGGAAACCCTGCTCCGCCCATACCCGCCAGACCGCCGCGGCGGGCCGATTCGCAGATTTTCTCACAGGAATATTGCCGTTCGTCAAAATCCTTATTGAAACGATCAGGACAGGGCTGTTTGCCGGCTTCGGCTTGTATATCGGTTTCGATCAATACGGCCGGAGCCCGTCCCAGGACCGGGTGCGATTGAAGGGCGATTTCTTTCACCGTGCCTGAGACAGGCGAGTGGAGCGGCGCCGAGACAAAGGCGTCCGAATCCCCCACCACCTGACCGGCGCGGACCTTGTCGCGCCTGGCTACCATGGGCTTGCAGATGGCCCCGATATGCTGGCCCAGCAGGACCGCCAATTGCCGGGGGGCGGGCATCACTTCAATTGCGCAGTCCTCTGTGATCTCTTTATATTCAGGAGGGTGCACCCCCCCGGGGAAGGTCAGTTTAGCTTTGATTTCCGTCGCCATTCCATTCCTGCCTGGATCAGCCCCGACTGCTTTGGCTCCCTCGTCGTCGGACGATCCAAACGATTCCAATGCATAATCCGGTGCCTGCCAGGGCCGCAGCGGCCGCTGTGGCGGTTCGCGCTCCCTCAGAGGCAATCGATCCTGTCAGGAGCTTTTCTCCGGCGGCCAGTACAAGAATAAACGTCACAATCGGCACGATAAACGCCGCGATCACGGCGCCGGCCACGCCGGGGCCTTTCCTTCTCCCCAGCCGTTCGTATACCGACAAACAACTTTGTCGGTGAAGGCATTCTCCGCATGGTTCCTGATCGGCCAAGACGATCTCCGAGCCCTGATACTATCATACAGAAAACTGTATCTATACCCAGACATCAAGCCTTCTGCAAGCCTCTTTTTGAGGGAAAAAAATCTATTGTTTTCGGCGTGGTTTTTTTATGAAATTGTTTTGCAGCCGCCGGTGAATTGGGTAGATTACTTATGAGATGTTTCGTGAGAGAGCCGGTTGAGCGGCGACAACCAGAACGACGAAAGGATAAACAAAATGATACGGAATACAGGATGGCGGACCGCACTGTGCCTGGCCGTCGGATTGTTGGGGCTGTGCGGATGCAACGAAAAAAAAGATTCCACCCCCCTAGAGGGCAAGGTTGATCAGACCGTCCCGCCTGTATCAGAAGCAACAACACAGAAACCTGCCGAAACGGAGTCATCGCCGCCAATCCCGGCCAAACCCAAAGCTCCGACGCAGGTCCGTCTGGAAACATCGATGGGAGACATCCTGATCCAGTTAAACGAGGAAATGGCCCCTGTTACAACAGCTAATTTTCTCCGGTATGTCAAAGAGGGGTTCTATGAGAATACGATTTTCCACCGTGTCATCCCCAAATTTATGATTCAGGGCGGCGGATTTGCCGTGGGTATGGTTGAGAAGAACACACACCCTGCGATCATTAACGAATCTTCCAATGGCCTGAAAAACCTCCGGGGCACGGTCGCCATGGCCCGCACACCGGATCCCAACAGCGCCACCAGCCAGTTCTTCATCAACCATGTGGACAATCCCGGCTTGAATCATGGCGGTCCCTATGGGGGGTATGCGGTATTCGGCAAGGTCGTTTCGGGCATGGACGTGGTCGACGCGATTGCGCAAGTCCCTACGCGAACCGTGGGGATGCATCAGAATGTGCCGGTCGAACCGGTTATCCTCCGGTCCGCCGCTGTAATCAAGTAACCATGGATTGGGAAAAACAGGGAGTAAACCGATGCCGTCACACGTAAGGCTCGAAACCAGCATGGGAGACATTGTGATTGAGCTGGATCCGGAGGCCGCGCCACAAACCTGTAAAAATTTCCTGCAGTATGTCCAAAAAGGCTTTTACGACGACACTATTTTTCATCGTGTCATCCCCGATTTCATGATTCAGGGCGGGGGATTGACCTGTGACATGCAGCCTAAAACCACAGACAAGCCCATCGTCAATGAAGCCGACAACGGACTGACCAATCGACGGGGAACCATCGCCATGGCCCGCACCAGCGACCCGGACAGCGCCACAAGCCAATTCTTCATCAATCAGCGGGACAACGATTTTCTTAACTTTACCGGGCCAAAAAATCCCGGCTATGCCGTGTTTGGGAAAACGATCCAGGGAATGGATATCGTGGACGCCATCGCCGGCGTGGATACGACCCGACGGGGATCCTACGAAGACGTCCCGGTCGAACCGGTAATGATCCGTTGCGCTCAAATCGTTGAGGACGTCTAAAAGGATTTTCCGTTCAACAAAATACACTCTTTCAGGACCCGGAATTTATGATACATCCTGCAACCGAACTGCGAATTGTCAATGAGACAATCGGTTATGGAGTTTTCGCCACCACCTTGATACCCAAAGGCGCCATTGTGTATGTCAAGGATCCGCTGGAAATCGAGCTGTCCCCCGCACGCTATAATGCCCTGGATCCGGCGTTTCGGATCCTGGCGGACAAATATTCCTACATCGATGAAAAGGGTAGTCATATCATCAGTTGGGATATCGCCAAATATGTCAATCATTCCTGCCGGCCCAACACCATGAGCGCCGGGTATGGCTTTGAAATCGCCATTGAAGACATCGCCCCGGGCCAGGAGCTGACCGATGAATACGGCCTGTTCAATCTGATGGCCCCGATGACGTGTTTTTGTCAAAGTCCTTCCTGTCGCGGCTGTGTATCCTCGGAGGATATCGACATCTATGCCGCCTTCTGGGACGAATGCGTTCGTGACGCCCTGTCCTGTGTGGCCTCTGTGGCCCAGCCGCTGGTCCAGTATCTGGATACCGAAACCTATACCCATTTACTGCGGTATATTAACGGCAAGGGAGCATATCGTTCCGTGACCTGCCTCAAGGCCCATCGCCCGACGCCGGTTTCAATCGCAACGGTTTCCTCGGTTGCCATGATTCCGGAAATGGCCGGAAAAACCCGGGCCAGGCGTCGTCGAAACTGACCCCCTCCCCCAGTATCCCCAGTAGACGAATAGGATTATACGTCTTATCTGAATCAGCACATACCCTTGTGATTTTATAGTTCATTTCTTTGGCCCGTCGGGATATAATCAACGGGCTTATAACGGCAATGCGGGCTTGATAATGGATAATAACGGATGGTTGAATGAATCCTTCGCTGAAAGAATACAGTGACGCAGAACTGCTGGATCGATACCGCCAGGGCGAGGAATCCGCGTTCCGAGAGATTGTAGACCGCTATAAAAACTCGCTCTATGCGTTTTTACGGCGTTTTCTTAATCAGCGGGATCTTGTGGAAGACGTGTTCCAGGAAACCTTCCTGCAGCTGTACGCCAGCCGGGACACCTTCGATACGGAACGTCCCCTGCGACCCTGGCTGTTCACCATCGCCGCCAATAAGGCCAAAGACGCCCTGCGCAAGGTCCAGCGGCACAGCTCGGTGAGCCTGGGGGCAATCGCCGATTCCGGCGACGTCAGCGTGGATGATGTGGTCAATATCCTGCAGTCCAATAAAGTTACGCCTGCCGAGGAGCTGGACACCGAAGAACGGTCCCGCAAGATCAGTGCGATTATAGCGTCTATGCCGGAAAATTTGCGGGCAATTTTAATTTTGGCGTACTTTGAACAGTTTTCCTACAAACAAATGGCGGACATACTCAGTATACCAATAGGGACAGTGAAAAGCCGATTGCACACAGCGGTCGTTCACTTCGCAAAAAAATGGAAGTCTTCCGATAAACTGGATGAATCATGAGTGAATTGAGTAAAGAGCAAAAAGACCTGATTCTGGACTTTTATTTTCGTTGTGGCGACCAGCAGAGTATCGACCGGGGTCGCGATTTAATCGCCTCCGACGCGGAAGCCGCCCAATTGTACGCCAACCTGGAAGAAACCCTGACCGACCTGGACAGCATCAAATACGAACCCTGCCCAGACAATCTGGTCGAAGTGACTATCCAGCGCCTCAAGGTAGCGGCCACAGCCGGGCAGAATCGTCTGGAACAACTGCTCCAACAGGAGCAGCAGAGGACGGAAGCATTGCCCCCTTTGGCGGCCCAGCATCGTGACCGCTGGCGCAACTTCATCCGTATGGCGGCGATCGCGGCGGTGTTTCTATTTATCAGCGGGATCAGTCTGCCGGTCTTCAACAATATCCGCGACAAAGCATGGCAGACGGCCTGTACGGCGCATATGGGCAATCTGGGCGCCGCGTTTGGCTCTTACATGCAGGACTATGACGGACGGATGCCGTCTGTGCCCATGACGGCTGGATCGCCCTGGTGGAAAGTCGGGTATCAGGGGGAGCGAAATGAGTCCAATACAAAACATTATTACCTGATGTTGAAGCTCGGATATGTCAGTCCCGAAGATTTCCTCTGTCCCGGCCAACAAGATGCATTGCGCCTGATTCCCGAATCGATACAGGACAGTCGCGATTTTCCTTCCCGACAATATGTCAGTTACAGTTTTCTTCTTCGTTGTGAGGCCAATGCCGGACAACAACTAAGAGGACGGGTTTTACTCGCATCGGATCGCAATCCTGTTTTTGTCAATATTCCCTCGGATCCTTCCCGCGTGCAGGGGGATAATTTCGGCCAAATCGTCATCAATGAAATCCTCCAGAAAATGCTCAGCCCAAATCACCGCAACCAGGGGCAGAATGTTCTCTGGTCTGACGGCTCGGTCAAGTTTCTTCGGGACCGCATTGTGGACGGGGACGACATGTTTATGATCAATGGGATCAACGTGTATGAGGGGACCGAGATTCCCTGTTCTCAAAATGATATCTTCGTCGTGCCCTAAGCAGCATCACCCGCCTTCCATTATTTCGCTTCACGGCATCTGTAATAACCCCTTGTCCGAGAACTGCTTGCGAGTATAATTATGCATTCTGTATTCTCGGTTATGTTGCGTCTGCAAACGGGCCGGGCAAGGTGATCCATCGGCAATGAAAAGACAAAGGGTTGTCAAAGAATGGCCAACTTAGCGAAACTCGACGATATCGTGTCGCTGTGCAAGCGGCGGGGATTTATCTTCCAATCCAGCGAAATCTACGGCGGTCTGGCAAGCTGCTATGACTATGGCCCGCTGGGTGTGGAGCTCAAGCGCAACGTTCGTGAGGCCTGGTGGAAGGCCGTCGTTAAAATGCGCGACGATGTCGTCGGACTGGACTGCTCGATCCTGATGCATCCGATGGTCTGGAAGGCCTCCGGCCATGCCGACAAATTCGCCGACCTGGTGACCGTCTGCAAAAAATGCAATACCCGCTCCCGCGTGGATCATCTGAAGGATGGATCCGAAGGCCATACCGAGGAGCATACCGAACACGTGGATATCGAAAAAGCCGCCGGGACCGAGCATGATTTGAGCCGTAAAGTCTGTCCGGGCTGCGGCGCGG
>JAFGGE010000196.1 GCA_016930745.1 Sedimentisphaerales bacterium
ACATTCCGTACGCCCGCATATTCCAGAACCGCCCGCGCGCTGGATCCGGCAATCACGCCGGTGCCGGCGCTGGCCGGCACCAGAGTGACCTGCGTCGCTCGGCATTTCCCGATCACCTCATGCGGGATCGTCTCGTTGACAAGGGGGATTTGCACCATATTCTTTTTCGCGTCTTTTACCGCTTTTTCCACCGCCGGAGGAACCTCGTTGGCCTTTCCGTAACCAATCCCCACCAGCCCATTCCGATCGCCGGCCACTACCAGGGCGGCAAAACTGAACCGTCGCCCGCCCTTAACCACCTTCGAACACCGAAACACTTTAACCACCGTGTCTTCAATCGGCTGTTCGCTCTGGTTTTCCGTTCTGATTGCTTCGTCCGCCAAGTTCAATCTCCATACCACATCGTTCGATGTCCTGCTTCGGATTTAAAACGCCAGACCCGCTTTTCGCGCGGCATCGGCCAGGGCTTTGATCCGGCCATGATAGCGATATCGGTTCCGGTCAAAACTGACCGCTTTAATTCCCACTCCCAAGGCCTCTTTGGCCAGGGCCGCTCCCACGGCCTCGGCGGCGGCTTTCTTGTTGCTTTGACCGCTTGAACTCTTGCTTCGCGTACTGGCTGAAACCAGCGTTGCGCCGGCAAAATCGTCAATAATCTGCGCGTAGATATGTCGATTCGAGCGAAACACGGACAACCGGGGACGTTCGGCCGTGCCGAAAATCTTCCGACGCGCTCGCCACTTTCGCCTTTGTCTGGATTTTTTAATTTGATCCAACCGCATCGTTTTATCCTATCCTTTGCCCTCGCCGCTTTCACGCGGCAGAAAAACCATCCCGTATTAGCCGCCGGACGCAAAAGCCTTTCCAACCTTGCGGCGAACGACTTCATCGGCGTAGCGGATCCCCTTGCCTTTATAAGGCTCTGGCGGACGCACCTTGCGCACCACCGCTAAAAACTGCCCCAATTCCTGTTTGTCGGGTCCGGAACAGACAAACTGCGCCGGGACATCGTTTCCGCGGGTCGCCGGCGTCTTAATGTCCACCTTGACGTTCTTGGGAATCGGTATTTCCACAGGATGACAATACCCCACATTCAGCACCAGCTTGCCGCCCTGTTCCTTAACATTATAGCCCGTGCCGAAAATCTGCATTGTCCGCTCAAAACCCTTGCTGACGCCGACCACCATGTTTTGGATCAGGGCCCGCATGGTCCCGTGCATGGACTTATACGCCCGCACATCCGGCTTGGGATTGATCACCTGGATCGCTTCCCCTTCCACCTTCACTTCGATGAAAGGATGATGCTGCAACTCCAGGGCGCCTTTGGGCCCGGTGACTTTCACCCGGAGCCCGCTTTTTTCCACCTTTACTCCCGAAGGAATGGCGATCTGTTGTTTCCCTATCCGACTCATATTAGCTCACCGTACAAAGCACTTCGCCGCCGATATTGTCCTGACGGCATTTTCTATCGCTGATTACGCCTTTGCTCGTGGATACAATCACAATCCCTAAGCCGCCAAGGACATCAGGAAGATTGTCTTTGCCCCGGTATACCCGACACCCGGGCTTGCTGACCCGCCGTATGGCGCTGATCGCATGCCCTCCGGTGCGCGAATATTTCAGGGCAATGCGAAGCACGCCCTGCTGTCCGTCGTCAATGACGTCGTAGCCTTCGATGTATCCTTCTTCCTGGAGAACCTTGGCAATCCCCCGGCACACCTTTGACGAGCGGATTTTGACGTGCGACATGCCGACCCGTCCGGCATTTCGCAATCGCGTCAACATATCTGCAATCGGATCACTCAAACTCATACATTCACTCCAAAGGACAGGACCGCCGAAAACGGCCTGCTATCCGATTCCTTTCACCAACTGGCTTTCTTCACGCCCGGAATCTGGCCTGCGTTGGCCATCGACCGGAAACAAATCCGACATAGCATAAATTTCCGATATACCGCGCGTGCCCGTCCGCAGATCTGGCATCGCGTATAACTGCGGCTGCGAAACTTCGGTTTCTTTTTTGCCTTGTTTTCCAGCGCTGTTGTCGACATAAATGACTCCAAAACCCGAATCTATTTTTCTCACAACCGGCCCGACGTCTAATCCTTAAACGGCATCCCGAACTGACGCAGCAATTCGCGTCCTTCTTCGTCCGTCCTGGCCGTTGTGACAAATACGATATTCATTCCCTGCGTATTGACAATACGGGCCGGATCGATCTCCGGAAATACGCTTTGCTCGCTTATTCCCATCGAATAATTGCCGCGTCCGTCGAAACTGTCGGGATCCAAACCGCGAAAGTCCTTGACGCGGGGTATCGCCAGATTGATCAGGCGATCCATAAACTCGTACATGCGCTCCCTTCGCAGCGTCACTTTCAATCCCGTCTTGTCGCCGGCGCGAACCTTGAAATTCGAGACGCTCTTTTTCGCCGCACAGATCAGAGGTTTCTGGCCGGCGATCATCATCAGATCCTGAAAGGCCGAGTCGAGAAACTTTTTATCCTGCACCGCCCGGCCGACACCCATGGAGACGACCACTTTTTCCATCCTCGGAACGGCATTGACGTTGTCGTATCCAAATCGCTCGGTCAATCCCGGAATTACCTTTGCCTTGTATACATCTCTTAACCGCGACATCGCTCTATCTCGCTCCTGGCCGGCCTGTTACAGCCCTGCATGTTCCTTACTTCTTCTTTCCCGACGCATGAACCATTTCCGAGACTTTGTGCCCGTCGGTTGTTATGCGTTTCTTGGCGCCCTGCGAATCGATCTCATACCGCACACGGGACCCTTTTCCGCTCTTATCCAGCGGCAGCAGATTGCTGATGTGGATCGGACGCTCCACACGGATCCGCCCCCCTTGCGGGTTCTGCTGGGACGGACGAACATGCTTGTGCGCCAAATTGACCCCCTTGACCAGCACCCGGTCTTTCGACGGAAGCACTTTCATCACTTCGCCGCTCATTCCTGCATGATCGCCGGAAATTATCTGCACCATCATGCCTTTGGTAATATGTCGCGCCATTGCTTTACTCTCTACCCTTAGACCACTTCACTGGCCAATGAGACAATCTTCATGAAGTTTTTCTCGCGCAGCTCCCGGGCCACGGCCCCGAAGATGCGCGTCCCGATCGGATTGCCGTCGCCATCGATCATGACCGCCGCGTTGCTGTCGAATCGAACATAACTTCCGTCCGGCCGCCGCACCGGATACCTGGTACGGATAATCACCGCTTTATGCACTTTTTTGTCGTTGAGCTGGCAACTGGGAAGATGCTTTTTGATCGCCACGCAGATAATATCTCCGATCGACGCCGTCGGCCGCGTGCATTTCTTGGGGCGGCTCGACGTTTTTCCCAGCACCTTGATGCACTGGGCCGTTTTAACGCCGCTGTTATCGGCTATGTCCAACATGGTTTCTTGCTGAATCACCGTTTCGTCCCTTACTCAATGATTGCCTTTTTCACGATGCCCAGAAGACGCCAGCTTTTACGCTTGCTGATCGGACGGCATTCGGCAATATCCACCGTGTCGCCAACGCCTGCGGTATTCTGTTCATCATGCACGCCCAGCCTGGTTCGCCGCCGGATATACTTGCCGTATTTGGGGTGTTTTACCTTGTAGTCGATCTGTACGGTGATGCTCTTGTTGCCGCTCTTGCTGACAACGACGCCGCGCCACACTCGTTTTTGCTCTTTGGCTTCCATGAATCTCTACCGGCCCTTCCCCAGTCGTTCCTTGATGATGGTCCTGACCCGCGCGATATCTCTTCGGACATTCCGCTTGGCGCACGTATCTTCCATCTTTTCCGTCACTGACTGAACCCGCAGCTCGAAAAGCCGTTTTTGCAGCGTATCGAGCTTTTCCGTCAATTCGTCGTCTCTCAATTCTCGCAGTTGTGCCGCTTTCATCTTGGCTCCGTTACAACGAATGTCTTCGAGTCACAAACCGACAGCGGATCGGCATTTTATGGGCGACACGCAATAATGCGGTTTTGGCGACCTCTTCCGAGACGCCCCCGATTTCAAACATCACGGTGCCGGGCTTGACGCGCGCCACCCAGCCGGCGATTTCGGCCTTGCCCTTGCCCATGCGCGTCTCCAGGGGCTTGGCCGAATAGGAATGGTCCGGAAAGATACGAATATACACTTTTCCCTCGCGCCGTAAAAAGTGCGTCGCCGCCACACGCCCGGCCTCGATCTGCCGACCCGTAATCCAGTGGGTTTGCAGGGACTGCAAACCGTATTCGCCGAACGCCACATAATTCGTCCGCGAGGCGCGACCATGCATCCTGCCGCGCTGTTGTTTTCGATATTTGACTCGTTTTGGCATCAACGCCATGACATGCTTCCTCTACAATCGCCCGGTTAACTCTGCTCGGTGCTTTCCTGATTCTCGACGGCCTCCGCCCGGCCTGTCCGCTCTTCTTCATTTCCTCTGTCGGAGGGCGCCACCCGGGATCTGCGAACTTCATTGCGCGATCGGCCCCCGCCTCCGCCACCCCGACGAGGCCTGGCGCTGCGACGCGGACGAGCCGTCGTTTCCAGCTCTTCCCCGAACTTGCCCTTGTAGATCCATACCTTGATCCCGATGGTTCCATAGGTGGTCCGGGCCGTCGCCACCCCGTAATCCACATTCGCATCCAGCGTATGCAGGGGGATGCTGCCCATTTTCTGTGTTTCGCAGCGGGCGATTTCCGCCCCGGCCAGCCGGCCGCCGCAAATCACCTTGACTCCCTTGGCCCCGGCGTTGATCGCCGCCTCGCAC
The DNA here is from genome assembly GCA_016930745.1 of Sedimentisphaerales bacterium. Classification (GTDB taxonomy): domain Bacteria; phylum Planctomycetota; class Phycisphaerae; order Sedimentisphaerales; family Anaerohalosphaeraceae; genus JAFGGE01. Next base: position 4,770 of record JAFGGE010000196.1, read on the forward strand.
GCCATTTTCATCGTTCGCCGATACGATGCCCGCTTGGTCAGCTGCTGGGCGATATTCTCCGCCACCAGGGTCGAATCCAGGGCCGGCTCTTTGATCTCGATTACATTCACATTGATCTTGCGGTCCACCAGTTCTTCCAGCTGCGCCTTGAGCGTTTCCACTTCCGCCCCGCGAGGACCGATCACCATACCGGGTCGTGCGGTATGCAGGGTCACCTTGACCTCATTGCGGGTACGGGCAATCTCCACCTTGGCGACAGCCGAATACGGCGGCTGACGATTGAAGCGGTTGTCGATAAAGTTGCGAATCTTCCAGTCTTCAATCAGAAATTCGCCGTAGTTCGCCTTCGGAGCAAACCACGTACTCTGCCAGGGCAGCGTGATTCCCGTTCGAAAC
>JAFGGE010000197.1 GCA_016930745.1 Sedimentisphaerales bacterium
CAAATCGAACAGAAGAACTTTTTCAATCTTCGGATAGTAGATCATTTTATATCGCCCATCGCAGACCATGCGCTGGAGCATCATATAGCCGCCATAGACATGATCATAGTTGCTTTTACGATGCCCCCCAAGCAGGGGCAACAGACTTCTGAATTCAACACTTTCCGGTCGGTCGGCGCCGGCCAGTTCCAGAGAAGTGGGCATGATATCCTGAAGATACACAGGAGAATCGATTGCAATTCCACCTTTGATTCCAGGCCCGCATACCATCAGCGGTACTCGTACGCTGTGGTCGTACATATTCTGCTTGCCGATCAGGCCGTGATGCCCGACGGCCAGCCCATGATCAGCCGTGAAAAAAATGTAGGTATTGTCCGCCTGACCGCCGGCTTCCAGGGTATCCAAGAGCCGCCCGATCTGGGCATCCATGTGCGTAATAATCGCGTAATATTCCTGCCGATTCACCTTGACCGCATATTCGGTCCGCGGGAAGGGGGCCAGCTTTTCATCCCGCAGATCTTCTCCGCAGCCAATATCATCCTTATACGGATAGAGCGGCTGGAAATTGCTCGGAACTCTGACTTTGTCCAGGGGATATTTATCGACATACTCCTTCGGCGACTGCCGCGGATCATGGGGGGCGTTGAACGCCAGATACATAAAGAAAGGTTTATCGCTCCCGGCTGCCTGATTCAAAAATGCAGCCCCATCATCTCCCAGCACTTCGCTCCAGTGCCTGCCGCCTTTCCAGTACCCTTCCCATTGAGTGTCCCATGGTTTCCATGGATCGACCTGCCCTTCGATCGGTCGGTTATATCCCTGCGGCGTCTGATTAGGCATGCCGGGACGCTCGTGGATTACATGATCAAAAATCTCCTCCGGCTTGATTTTCACATGCCACTTGCCGCTGAAATAGGTTTCATAGCCGGCCCGGCTCATACACTGCGACCAGAGACGGCCGGCCTGGGCCTCTTGCAGCAGCGACGGTTCAATTTCCCTGGCATTCCACAAGAAGCGGCCGGTATTCAGCATGGTTCGACTGGCGACACAAACCGCCCCGTGCCAGGCGCCCATGTTATAGGCGTGGGTAAAGGTTGTCCCCTTGCGAACAAGACGATCCAGGTTCGGCGTCTCAATCTCATCACAGCCCATGGCATGCAGGGTTTCGAAACACTGATCATCGGCGAAAAGGAACAGGATATTCGGCTTTCGGCCCGGAGGGATCGACATGGCCATGCTCTGTGCGCAGCCGGGTATCCCAAGAGAAGCCACGCCTAATCCCGCCAGTTGTAAAAAAGTACGTCGATTCATGTTCCCCACCTTAATATCACCCTTGCATACGCTCAACATAAACGAAATAAGCCCCCCGGCTGGAACCATCCGGTTCGATGAACCATGTCTGCAATTTCGTGGATCCGGCCGGAAGCGTTGCTGTAAATACAATGCCCTTCTCAGGTCCTGTTATATCCTTCGTCTGATCCACCCCGGCAATCTGAATCCTCGCCCGAACCGCCATGACTGCCTTTGCCCCTTCAGCAACGGCCTGAATCGGCAGATCCGCCTCCCTGGGCCAGCGCCGTAATTCCAGACGATAGATGCCGTCACGAGCGATTCGGACCGCCCAGAATCCGTTGGCCTTCATTGCGCTTCGCACCGCGTCCTGATTCCAGGGCACCGGCCCATCGTTGGTGTGCCAGTCATGGCTGGTCAGCCGGGAAGGATTCTCCTGCTCCGAACCCAGCACAATCTCACAATATCCATCAAATCGATCCGAGACGCTCTTCCACCATCGTTCATATGCGCAGCGCAGGGTTTCCACTGTCTTCGGATGATCGCCGGCAATATTCTTGGTCTGGGAAGGATCCTGCCGGATATCATATAACTCTTTGCCGTCGATCAAACGCCATCGCTCGGTCATGACAGCACAAGTGCGCCATTTCTGCGGCCACTCGATTCGCTGCGAATGCACAACCAATGTCCGTTGGAGTCTCTCGGTCGTTTTTCCTCGCAGGAGGGGCACAAGGCTGATTCCGTCCAACTCTGCCACCGGCGTTTTGATGTGACACAACTCCGCCAGCGTCGGCAACAGGTCAATATGCCCGCAAAGGGCATCCATATCGCAACCGCCGACCAGTCCCCCATCCGGCCAATGGATAAAACAAGGCACGCGATGCCCGCCATCGTATTGGCTGCCTTTGGTTCCTCGCATCCGGTCATTGAATCCTTTACCCTTGCTGAAACCCGCTGCCGTGCCGTTGTCGGTCATGAAAATCAGGATCGTGTTCTGCTCCAGTCCAAGCTTCTTGAGCCGGATTCGCAGCCAGGCCATATTGTCGTCGATATTCGTAATCATACCGTAAAAATTGGCGTTCGGCACTTCAGGGGCGTCTCGGTAAGGATCGGCATATTTCTCCGGCACATAGTAAGGACTATGGGGGGCGTTGGTCGGAATGTAACAGAAAAAAGGGCGGTCCCTGTTCGCCTCAATAAATTGTATCGCTCCGTCAAACCATACATCGGTGCAATAACCCGTATACGACCTGGCCTTCCCGTTGTGCCAATAGGTGTCGTCGAAGTAATCGTTGCCCCAGTAATCCGGCAACTGGGTCACGCCGCCGCCGCCATGGATCAACACTTCATCGAATCCACGATCCTGCGGACGGAAGGGATAATTGTCGCCCAGATGCCACTTGCCGAAAATCCCCGTCGTATATCCTGCGGCCTTGAACATATCGGCCATCGTCACCTCGTCGGAATGCAGAAGAGAACGGCCCATGATCGTATGCCAGATCCCGGTGCGTGAGGAATATCGGCCGGTCAGAAGGGCCGCCCGCGTGGGAGCGCAGGTGGGATCCACATGAAAATCGGTCAGCCGGACACACGCGGCCCAAAGGCGATCCAGATGAGGCGTGCGGATATGCCGATTCCCATGTGCCGCAAGATCGCCGTATCCCTGGTCGTCGGTCATAACCAGCACGACATTGGGTCTGCTGCCGTTGGTCAAAGAGCTTGGTTGTGCCTGTATGTCGGACGCACAACCCGACAATCCCACAGCGACAATACCCGCTCCCGCTTGCTTAATAAAGCAGCGACGATCCATGAAGGCTCCTTACAGCCGGCCCGCAGTCCATTCCTGCGCCATGTGTTCCAGACGCTTGATCACGTCTGTATATTTCGGATCGCGGTATACATTCACTTTCTCGTCCGGGTCCTTGGCCAGGTGATACAAGGCCCCATCCTTGTCCTGAACACGGTCATCCATGAAGAAAATGAGTTTCCATTCTCTGGTTCGCACCATCACGCGCCGGCCCGTTGCCTGACGCAGTTCCTCGTACATGCTCTGGCTGTGGTCGATTTCGCAGAAACAGGCCTTGCGCCATTGCCTGACTTTGCCCTCGATCAGGGGCATCAGGCTGCGCCCTCGAATTCCACCCGGCACATCAAGCCCCCACAGTTCCATTAAGGTTGGCAGAAAATCGACCATCTCCACCGGCTCATCGACTACTTTGTTTGGGGGCAGCCGCGGCGGAAAACGAAGAATCAACGGCACACGCACATTCTGTTCGTAGAACACGCGTTTCTTCCACATCCCATGTTCGCCCAACTGGAATCCCTGATCCGAATTGACCGCCATAATCGTATTGTCCAGTTGCCCGGCCTGCTCAAGCACGTTTATCAAACGCCCTACCTGTGCATCGACCAGCGAAACCATGCCATAATACGTTCCCCTGGCCAGATCGATCTGTCGTCGATTCAAGTCCAGCCCGCCCGAATAGGTGCGCAAGGGTCCCTGTTCAAACCTTGGCTTGTTCATCAGTCCCTCCGCCGTGGGAATCGGAAGGTCTATGGCGGCAGGATCGACAAAATACTCTTTCGGCACGCGGCAGGCCACATGCGGCGCATGAAAGGAAATTCGCAGGAAGAAAGGTTCTCCCTTCTCTGTCAGTTCTTTCAGGACATCCACCGCCTTGTCTCCCAAACGCCACGTCTGCGTCTGTTCGGGCGCCAGCGGGCTGATCCCCCCGATCATCCAGCGGTGGGTCCGTGTGTACACGGCTTCTGCCGGAAGATACTCTTGCTCTTCGGCGAATCGTTCTTTGGCATACGGAGTCGGCCTGCCGCAGACATCCAGTTCCGACGGCACATCCCCCCGGCTGTCCCAGGATCCGGCAAAACCGTGAATCTTCCCCACATTGATCGGCTTGACGCCCGCGGCCGTCCAGGCATCCAGAAGATTGGGCTCGCTGTTGAGTCGCTGCATCCTGGCGGCATCGAGATACGAAGGGGCCGTATCCGGGGATTTACCCATGGCAATGGGGCCGACTTCATGGGAATAATGCCCCGTTTTCATGCTCTTGCGCGATGGGACACATACCGGATTCTGCACAATCGCCGCTTCGAACCGAATGCCTTCACAGGCAAGCCGATCCATATGGGGCGTTCGCGCCCATGGTTTGCCATAGCAACCCAGAGCATCGGACCGACCGTCATCCATCATGATCCACAAAATATTCGGACGACGGCCTCCTTCTGCCTTAAAGGTACGGATGCGCGACTCGGCACATCCCTCCATTATAGACGCCATGCCAAGCGCGCATGCCGTCTTCCCAGCCCCGGCCAGAAATTCGCGTCGATTCATTTTGCTCTTCGATTTACTTTCCATTATTCATAAAACCGCGCTGCCGCATCCAGGCTTCGCATCGCCCCGGCCAATCCGCCGCCGCCGTGCAGCGATCCGCCCGCAGGCCGTAGCCGTGTCCTCCTTTTTCATAGATGTGCATCTCGACAGGCACGCCGGCCTTGAGACAGGCCAGATAAAAATCGATGCTGTTTTGAGGGGACACCCCGTTGTCGTCGCTGCTGTGAACCAGGAAGGTTGGCGGAGTTTCTTTGGTTACCTGCAATTCATTCGACAAAGATTCAATCAGCGCAGGCTCGGGATTTTCCCCGATTAGATTGTTCCGCGAGCCGCGGTGCATCGTCTCCTTCGTAAAGGTGATCACAGGATAAATCAGCACGGCAAAATCCGGCCGACAGCTTACTCGTTCGACCGGGTCGGCCGCATCGGGCTTACCCGCATCAAAATGCGTCGCCGCCGTAGATGCCAGATGCCCCCCGGCGCTGAAGCCCAGTATGCCGATCCGTTTCGGATCGATGTTCCATTCCCTGGCTCGAAAACGAACCGTGCGAATCGCCCGCTGGGCATCCAGCATCGGAACCGGATGCTTAAAATCCCGGTGTCGATATTTCACGATAATTCCCGCCACGCCGATTGAATTGAGCCATTTGGCCACCTCATGGCCTTCATGGTCGAATGCCAGCAGCCAATAGGCCCCTCCCGGACAGATTACGACCGCCGCACCGTTGGCTTTGTCCTTTTCAGGAAGATATACGGTAAGTGTTGGTGTCTGGACATGCTGCACATGCCCGTTTTCATACGTTTCGGCAGCTTCTAATGCCTTAGCTCCCGGCACCCCATCCGTCCACAAAGGAATTTCCTTGGCGGATTCGGCCAAGCAAGAAACAGAAACCAGACAACCAAATACAACAAACACGGACTTCATAGCCTTCATCATCGTTCTCCTAATCATAGATTGTTCATTACATGCGCGGTCTCTTGCGACCGGTCTTTTCCAGTTTCCAATGTTCCGATTCACTTCGTGCGGCAGCCATGCAGGCTTCGATTTTTTTCACACTATCCGGATTTTCATTGGCTACATCCTTTTCTTCCGCCATATCCCTGCTCAGGTCGTACAATTCCAGTTTGCCTTGCGAGCCGTAGCGCACCCCTTTCCACTTGCCCATTCGCACGGCCTGCGCCGAACCGCCTTCGTGGAATTCCCAATACAGGAATGCATGCTCCTTCTGGTCCGCCTTGTTTCCTAGCAGCGTCGGTAAATACGAGATCCCATCAATCCCGTCAGGAGGTCGGATTCCCGCCGCTTCGCAGGCCGTCGGCAGAAAATCCCAGAAAGCGGAAATATGATCCGAAGCGGTTCCCGCACGGATCTTGCCCGGCCAATAGGCTATTGTGGGTACGCGAATACCCCCTTCATATAAATGCCGTTTGATTCCCGATAGGAGACCGTTGCTGTTCTGGAATACAGGATCGTTACCCCCCTCCTGATGCGGCCCGTTGTCGCTGCTGAAAACAATCAGCGTATCCTGTTCGATCCCCAGTTTGCGGAGCAATCGAACCAGACGGCCCACATCCCCGTCCATGCGGGAAATCATGGCGGCATGCCCCTTTTGCGGCTCGGGCCAATCCTTGTCTTTGTAGATTCCGTATTCCGGAACCTCCATACCGGCGCTGCCGGCCTCATTGTTAGCGTGCGGTATGGTGAACGCCAGATACAAAAAGAACGGGTCGTCTTTATGGTTCTCTACGAATCGCAACGCCTGCCCGGCGATCAGATCATGGGAATAATCCAGCTTGTTGGATGAAACGCCTCCCAGCGAATCCGGGTTGTTTTTCGGACGGACTACCTGGTTGCGAAGCGGGACTTTTTCCTCGTTTCGCCAGAGCCATTCCGGGTAATAATTGTGGGCGTGCACCTGACTCAGATAGCCAAAGAAAAAGTCGAAACCCTGCCTCGTCGGGATTCCCGTCGATCCCTCTTCCCCCAGGCCCCATTTGCCCGACAGAGCCGTCGTATAGCCGGCCTCCTTGAGAAGCCTTGCCACGGTCGTATCCTTCGTCCGAAGCGCCACGTTGGCATTGCCGCGAACCAGGGCATGGCCGGTATGCAGGCCGGTCATCAAACAGCATCGAGAAGGAGCGCAAACCGTGCTGCCCGCGTAATGATCGGTCAGCCTTATTCCGCCGGCGGCCAGGGCATCCAGATTCGGCGTCTGAATCTCTTTTTGACCAAAACAACCCAGGTCGCCATAACCTAAGTCATCCGCCAGAATAAAAATGATATTGGGTTTGCGGTATATTGGATCGGCCAATAATGACCGAGCACATCCAGTCATACCTAACGCGGCTGAGCTAAAACCTGCCACTTTTACAAACGTACGACGAGAAAGTTTCATTTCCGTCACAGATTATTCCTCCGATTAAGGATTCAGCATTTTCTTTTCCCACCAGGCCAGATACTTTTCATCGCTCACCGTAGCCGACAATCCCTTCTGTTTCATCCAGTCCCCGTATTGCCGCATCATAGAGGCGTCCCAATACTCCCGCACTTCGACAGGTTCCGGAAATCGTCCTTTGTCGTCGGTTTCGCGAATCCATCTTTCGAGTTTGTCGCGAAAATCCTTTATGATCTGCGCCGATTTCGGATCGGCGGCCAGATTATGAATTTCATGCGGATCGTGTCTCAAATCGTACAATTCCTCTTGCGGCCGGGTCTGGCTCATAAAGCGCTCCTGGGCTTCCGTCAGTTTTCCCTGCTTATGCAGAACCTGCATCAGCGTCAATACCGGATACTGGTTCTTTTTATAGGCATTGAACTGCAGGTAGGGCCGATCCGGATGGAAATTACGGATGTATTTATATCGCCTGGTCCGAATGCATCGAATACGGTCGTCCGTCGCGTCGCAACGGTCTCGCGCACAGAACACCCGATCTCGTTTTTTTGCGCCCTTGCCTAGGAAGGGTTGTCCCTGCATATGGTCGGGGATGGGGATTCCCGCCCAATGCATGGATGTCGGTCCCAAGTCAATCGTACTGACCAGATCGTCACAAACGCTGCCGGCCTTAAGATACCCCGGGTAACGGATCAGCAGCGGAATACGAATCCCTCCTTCATAAAGCCACTGTTTTCCCCGAACATGACACCGCCCATGATCGCCAAAATAGAACACGATCGTATTATCCGCCAGACCATCCTTTTCCAGACGATCTAAAACCTGCCCCACCATTCGGTCCAGAACCTGGATGGATTCCAGGTAATCGGCCCAGTCACGGCGGGTCAGCGGATGATCGGGGTAATAGGGTGGAATTTCGACCGAGGCAGGATCGATAGGACGTTGTTTGTCCCTGACGAAATTACGGTGCGTCAGCGGTAGGTTAATCTGGGCAAAAAACGGCTGGCCTGGCCTGCGCTGCCGCCAGTCTGTTCCGTCAAACGGCGTATCGCCCGGATCGAAATTCCAATCCGTCTTTCCCGCCCGGCTGAAATCCAAATTGCCGGCGTTACTCGTAAAATACCCCGCCCTCCGGAAATACTCCGTAATCAGCTCGACAGGCGGCGGCAGCCGGTATCCATCGGTCCGATGGCTGCGATGGTGATGCGCATCGATCGTCGTCTGATACATTCCCGTCATGAGCCCGCTGCGAACGGCTGAGCAGACCGGTCCGGAAGCGAAGGCGCCGGTATATCGTACACCCTCGCAGGCCAGTTGGTCCAAATGGGGGGTCTGAACAACCGGATTATCGTAACAGGCCATATCCGGCGAGGTATCCTCAGAGATGATCCAGAGAATATTGGGATTTTGCTTCGGTTTGGTATTTGATCGCACGGGACAAACAGATGACCCGCAACCCGATAGCGGCAGGATTGCCAACCCAACCCCGCACTGTTGTATAAACATCCGACGATTCATTCGATTTCCTGTATCTTAACAGCAGAATCGACAACAGCAAGAAAAAGGTATCATAACCGAAAAACAGTGCAGGTTCAATAAAACCGGAGGGAATCATACACGTAAGGAAATGCGCATAAAAAAAGCAGCGTCGAGGAGGAGCGACGCTGCTTCCGGTTCCTAGGTCTTTCGACCTAGTCTTAAAAAGGAGGAGGAGGG
>JAFGGE010000198.1 GCA_016930745.1 Sedimentisphaerales bacterium
CCGGCATTGACCCGCCCCCCGCTGGGCATCCGTTCATGGGCCGGGTAAATTCGCGGATCGCCGGCATCCAGAGCAACACTATCGACCGAATCAAGCACCCATTCCCCGGTGGAAGGTTTATATCGACCGCGCCGGCTCAGCATATGGTAATCCCCATCGGCTTCATCCACAAACAACGGCGGCGGCAGCGGTCCGGCAAACATCGACGTAAAAATGCTGAAACGCGCTGTCGCCCCTTCCAGATCCCCATCCTGATTGTTGTGGAATACGCAGTTGCTGATGTCCGGACGAGAGTCTTCATAAGCGGCGATCCCAAATTGATTGTCCACAATACTCAGGTGCGTCAGGGTGGGAGAGCTGAAATTGATCGAAACGGCCATCGAACTGTTTCGAATGATGAAATTGCGCAGCACCGAGGAGCGTCCTTCTCCGCCGTGCATCGTGACGGCATCCTGATTTCCCGCTTCGAGGATCGCCGCGTCGGCAGCACTTTGCACGGTGATCGCCTTACCCTCAAAATCAATCGCTTCGGCATACACGCCCGGCCAGACCAGAACCACATCCCCGTCATGGCTGTGTTGGATGCCGATCTGAATGTGCTTAAAAGCGGTCTGGCGACTCAAACCGTCGTTGGCGTCATCGCCATTGACGACATCCACATGCCAGACAACCATGCCCCGGCCCTTGCTGGCCTGGATTGTGTTTCCATAGGCGCCCATGTTGATCCGCCCGCCGTTGGGCAATGGCTCCTTATCGAAAGAATCGGTCGGATCGCCCGCGTCGATACAGGGACTGTGCTGTTTGTCGATGGCCCATTCTCCGGTCATCGGATCGAATCGCCCATAGATACTTTGCAGATGATAATCCGGCAAGGCGACGGGGGCGAACAACGGATCGGCGCTGATGTTTCCCGTGCCGGGATATCCCCCCTGCACATCCGTAAACGTCACCGGGCTGTTACTGTAGGGATCGACCAGCAGAATCTGCCATTCATCATTGTAATATACGATGTTGTTGCGAACACGGACATCATAGCCGTTGGCCTGGATGCCTCCGCCCCGCGGCGCAAAGGCCTGTCCTACCAGAATATTATTCGCTACAGTACAGTTTATAATCTCGACATGGCTTATCCCCTCTGCCGGACCCTCTCCGGGGCTGTTTCCGGGTTCTGTTGTCCCGTAGATCGTGTTATCCCAGGGGCGGGCCATAATTCCGCCGCCTTCGATGGCGACATTGTGTGCGATGATGCAGTTTTGGATCAACAGATGTGACGCAGGACCATCCACATAGATCCCCCCGCCCATAACCACATCCGGCAAATCGGAAGGATCGATGCCCTGCCAGCGATTGTTATTGAGGCAGATCTCGGTGTCGACAATTTTGGGACTGCTCTGATGACAGTAGATGCCGCCGCCCAGAACAAATCCGATTCCGTAATTGGCTTCAATCCGGCATTCCTGGATCACGGTCCCGCTGCCCCGCAGGAGAGCGATCCCCCCCCCGCCGGCCGCCAATACCGGCCCAACATCCATCCGGGAGTCCACCGAACAATTCATGACACGACAGCGAACAATACGCGGATTGCCGTTGACACAGCCGATTCCCCCTCCCAATTGTGCGGTGCAATTCTCAATCACACAATTCACAATAGTCGGGGAGGAAAATTCGCAATAGATTCCCCCGCCGATCGGATACCGTTTGTGTCGCACCCAGCCCTGCTCCTCGCCGGGGACATCATTTTCGGCGTTCTGCACAGACATAGCTCCGTTACGGATAGTAAAGCCTCGCAGCACCGAATCGGGCCCTTCCTCATTCTGAAAAAGGAAACCGCGATGAGGGATTATCGAGCCGGGCCCGGATCCCGTGGGAGAACAGTCGATAATCGTTGTATCCGGCCCGTCCGTGGAGACAACGGTAATCGCTTTACCCAAAAAGTCAATATCGCGGTTTCCTTTCCCTTGATAGGTTCCCGGGGCTACCGCGATTACATCCCCATCGGCCGATACATCAATCGCATCCTGGATCGTCGCAAAATCACCCGGCACATGAATCGTTGTGGGAGGCGATTCCAGTACAACGTGAAGATTGTCAAGCAACGCTTCGTCCCCCTGGAATGAGATGTAACAGGTTCCTTCTTCCGAAGCGACATCAACCGAATGATGCCCCGCACTCACAAACACTGGCACACTCCAGTTCTGGCCATCAAACGACAGCCGGTAGCTCATATACCCCGCTTGGTCGGCACTGGAAGCCAGAATTCCATGGATACCGAAGGCGTCAAATTCAATGAAACCTTTCACGGTTCGCGTTCCCTGGGACAGCCCCAGAGGAACGCAATAATTCAAGTGAGCCGGAACGCCATCAAAACCCTGAAACAGAAGTACGGGTAAAGGCCATAGGGTTTGATCGAGCAGAATGCCCGGCTCATGGCCGATATAACTTAAATACGGTTCGGGCGGAGGAAAGGCGCCCGCCGGCCAGAATACGGAATGGCTGTAACTGTCCTCGATCGCTTTATGCGTGGTGAAATCGTCCGTATATTCATAGGACCACTGGGCCAGCGCCATACTTGAGATCCATGGCAACAATCCAATCACCAACGTCGCCTTTGATATTCTTGCCCCTGTTTTCATCATCGTTTCTCCAAAGATTTTTGCTCTTTCCGCAACCCATTCATTTCGCTAAACCGGCTCGGGAAATATCCATAAGCCAGAGCGATTGCTCGACTTCTTGCGAATGCCGGGACTGGGATACATAGGGAATTCGCAACGCGTCGGATAATGGCTCTTGGTGGTAATTGAATTTGATCCGGCCTTCCAATCCATCGCCTTTAAACGCTATCTCTTCCACCAAATCACTCTGCAGACCGATTCGGAATATACAGGAAATATCCTCTTCGCAGAGGATTACTTCTATATACGATTCGTCGATCTTTCGCGTAGTAAACAGAATCTGATACAACGCTGCATCCCGACGGACTGTATCGATCGCATGCAATCCCATCCAGGGACGAGACAGACCATGAAAGAGGCTGCCTGGCAGTAAAGAACGGACCGATCCGGCCGCATCACGAAGATACCCTCCCTGGGGCGTATCTACCAGATAGAGACTTCCAATATGGATTTGCAGCCAGGCCGGATGCCGGTTTTTTTCGGCATATCGAAACGGAATCTGTCCGTATCCGGATACGGCTTTGCCTGCTATTTGGCCGGCCATATCAAAGGTCGTCCAGCCGCGCTGATGCATTGTATCGCGTCGATCCACAACCGGCGTCCCGGCCGGCCAGACAAACTGGAAATACTCTTCTTCCAGGATATTTTCATGTTGAGCCACCCGGGTAATATCGGATTCCTGTGCACTATGGGAGGCGATCACCAGCAGGCCGTCACGACGCATAGGCAGGAACCGGGCCGATCCGGATTGCTCATTCAATCCTTGTGTCTGGTTCAGGAATGTCTGCAAGGCCGGGGGATCGGTCGGCAACGACAGGACCGACAAATCTTTATTATACCATCGCCAATTGTCTTGAAATAGTATGTTTTTAGCTATGTCATAGTGGTAATTGTCGCGTTCATTCTGGAGGGTTATGCACACTTCTCGGCCCGATTCATCCAGAATGGTTTTCCGGAGCATAACCGCTCCACCCGGACCCTCCGGGAAAAAGTACCAGGATTGGCTCGGCTCAGAGTGGTTCGTCCCTATAACGGCTGTCGTTTTGGCAGGTGTATGCGGCTCGGCCGTGGCCGGATCGCTTCTCATTTCGGAGGAGGTATTATTCAGAACTACGCCGGCGCTGATCGCACCCGCCGTCATGAATGTTACGGCTGCGCCTTTGCTCAAAACCGTCGCCGCCACCGCTGCCCCCAGGCCCACCTGCATCCCCGCCGCCGAGATCGTCAACTGGGCCGCGGCCGCCTCCGAGGAGGCCGTCATCTTGCCGAACAGAACCAGCGTCATCATCAGGGCGCCCTTGCCCAAACCCTGCCGGGACAATTGTTTATGCAGGGCCCGTTTGGCTCGTAAAAACAGCATTTGTGCTGCGAACTGGTTACAGTTCAGCACCTCGGCGATTTGGGCATAGCTCATCTCTTCATAGCACCGCATGCTTAACACAGCCCGGTGCCGCGGCTTGAGCCCCTGCATCGCACGTGAGATGATCTGCCGCAGCTCCTGGCTGAGCAGGTTTTCCAGTCCCTGCTGCTGTTCCTGAGACACCCCTCCGAAGCCAATTTCCTCGATTCGCGGGCCGTTGTGTTTTCGTTCATCGCGGTGATGCCGGTGCAGTTTGTTGGTGGCGATGCCATACAGCCACGGCCAGAACTTGTCGGCCTGCTTGAGTTTGCCGATGATCCGCAGCATCTCAAGAATGCTCTCCTGCACGATATCGGCCGTCAGGTCTTCTTGCAGCGTCATGCGGTACACGTGGCTTTGCAGGCGAGGCGTAGCGATCTCGGCCAGCCGGTGCAGGGACTCGGTGTTACCCGACTGGGCTTGGCGAATCAACAGGATGGTATCGGTCGTTTCCGGCATAAATCTATACTCTAGTGCCGCCAGGAACGGTCCATACTACGATTATTTTGCGATAAATACGATTATATCGTAAAATTATCATGATTTTCCGGCGAAAACCGTCCATTTGACCGTTTCCGAGCTCTCTGTGAATCTATCCGCTCGACATAGAATCGAATAGAGGGATTATAATGATCGTACTGCATGGTTTTTCTACGCTCTGTGACCTCTTCCTCTATTTATCCATCTTGACACATCCGAAAAACCAGAGTACAAATGGGTTATGAATTTTGAGTTTGGATCAGTCCGATGGAAATGAATCGTCGTTCGTTCATGAAACAAAGTTGTGCCGGCGCTGCCGGCTTGATGCTCAGCCGACTGGCGCCGTCGCTGTATGCCGGATCTTCTCAGAAACAACCCAATTTACTGATCGTATTGGCCGACCAGTTGGGACTGAACCATTGCGGCTATGCCGATTACTGGAACGGTTCTCACTATACCGGCAGCGCCATTACGCCGAATCTGAATCGATTTGCCTCACAGGGGATCAACTTTTTCAACGCCGTCTCCAACACGCCGGTCTGTTCCGCTTTCCGTGCTTCCTTGATGACCGGGAAATATACCACAAGCCATGGCATGGTGATTAACGAGCTCCGGTTAAATCCAAATCAGGATTGTCTGGGGCACTGCCTGACCCGTGCCGGTTACAATACGGCCTATATCGGTAAATGGCATTTGTATGCCAATGTCCTGGGGGATCATACCAATCCGGAGAATTCGTTTGTGCCGCGGGGTATTCATCGTTTGGGTTTCGATGGTTTCTGGGCCGCCTACAATTTTCACCACGATTATTACAATACCTATTACCATACCGAATCAAAGGATAAGATATTCTGGGGACCGGGCGTCTATGAGCCTGACGGCCAAACAGACCTGGCGATTTCCTGGCTGAAAGGCCGTGCGGAAAAATCGTCCAATCCCTTTGCCATGGTTTTGTCGTGGGGAACGCCCCATGATCCGTGGAACGACGGTAATGTGCCGACCGAATATCGAGCCATGTTTTCAGGAAAGGCATTTCCGAATTCTGTGAATTATAAGCCGGATAACGACCCCTATGCGGATGGATGGGCGACTTTATCCGCTTCCGAAAGAGCCGGACTGGAAAGCTGGAGGCGAAATTATTATGCCATGACCACGAATTTGGACTGGAACTTTGGAAGGCTGATGCAATTTCTGGAAAACAGCGGCCTGACGGAGAATACCATCGTGGTCTTTTCCTCCGACCATGGGGAGATGTTTGGGGCTCAGGGCCGCCGGGCAAAAAATATTTTTTATGAGGAAGCAGCACGAATTCCGTTTCTGATTCGCTGGTCCGGACACATCCCCGCCGGATCGGTCTGCGACGCCTGCCTGTCTACGATAGATTTTACGCCCACTTTCCTGGGATTGCTTGGATTGTCTGTTCCCTCGCGTATGGATGGGATAAACCTGTCGCATTGGGCGATGGGGAAAACCGGTCCGGAGCCGGACGCCGCGTTCATGCAGGGGACAGGCGCCACGGCGAATTGGAGCACGGGCCATGAATGGCGTGCTGTGAGGAATAAAAAGTATACCTATGCAAAGTACCGTATCGCCAGAACGGGAGCCGACCAAGAACTATTGTTCGATCATTCCGCCGATCCGTATCAGCTCACGAATCTGATATCCGATCCGGCGCATCAGACGGTTTTGCAGGAATTACGCAACAAACTGGCGGAAAAAATGAAATCGTTCAGCGATACCTTTGAGGCATCGACGTTTTATCGGGACCGCTGGACGGACGGAAATCGGATTATTTTGCGCGGAGCAAGGGGATAGGAGATTCATCGGGGATCCATGAATCAAGGGCGTCCTTCACCGTGCAAGATAGACCATATCATGAAGATGGACGGCGCGAGCCAAGCCGCACCGCCGCCCATACGGTCAGAAACTGGCAGACGAAAAAAGCGAGAATCAATAGAACAATCGAGGTCAGCAGCTTGCCGGGGGTCTGACCGGCTGCTATAGAGAGCGGTTCGCTGAACTGTCCCATAGTTCTCATCGGCTCTTCCAGCCGGGCCAGATCGGACATTGGTTCCTCCAGTCGGGCCAGGTTCGCAAGCGGCTGTTCCAGTCGGGAAAGGTCCGACATCGGTTCTTCCAGGCGAGCGAGCTGATCGAGCGAGCCCTTTAGCGAATCCAGCCGCCGCATCGGTTCCTGCAAGCCGGCCAGTTTTTCCATCGGAACATCGAGATCGGCCACCTTGCGGAACGTCGCGCCCAGAGCGGTAAGCTCCTGCATAGGCTCTCTCAGGGAGTTTACCTTTTCTAATGTCGATTCCAGGGTCTTCATTTTTTCCGTGGAGGCGTTGATAGCAGCCGTATTTTCCGCTATGGCCTGGTTCGTTGCCTTAATACCTTCGGTATTTCCTCGAATCATCTCTCCCATCTCGCATCCGGAAACCAATATCACCGTCAATGCCATACTGCAATAGAATGCCTTTTTCCCCATAGCTCTACCTCATATACAATTTCTTTTTATCCTTTTTTCGATTCCCTGATACAGAACAGGCGACCGTCTCCATACACAACCTTTTGTAGGCTATAAGGTCTTTTTACGAGCCCCGAGGAAATTCGATATTCCGCTCAGCATTTGAAGTTCGACTTCATCCAATTGCTCGAAGAGTCGCTTTTCATGAAGATCGAACGAGCGCCGGGGTCGTTCATCCGCCTCGGTACGCTGTCCGCCGTTATGAAAACACCATCCGGCCGCTCCTCCTGCTATAGCACCCCGGAGATCTTGTAGAAAATCCTCGGCCTTTGGCACCCATGTTCCGTATCCTCGTCGGAACGGCTCCTGATAATGGAGCGGCGCTATTCGTCCCATATTTTTCATCCTCTCCAATACTTCTGTTGTTTTTTCCTCGGTCTGATCCGGCGACTCGGCATGGCGGGGCCGATGGGGAGACACAAAATCAACGCCTATGGTCACCAATACATCATGAAGGTCTTGCTCACTCAAATCATGTCCGCCAAACGATGCCGTCACCAGCCTTTGCGGATCGAGCCTGCGAACCAGTTCCCTCAGTTCCTTCAATTCCTCACATCCGACATATCGATCATCCCGAATATCCCGCTCGTTCGCCAGATCGAGATACCAGTTTCGGTATGGTCGCAAGGCCTCCACCAGCGTCTGTACCGCCTGCTTATGCGATGCAAAATTAGGCAGAGAACCGCCGGTTTCCAAGGCTTTCCCTCGCGTCAGCGTCACATCGACAACCATTCCCCTCCGATCACACTCTGCCAGAAGCCATTTGAGTCTGCTTAGATATGGTTCTCGCGACCGGCCTTTATCATCCACGGCCGACACATCGTTTCCATAGGCATTCCAGGTCGCCCACAAGCGGAGCCAATTGAATCCATACCGCTGGAAATCGTCTAAATCGGCACGAATGAACGACTCGGAAGCGCCAAGCCCGCCATAGTAGCTGAATCCTAATAAAAAAACAGGTCGGTCATGCAACGTAAATCGGCTGCCATCGATCGCAAGGACTGTCTTGGCGGGCGATTCCAAGGTATCCTCTGCTTCCAAAACAGGCGACCGGATCGAAAGGAATAAAAACAGGACAGACGATTTAATAATCACGGTTTTACAGCCCATATTTCCTCCGGAAAGAAACGATAAAAGTAAGATTGTTTATGCATTATCATAAAATATTTTACCGATCACTACGTCATTACACCGAATATCTTATTCTATTTTAATGCTATGAAAGACCAAAAGGAAACGAATCTTTTTTGGGATGGTAATTACTTGGGCATCTGTTTATCGATTGTTTCGCGTTTGACAACATGGGATCCCAATGATAAGATTTTTCCCAGATGCGTTTGCGATGGGTTATAGCCGGCAGCCGGATTCATAGGAACCGGTTGGTTAGGGTGTAAAGGTCTGAATCGAATCCATGATACAGGAGGCATTGTCATGAAAAGGATGCAAAAACAAACCAAGACGCCGATAGTCATCCTGATTCTTCTGATTGCCATATCTATCTCGCAATTAGCCGGGGCGGAAGGTTTCCTTCGAACTCGGGGACAAAGTATGGTGGATGAGAAAGGAAATGTCATTCTTCTGCAGGGCGTCGGCCTGGGGAACTGGCTGCTGCCGGAAGGATATATGTGGAAATTCGGAGACCGGGGAGACCGACCACGCAAGATAGAGGCCCTTGTGAGTGAATTGATCGGACCTGAGTCGGCAGAACGTTTCTGGCTGGAATTTCGACGCAACTATATCACCGAGGCCGATATTCAGCGGATTGCCGAACTGGGTTTCAATTCGGTCCGGCCGGCCCTCAATGCCCGACGATTTCTCACCGAAGGCGATCTTCCGACGTATGTCCCCGAGGGATTTGAGCTGCTGGATAATCTCGTCCAATGGTGCAAAAAGCACCATATTTATGTGATTATTGACATGCACGGCGCGCCGGGCGGGCAAACGGGAACCAATATCGACGATAGTCCCCGCGATGAGGTCGAACTTTTTACGAATCCCAGGAATCAGGACTTATTGGTAGATTTGTGGGTCAGGATCGCAGATCGGTATAAGAACGAACCAACGGTAGCCGCCTATGATCTCCTCAATGAGCCCCTCCCCCAACGGACCGGGGCGGCGGAAAAGTATAAAAAACAACTGGAGCTTTTGTACCGTCGGATTACTCAGGCGATCCGTGCGGTAGATAAACGGCACATGATTACGCTGGAAGGGGCCGATTGGGCCAACGACTGGTCTGTCTTCACCGAGCGTTTCGACGACAACCTGTTCTATCAATTTCATTATTATTGTTGGGACCGGCCGGACAATCTCAAGAGCATCGCCCAATACATTTCCCTCCGCGATAAACTTGGCGCACCCGTATGGGTTGGAGAAACCGGCGAAAAAGGAAACGCCATTTATTGGGGAACCATGCAGTATTTTGAAGCCAATAACATCGGCTGGTCGTTCTGGCCGTGGAAGAAAATGGACGCCAACAACGGTCCCTACTCGATCAGGAAACCGGCCGGCTGGGACGAGATCGTCGCGTTCTCGCGGGGTCGGGCCAGGCCTTCTGCGGAATTGGCCCAAAAGGCGTTTGATGAGCTGCTGGAAAATTGCAAGCTGGAAAATTGTGTTTTTTACCCGGATGTCGTCAACGCCATGTTCCGCCGTGCACCGGGCAGGGTGGAGGCCGAGAATTACGGTCACCAAGGCCCCGGGAAATCGTATTTCGTGAAAGAGTCGGGGCAAAAGTCGAAATTCTACCGGACGTCGGAACCGGTGCCGGTCGAACCGGTCGGCGCTGGCGGCAGAGGATTCCGTTCCGAACAATGCATCCGTTTGCAGGCGGAGGAATGGACTGCTTATACGATTTACAGTTTGGATACGAAGGATTTCAAGGCAGTCGCCCGGATAAAAGCGGAAACTATTCCTGCTACTATCCAATTTTCGATCCGAGAAAAGAAACAGGAAATATCCGTCACCGACGCCGAGTGGGTGGAACTCGACCTGGGCAGCGTGAAACTATCCGAAGGCGCCAATCCGTTCCAAATCCGGGTTACAAACGGTACCATTCTTTTAGACTGGTTTGATTTCGAAGAAAAATAATACTTATACGACGATGTAATAATCCATTATTTCTCTAGCATCTGATTTACAAAGGCTGGCAGGCCATGAAGATGATCCACATGATCGGGCGCTGTGTTGCCGGCAAAGCCCAGAATAGTCAGGCCGCCGGCCCTGGTTTCGCTGACCATCTGCATGTCTCCTGGACCCCATTGCAATACCGGGTGTCTCTGTAACTTTACTGCCGTAAGAATATAGTCTGCTGTCTCGGTTGTGCTCGCATACGTGCCGGGAAAGATCTCGGAATGGGCGATCAAAAAGCGTTTTTGCCCGTCCTTTGCCAGTTGGGCAAATCGCACAAAATCAATCATTTTCTCTTCGTTGAGTTTTCCTCCCTGTGCCAGCGGCCGGCCCGAAGGGACATAGTCCGTATGAAGCCCGTCCAGCAGGCAGATTCCATCGATTTTGGCCAGATGGTTTTTGAGTATGGCACGAACAGCCCCATAGCCCGCACTGAAGGAACTGAGATAGATGTGAGCCAGTTCCGTTTTCGTTCCTGTCGTGTCTGATACCGTATTGCGAATGGATTCGAGCAATCGCGGAAAGGTGGATGCGTCGCGAAAGGCAGTTTCATAGACGGCTGAGCCCGAACCGAGATTCACTGTTACAGAGTTCATGGCCTGTTTTGATGCGGAAACGGCATGTGCAGGGACATAGCCGACACCGTGGAAGTGAATCAACAGGTCAACCTGGCTCGATCCGTGAACCTGCTGAGGGATAAACACCTCAACCGGTGTAGATAACACGTCTTTTAGTTGGATGGATCTGCCCGAAGGGATGGAATTTGCGATCCGTTCGTGGGGGCGGATGGAATCGGACATGGGCGACGGAAACTGGGTGGCTGACGCAGGAGGCGTTTTCTGTGGAGAATAACATCCCGGAAAACTGGTAAAAAAGGCGATGGCAAAAGCGAGAATCACCGAATAGATTACGGAATTCCTCTGGTTCATAGCCTAAAAGCTGTTCCTGTTGTCGATATCCTATTCATACGTATATCTTATTGAAACCACGGACTTTCGGCCAATTGTTTTGCGCTGGTCTGGGCCCAGCGTATCTTCGTGTCCCGGATCGGCTTGCCGTCCTCGGTGACCATGAAGAGGCGGTTGATATGATCGAATCCCCGCTCCATGACTCCCTCCCTGTCACCGGAATGTACCAGCCCGAAGGCATGCCCCAGCTCGTGCAGCAGCGCCCCCAGCCCCGTCGCATAATTGGCCCAGAATGAATTGCGAAACGCGCTGTCGTCAAACAGGCCAAAATCCTCCGGCCGGCGGGGATCGGAAAAACACTTTACAACCTCATCCAGATCCTGTGCCCAGGCGTGCATCCCCCCCGTACTGAACAGGGCCAGGGTATCCGCCCCCAGAGCCGTATGCGCATAGGGCTGCCGGCGTCCCGGCTCGAACCAGGTCATCGACATGCACGCCACATTCTTCACCCGCCCCTGGTCCTGCGGATACGCCGCCAAAAGCTCTTCCCTAAAATGCCGCCACAGTTGCAGCCCTGCCATGGCCCGGGCCTGTTGGGTCGTCAAGCTGGACCGCAGGACCTCCACGTGTGGCAGACCCGACTCCTCCGCGACCAGTTGAAATGTCCTGCGTCCCTGGCCCGCCTCGTACATCATCTCGGCCGTGGCCGTCTGCAAAAGCAGCCCCGCCAGGGCCATCCGCTTTTTGGCGCTGTCCAGATCGTTCGGCTCCTCCGGCGGCGCTTGAAACCTCCCATCGCCGTCGGCTGAAAGGATATACACCAGCCGGACAAGATGCTCGGTCTTTCGGGGGCTATAGGTAACGGTAATATCCGTGGATGCGTGTTTTGGGGCGCTGATCCGAATCCGATTCTCGCCGGCGTTGAGCATTACCAGGGCCTTGAATTGCCCCCCCGCCGCCGGCCATTTGTGTAAATCTTGCCCATTTTCAACCGTTACCTGATCCGCGGTGCTTTTTACCCGTCCCCGCACCAGAAGAAGCGGATAATCCACCGTCGCTGTCGATGCGAGATTCTCCACCACCGGCACTGCCGGCTCATTCCCCTTGCCGGCACACCCCCACCCAACCAGCGATACCCCAAACAGCACGCCCGCCAAGAGAACGATTCTGGATTTCGAACCGTACAAATTACCCACTCTGACACCTTTTCCCGATAACCCAATCCCTTTTCATCATACAAAAAACAGGGTCCAAAGAGCAAGGCTTTATCCCTTTTTGTGCCGCACGAATCCCCTATATGGAATTTCGCCCACTGGCGGCGGTTCTGCTTGCATTCCGCCGAATGGGTCGGTATAGTGCGCGTATCGGTACCGCCCGGCGGTATCGAGGCGATGCGTCCGTAGCTCAATTGGATAGAGCATTGGTCTTCGGAACCAAGGGTTGGGGGTTCGAGTCCCTCCGGGCGTAATGAATTTGGGGAAAAATCATTCTGTGGCACGAGCTTTAATGTCGTTATCAGGCCATTTCGACAGTTCCTTTAGGGAAAAACCCTATTTGCCTCCCTTCATCCTCACCATAAACTCCTGCAGAAATGGGACAAAGCATGCATGTATGAACAAGTTGTCGGATGCCTGACGAAAAAAGGGCTGAATTGGTACGCAATTTTAAAAGGAGGTGCGCATGAAGAACCAAAAAATCCCCACAGGTTTTCAGGACATGCTGGAAGTGCGTTTTTTGGAGGCGATACTGGGCCGTCGATCCCGGCGATTCTTTCTGGGAGCGGAGATTCCGGACGGTATTTTCTGCTATAAATCAAAACATGATCCGGTGCCATTGTCAGACCTGGAAAAGCGGCTTGTCGTCATGACATGCGGAGGCAATACAAGCTGGCACCATATGATCTATCGAGCGCAGCGCTATGCGCCGCATTTGTCAAACTATGCCGGTGCGGCCGGCGGGCGCACCTTCCCTTCCGCGGCCGGTTTTCATACCAGCATGACATTTTTCACGGACGACGAAGGAGTCTACGTCCTGGACTGTCGGGACGCCCCGGCCTTCTGCGAACGGGATGAACAAGGGGGCCTGTACCTGCAGGAAATCCTTGACGGGACGGACAATCATATCCGCAAGATCCAGGACGGCCGACTACGTTTGCCGTCGGAAATCCCGTTCGTGGAGCCTCATAACACCTGGGTTGTCAATCAGCCCGGCACATTGCTGGTGATCCCCGTCGCCGACCTGGCCCAGCATGGACTTCTGGCCCTTTGTTACATGCTGCAGAACGGTCTGGTGTTGTACGATGACATTCACAAACGAGCCATCCCGGGCATCGAGCAATTCAGTGATATCGTAGATACGGAGAATGTCTGGCCCATTACGTTCGTGGAACAGTTATTGCTCTCGGAAGCCAGTGTGGAACTGGGCACAAGCTGCTATGCCGGAGCCCTGATGCTGCAGGCCATGGGGCTGGGAGGCTGGATGTTCAACGGAATCGACCCTTTCGCCGTCCTGGGCGCCGGCGGCGATCCGGATGTGGTCGGGCTGGGATTCCGCTACGACCGGAACGACCAGTGGCCTTATCCGAATCCAACGGGCCTTGAGGGAGTTATGGAGGGTTATTGCCCACCCCATTACCCGGACATGCGGACCGCCGTCGAGGCCGTGTGCGAACGCAAGTTCGGGCCCGGAGGCCCGTTTCATCCAGACACGCCGGGCCCCTGGAAAGACAGCCCCGCCGTGCGGTCGGCAGCACAGGTCCATCAGGAGCGGTTCAGGCAGTGTGTCGCCCTTCAGGCCCAGTACGTGTTTGACGCGTTCGGCAAGTTCCCGGGCACAGTGCCTTCCATTTTCGTAGCGATGTATCTGCAAGCACATCACCTTGATCTGGATTTCTATGACCGATTTTATAAGCCCGGGGCTTACCTGAAATCACATCGGGAACACATGGCCCGATGGCACTCGTAAATGCATCTCGACTATACGTTTTTGTCATGGCTATAGTCGCGCAAGAACGATACATGTGCATGTCGTTATAGCAGGGCTGCACAGAAGGACTTGCTGCCCCAAGGGGCTTTGAGTCTGGCCTTATTCCTTGACAACCGCCCATCCCGCCCTAGAATACACGCAGAAATGGAACCGGAAAAGAAACCTGGAGGCAAAACCATGGCCAAAATAGCAATGATCGGCGCTGGGAGCATGGTCTTCTGCAAGACCCTTACCCATGACATTCTCGCCACCCCCGCCCTGCAAGAAAGCGAAATCTGCCTGATGAACCGCACCCAGCCCAAGCTGGACCGGATGGAGGCATTTATCAAGCGGATGGTCAAGGAAAACAAGCTGCCGACCAAAATTACCGCCACGACCGATCGGGCCGAGGCCCTTGCCGGGGCCAAGTATGTGATCGTGATGATCCAGGTCGGCGGGCTGGAGGCCTTCGGCCATGATTATAATATCCCGCTCAAGTATGGCATCGATCAGTGCATCGGCGATTCGTTGGGGCCTGGCGGCATCTTCCGCGGTCTCCGCACCATCCCGGTGCTGGTGGACATCGCCATAGATATGGAAGAGTATGCGGCCGAGGATGCGGTCATGCTCAATTATGCCAATCCGATGGCGGCCTGCTGTCTGGGACTGGGAATGGCCACGGATGTCCCCTTCATCGGGCTCTGTCACGGAGTACAGACGACGCTGGACCTGATCAGCGGGTATGTGAATGTTCCCAAGGACCAGATCGATTACCTGGCCGCCGGAATCAACCATATGGGCTGGTTCCTTTCGCTCAGAGACAAGCGGGACGGTCGCGACCTGTACCCCATTTTCAAAGCCAATTGTGAAAAACCGGAATATTATGTCAACGAGAAGGTCCGATGCGAAGTCATGCGGCATTTTGGGTATTTCATGACCGAATCGACCGGCCATCTGTCCGAGTACATCCCCTGGTTCCGCTCCAGTAAAAGGGCTTTGGAAACCTATTGTGACATGCCCGACTTCGGCGGTGCGACTGGGGCCTATTATAAATATGCCAATATGCTGAACGAAAAGTATAAGGACGTGGATTATCTGGCCCAGGAATCGACGAAAATAGGGACCCGTTCGGTGGAATACTGCTCGTATATCCTCGAGGCTATGGAAACCGACAAGATTTTCAAGCTGCAGGGCAATGTCCGAAATGAGGGGTATATCGTCAACCTGCCGGAAGGCTGCTGTGTCGAGGTGCCGGTCTTTGTGGATCGCCGGGGATTGCACCCGGTCCGTGTCGGGGCCCTTCCGACACAACTGGCGGCCCTGAACCAGTCCAATGTCACCGTACAGACCCTGGCCGCCGAAGCGGCCCTGACCGGCGATCCGGAAATGGCCATGCAGGCCTGTGCGATGGACCCCCTGACCAGCGCCTGCTGCACACTCAAGGAAATCCGCGACATGACGGCCGAAATGCTCAAGGCCGAGGCCGAATGGCTGCCGCAATTCGCCGGGAAGAACCTGATCCCGACACCGAAGGTCGATATCCACAAGGACATCAAACCAGCGGAAGTGCCGCTCGATCCGGCCCTGGCTATCGCGAATCGATTTGGCGAACTGGCCCAGCGTCAGGTGGGGAAATAGAACACGCTTCGGTCGCCTTCAATACAGATCCGGGCAGACAATGTCCGCTTGACAAGGCAGGCCTGCTTTGTATACTTTGGTCATGGAGACCTCCGGAGAGCATTATGAACTGGCCTTTGAAAACTGGCTTGTCGAGAATCGGATTTCCTATGTCCCTGTCGACCAGCAGCATCGTTGTGCTCTGATTCGAAATGCGGTGAAAAGTTTTGACTTCCTGTTATATCCTCAGGTTGGCGGTCCGATTCTGGCCGAAGTAAAAGGGCGGCGATTCATCGGGGCCACCCTGGAAGGCCTGAAAAACCTTCAATGCTGGGTCACTATGGAGGATGTCCGGGGGCTTATCCAATGGCGAGATGTGATCAGCGCCACAGGAGAACCGGCCCGAGCTGTGTTCCTCTTCGCTTACCACCTTGTCAATATGGATATTGAAACCGACGGCAAGGAAGTTTATGATTTCGCCGATCGCCGGTATTTGTTCTTGGCGGTCGATCTGGACGGATATCGAAGCTGTATGACCTGTCGCAGCCCCCGCTGGCAGACAGTCACGATTTCCGTACAGGCGTTTCGCGATCTGGCCGTTCCCGTGCATCGCCTGCTGATCGACAAACAGACAGCCGGAGACGCGTTGATTTTAGGCTGAAATATACGTAATCCATGAACCACAACGAACAAATACATCATGTTACCGATCTGGTCGAACTGGCCGGGCGGATGCGGGCCTCGACCGTTGTGGTTGCCGGAGGGGACCGCCCGGACGATCTTCGCCTCGTCGAGTCGGCACGGGATCACGGCATCATCGACCGGATCATCCTGATTGGCCATCGAGAAGGGATTGCCTCTGCGGTCGATCAGGTCGGTATTGACATTGCATCGAAGGATATCATTTCCGCCGAAGGTTATGAGGCCGTTGCCGATGCCACCGTGGACGTCCTGCAATCCGGCGGGATTGACATCCTTCTTAAAGGCAATATGTCCACGCCCATCCTGAATAAGCGAATGCTCTCCCTGGCACAGCGGCCTACAGCGAGCCTGGTGACCGTGTTTGATGCGGCGCCGTTTGCGGCGGGTCGGATCATGCTGATGACGGATGCGGGTTTTACCACAGTATGCACCCCGGAACGGATGATCGGCATGGTGCACAATTCCGTTGCCGTGGCACAGGTTGTGCTGGGGATTAAAAAGCCCCGGGTAGCCATTTTGTCAGCCAACGAAAAGCCGATTCCCTCGCTGCCTTCCACACAGATCGGCCTGGAACTGGCCCAGCGGGATTGGCCCGATGCCTTCGTGTGCGGACCGCTGTCGTTTGACCTGGCGACGGATCCCGGTTCGGTGGCCGTGAAAGGACTGCCGGATCTTCCGAATGCAGAAACGGTCGCCGGCCATGCCGATATTCTTGTCTGTCCGGGAATCGATTCGGCCAATATTCTCTATAAAACGCTGACGGCCTTAAACAAGTACGGCCAGGCATCGCTGGCCGGCATTACTATGGGCTTTTCCGTACCTTATATCATTATCTCACGGGCCGATACCATGGAAACGCGTCTGGTTTCGATCGCTTTATGCAGCATTTATGCACAGCGAACGCGAAATACATCCTGAAATGATTTTCAATATCCATTCCGAGCGGGGAAAGACGATATGAACGAACAAGGCAAACCGCACTGGGTGTTCCGGGCCCATGTGATGGACCGGGCCGGCGCCCTGACGAGCATCGCTTCGGCGTTCAGCAATGAAGGCATCAGTATCGATACGGTCGTCGGCCATGGCAGCGAGGAACACGCCGGGATCGACGGCAGCGTAGTGCTGACCTTTTCGTGCAGCCAGGAAGAAAAAGATGTCATGGTTCGCAAGGTCAAGCGGCTCAGCAAGGTCCGCGCTTTGCAGGAGCATCCCTATGAATCGCAAAGCCTGCGAAAATCCGCCATCATCCGGGCTACACGGGAACTCAAGCCGCGGGATGTTGCCGGGGACGAAACATTCCTGACCTGCGAATTGGTCGGGCAGGACAAGGCAAAAGGGTGGACATACCTGTTAGCCGGATCGCCCAGCGAGCTGGATCTGATTCTCGACCGGCTGGCCGATGAGAAGATCGTGACCGATATCGTTTATTCCATCATTGGATTATAATCTGTCGCTATGAATACCTTGATTGCCCAGTGTGCTCAGCAGGTTCTCGACGGGGCCAGTCTGGATCGTTCGCAGATCGAGAGGCTGGGCCAGCAGAGTAAAGAGGCGCTGGATGATCTTCTGTATCATGCCAATCGAATCCGGCAGCATTTTTTCGGCAGCAAGGTCCGCGTCTGTTCGATTGTGCCGGGCCGCTTGGGCGGCTGTGATCAGGATTGCGCCTTTTGTGCCCAGTCGGTCCGTTATGACACGCCCATCGACAAAAAGGCACAAACTCTCACGGACGAGCAGATTCTCTCGGCCGCCGACCAGGCCTGTGATAACAAGGTTCCCCATCTGGGAATCGTCTATTCCGGCAAGACGATTACGGAAAAAGAGCTGGCCCGGCTCGAATCGCTCATTCGCCGCATCCGGACCGAATACGGCATCGGAGTCTGTGCTTCCCTGGGAATCATCAATATAGACCAGGCCCAGCGTTTGGCCGCCGCGGGTGTGACTCGATACAATCATAATCTGGAGACTTCCGAACGGCATTTTGGTAAGATTGTGACTACGCATACATACCAAGACCGCGTCAGGACGGTGGAGGCTGCGAAGCAGGCAGGTCTGGGAGTCTGTTGCGGCGGGATCTTCGGTATCGGAGAGAGCGAATCCGACCGGATCGATATGGCCCTGGAGCTTCGCCACCTGGGCGTGGATACGGTGCCGATGAATTTTCTGCATCCCATCCCCGGAACGCCGCTGGCCGGGAGTTCGACGCTTTGTCCGCTCGAGATTCTGCGTATTATCGCCCTGTATCGCTTTATTCTTCCAAAGACGCATCTCAAGGTTGCCGGCGGCCGGGTGCTCAACCTCCGCGACATGCAAAGCTGGATTTTCTATGCCGGCTGCACCAGCATCCTGACCGGTAACTATCTGACCACCGCCGGCCGGGATGCCAAAGACGACTTCCAAATGCTCAAAGACCTCGGTTTGGAGGTCGCATGAGTTCTATTCTGAATTGGCGAGCAAACCGATGCGAATCATAGCCGGTGAAAAAAAAGGGATGAATCTGCTGCCGCCCAGGAGGCATGACACCCGGCCGATCACCGACCGCGCCAAGGAGGCCCTGTTCAGCGTGCTGTATAAATACGATGTGATCCCGGAGGGCGTCGTAGCCGACCTGTTCTGCGGCACCGGCTCGATGGGCCTGGAATGCCTCTCGCGCGGAGCCCGATGGGTTACCTTTGTCGACAAGGATCATAAAGTAATTGAGCCCCTGCATCGCAACATCGAAAAGGCCCGCTTTGCCGCCGAATCCAAAGTCATCCGGGCCAACGCCTTCAAGACCGGCGCCCCCCTACCCTCCGGCGACGCCGCACAGGAAAATTACAATCTTGTCTTCGTAGACCCGCCCTACAAACTGGCCTATGAAACCGACCTGGAATCGCCTCTGGGTCGCTTGCTCCTGCTGCTTAACGAGCAGGTGATTGACGACGGGATCGTCGTTGTTCGCACCAATAAACGAACCACGCTGCTGGATGCCTACGATCAATTACAGGTCGTCGACCGCCGCCAATGGGGCACCATGGCCGTAACCCTGCTTCAGTTGACAAGAGAGAAACTGATGGACTCATGACGAATCGGCAGGCGGCAATCCGGATTATACGACGGCTGCGTCGGGCAGGTTTCCATGCCCTGCTGGCCGGCGGTTGCGTGCGCGACATGCTGCTTGGCCGCCGGGCCAAAGACTGGGATGTCGCTACGGACGCTGCACCCGATCAGATCATCCGGCTCTTTCGACGCACTCGCAAGATCGGGGCCAAGTTCGGCGTGGTCATGGTTATGATGGACTCTCAACAGATCGAGGTCGCCACATTTCGCACCGAAAGCGGATATTCCGACGGGAGACGCCCCGATCAGGTTTCGTTTTGCAACGCCGCCGAGGATGCCTCCCGCCGCGACTTCACCGTCAACGGCATGTTCTATGATCCCATCAAAAAACAGATAATCGACTATGTCGACGGAAAAAAGGACCTGAGCCGTCGACTTCTCCGCACGATCGGCAATCCCAACGATCGATTTTCCGAGGATTATCTTCGGATGCTGCGAGCGATCCGGTTCAGTGTCCAGCTTGGTTTTCGCATCGAAAAGCCGACCTGGAAGGCAATATGTACCCATTCCTCGAAAATCGCAAAAATCAGCGGCGAGCGTATCGCGATGGAGCTGGAGGCGATCCTGACCCATCCAAACCGTGTCAAAGGCATAAAACTTCTCACCGAAAGCGGTCTGGCCAATGCCATTTTCCCCGGATTCGAACCTCAGGTGATGGCCGAAGGGATCAAGGTTCTGGCAAACCTGCCGAAAAATGTGGATTTCCCCCTGGCCCTGGCAGCCTGGTTTGCCGACTGCGAGACGGTGTTTGCCCTGGATCGCTGCAATATCCTTCGTCTCAGCAGCGCACATACCAAACACATGAAATATCTTATGGACCAGAGGGGAACTCTGCTGAATGAAGAGTTGGGTCTGGCTCAATGTAAGATGGTTCTGGCAAGCCCCTATTTCCATGACCTGTTTACCCTGCAAAAAGCTATCCAAAAGGCGCTAAAACAAAGTACCGCCGTTCTTGGAAGACTCAAACGCCGTGCCGCCGGATTGAAGGGGAAAAATCTCTCTCCAAAGCCGTTACTGGATGGCCATGAGTTGATTTCTCTGGGGATCCAGCCGGGCCCCATGGTCGGTCTGGTTGCCCAGGAAATGTATATTGCCCAGCTTGCCGAACAGATTAACACTCCCGCGGAGGCCCGTGAATGGGTCCGAAATTGGCTTGCCGAACATCATCGGAGGGAATAAACCTCAATTTTTCCATCCAAACGCTTGCCAGATCCGATATCTTATGCTAAAGTACCGCATCTATGGGGCCGTAGCTCAGTTGGGAGAGCGCTTGCATGGCATGCAAGAGGTCGTGAGTTCGAATCTCATCGGCTCCATTCCATCAAATCTACGTCACCCTCTCGGAAAAAGAGAGGCGTAACGACAAAAAGGGGCAGGAATTGACGAATTGACGTATCCTCGCCAAAACCATAGTTAAACAGTCCCTTAGAACCAGGGTGGATTGGAAAACCGCTTTTAGGAATACGAATCGCGTCTGTCGGGATTCGAACCCAAAACCTTCGGTTCCGTAGACCGAAGGTAACGATTTTCAACCCCTTATTCTGTCAATACTTACGATTTTCCGTTTTTCGTGTTGTCCTCTAGGTTGTCCACTGACCGTCACGAACC
>JAFGGE010000199.1 GCA_016930745.1 Sedimentisphaerales bacterium
AAATTGTTCATTTTTTCGTCCCTTCCCTGAGGATTTGCTGTTTTGGCATGATTGTAGCGAAGGGAGGGAAAAGGTCAAGAGAGAAAGAAGTTAGGAGACAGGAGATAGAAGACAGAATAAGAATAAGACTGGATTCCCGCTTTCGCACCTTCGGCAAGCTCAGGGCTGGCGGGAATGACAAAACCAGCCCTTTGCGATGCAAAAGGCTGCCACCCGAAGAAAGAGGACTTACGATAACAGTAGCCCTTTTCCAAGATATGCCCACGCCGGCATGGGGCATGGCATCCGACTTAAGCATAGCCCCCGAGTTGTCTTACTTGACTCATCTAATGCGGCGAGGTAGGATTTATTGGCAAGAGAGGATGTCATGGCGGAGCGGTTTATCAGCGAGGCGATCATTCCTGTCGCGGACAGCGGCGATGCGGCGGCGGGGAGCAGTATCTGCGGAAACACTGGTGGCGCATCCGGACGGAGGATGGGTTGGAGATGACGATCTACTTCGAGCGGCAGCCGCGGTCAAAACGGCAGAATAAGAAGCGATGGTGGCTGTTTGCCGTGGAAGGGGAAGAGGCATGAAATTTTCAATCTTCGATTTTCAATTTTCCATTTGAAGGGGAGGATATAGGAGCCGGGAGCCAGAATAAGAGGAAGGCTGGCTCCCGGCTTCCCTCAACTTCGCTCAGGATAGGTTTGGCTGGGGTGATAAAAGAGAAGCATGGGTTCGGGAACAAAACCGAATCCATCCTGCGAAAAAAGGGACCGGCGAGGGCGATTGATAATTGATAATTGATTATTTGGGGACGAACGCAGTCCCAGTCCCCAGTCCCCCCTTTTCTAAAAAACACTTGAAATCGAATCGTCGGACGGGATAATCGAACCTTTTCAGCCGTCGGGGCGTAGAGGACGGTACAGGGGGGAAAAACACAGACAGGCGGACATTCTATCGAACGATCGATTGAGGAGAAACGGTGCTATGACAGACGTGGCGCAGGTGGGCAGGCTGGTGGAGGAAAAGAGCGTGTTTGTCCGCTCGCTTCTGGGCGAGTTCGACAAGGTGATCGTCGGCCAGCGGTACATGCTGGAACGAATGCTGGTGGCGCTTCTGGCCAATGGGCATATCCTACTGGAAGGCGTACCGGGACTGGCCAAGACGACGGCGGTGACGGTGCTGGCTCGTGCGATCCGGGCTCGTTTTCAGCGGATTCAGTTCACGCCCGATCTGCTTCCGGCGGACCTGACGGGAACGCAGATTTATCGGCCCGGCGACGGAGAGTTTGTGACGCGCAAGGGGCCGATCTTCGCCAATCTCATTCTGGCCGACGAGATCAACCGGGCCCCGGCCAAGGTGCAAAGCGCCCTTCTGGAGGCGATGCAGGAAAGGCAGGTCACTATCGGGCAGGAGACGTATGCGGTGCCGGAGCCGTTTCTGGTGCTGGCGACGCAGAATCCGATTGAACAGGAGGGGACGTATCCGCTGCCGGAGGCGCAATTGGATCGGTTCATGCTCAAGATCAGGATCGATTACCCGGACAAGGCCCAGGAGAGGGCAATCCTGGACCGGATGGCCGAGACAAACAAGCATTTTGACGTCGCGCCGGTTATCTCGCCGGAGGATATCGTGGCCGTCCGTGGCGTGCTGGATCAGATTTACATCGACGACAAGATCAAGGATTATATTGTGGATCTGGTGCTGGCGACGCGTCAGCCGGAGCAGTATGGATTGCCGATCCGGCCGCTGATCAACTATGGGGCTTCCCCTCGCGCTTCGATTTACCTGGCGCTGGCGGCCAAGGCGATGGCCTTTCTGCAGGGGCGCGGCTATGTCACACCGCAGGATGTCAAGAGCATCGGCATGGATGTGCTGCGGCACCGGGTGATCGTTAGCTATGAGGCCGAGGCCGAAGAAAAGACCAGCGAAGACATCCTTGGGCAGATTTTTGACAACATCGAAGTTCCCTGACCGGGATTTTTCAGCTTGTGTTTATGGGGTGTGTCACTATGCTCGATCCGGAACTGGTCAAGAAAATACGGCAGATACAGATTTTTACCTCGCATGCGGTGAATGCGGATTTTGCGGGCCAGTATGAGAGCGTGTTCAAGGGCCGGGGGATGGAATTTGAAGAGGTTCGGGAGTATGTGCCGGGGGACGATATCCGCACGATCGACTGGAATGTGACGGCCCGGGCGGGCCGGCCGTATATCAAGCGTTATGTGGAGGAACGCGAGCTGACGGTGATGCTGCTGGTCGATTGGAGCGCATCGGGGTCGTTCGGGACGGTTGGGAGGCTGAAAAACGAGCTGGCGGCGGAATTGTGCGCGGTGCTGGCGTTTGCGGCGATTCGCAGCAACGACAAGGTGGGACTGATCATTTTTACCGATGAAATCGAGCTGTTTATTCCGCCCAAGAAAGGCAGCGGGCACGTGCTGCGTCTGATTCGGGAACTGCTGGGATTTCAAATCCGGCGAAAAGGGACCAATATTTCGTTGGCGCTGGATTATCTGGCCCGGGTGATTAAAAAGAAGGCGACGGTGTTTCTGGTATCCGACTTTCTGGCCGACGATTTTACCCAGACCCTTTCCCTGGTGAACCGAAGGCACGATGTCATTGCCGTATCCGTACAGGACCCGGCCGAGATGGGGTTGTCTTCGGTGGGGCTGATCGAGTGTACTGACGCCGAAACGGGCCAGGCAAGACTTATCGATACGTCCAGCGGGGCTTTTCGGAAATGGTATGCGCAGCAACAAGCGCAACAATCCCAACGGCTTTTGAACACGTTTCGGTCGGTCAACGTGGACTGCATTCCCGTCCGTACCGATACCTCCTATATTCAGGATCTGGTGCGGTTTTTCCATATGCGGCATCGAAGGCAGTAACGAAAGATGAAATCGACAGGGAAACAATCGGCTCCTGTCCGTAGGGCGGAATTTCCGGGACGAACCTGGTTGAGGACGCTTGTCGCCCTGCTGGTCCTGCCCTGGTTCTTGGCCGGTTGCCGAGACCGGAAGAGCCCGGCGGACGTGCCGGAATTTGCGGTGGAAGCCGAATTCCAGCGCGGCCCTTTGCAGGTGGTTCAGCGGTTTAGTCGGTCCCAAATCGCCCTGTCGGATGTGTTGGTCCTGGAGCTGGAAGCGGATATCGAGTCGGGTTATGAAGTGGAAATGCCTTCGTTGGAATCGGATCTTGGCAAATTTCATTTGCTTGACTGGGACGATATGGGACGGCATCTTGGGGAAAGGGGGAGGGTTGTTCATACCATTCGATATCGACTGGAGCCGCTCGAGCCGGGGCAGTGGTGGCTGGACGCGTTTGCGTTTACGTATCGCGCCAAAGGGCAGGCCGAAGAGGAAGCGACGGTGGCCGACCGTACCCTGACGACAGAGCCGGTCCAAATCACGGTGACTTCTCTGATCGCCGAACAGGGGGGAGAATTGACAATTTCGGATATCGAAGGGATTGTTTCCGTGCCGCGGCGGTATACCTGGATATGGATACTAATCGGAATCTATGGATTGTCCGCAGGAGCAGGATTACTTATCTGGCGGCAGATTCAACGACGCACTTCGGGCGGGGCGGTACGGGTTCTTCGATCGGCTCATGCGATCGCTTATGAACGATTACAGGCCCTGTTGGCCGAGCAACTGATTGAATCGGGGCGATTCAAGGAATTTACCGAACGGATCAGCGGGATCCTGCGCTACTATATTGAGGATCGGTTCGGCCTTCGCGCGCCCGAACGAACGACGGAGGAGTTTCTTGTCGAAGTAAAGGAGGCGAATGTCTTTGAGGAGAAGACGAGAAAGGACCTGGCCCGATTTATGGAACACTGCGATCTGGTCAAATTCGCCCGGTATCCGGCCGGCATCGAGCAAATGAAAGAGGCGGTAGAAATGGTACAGTCCTTTATCGACCGTTCGAAAAACGAGCATTGTATGATCGATGTGAAGACGGGAGAGCGTGTTATGACAACGGAGGCGGCGTAGATGCAACTGCATTCTCCCTGGGCCTTGTTGCTGCTGTGGCTTGTGCCGGCGCTGGTTCTGCTCCGTCGCCGCCGGCGATTTACGGCGGGGGTACGGTTTTCCGATGTGCGTCGCTTTGGGGATTGTCCGGTTTCGATCCGGCAGCGCTTGCAGGGGTTGCCGTTCTGGTTTCGTCTGTTCTGTCTGGTTCTGCTGATTGTGGCTCTGGCCCGGCCTCGCAAAGGCACGGCGATCGAATCCCTATCGACCGAAGGTGTGGCCATGGAAATTGTCGTGGATCGCTCCTCCAGCATGTCGGAAAAAATGCTGTTCGACCGTCAGGAGTTGAATCGGCTGGAAGTGGTGAAAAAGGTGGCAGAGGAATTTATTGCCGGCAATTCAAAGGATTTGAAAGGGCGTCCGGGGGATTTGATCGGGTTGATCAGCTTTGCTCGATATGCCGATACGCTATGCCCCCTGGTGCATAGTCATGAGGTACTGCTGGATTTCTTACGCGATACGCACATTGTTCAGTTACGCAGCGAGGATGGAACGGCCATCGGGAACGCGATTCAGCTTGCGGCGGCCCGGCTGAAGAAAGCCGAACAGCAAATTCAGGAAAACAATGCCCGGCTGATGCGTTCGAGCAATGAAGAAGCTTCGGAAACGCCGGACTTCACGATTCGGAGCAAGATCATCATTTTATTGACGGATGGGCGGGACACGATCGAAGAAAGTAAGCCGCTGGAAGCGGCGGCCCTGGCTCGGGACTGGGGGATTAAAATCTATCCCATCGGGATCGGCTCGGAGATCCAGCCTCGCGGCTTTTTAGACTTGCGGGGCCAGACCGGTCCGGATGACCGTCTGCTGACCACCATCGCTCAGATGACCGGCGGTTTTTATGGGCGAGCAACGGATACGGAAACCCTGCGCGAAATTTACCGCCGGATTGACGCGTTGGAAAAGACCGAGGTCAAGAGCGTGCAGTATGTAGATTTTGCCGAGCAGTTCAGTCCCTGGGCCCTGGGGGGTCTGCTGTTGCTGCTGCTGGAGATGATCTTAAGCTGTACAGTTTTTCGCAAGATTCCCTAGAGGCGAACATGCGACTGGGTAACTATGACGCTTTATGGTTTCTGTTTTGCATCGTTGTGGCGCTGATCCCGGCGTATGCCTGGAATTTCTATCGCAAGAGGCGCAGCTTGCGGAGGCTGGCGGAATTGTCTTTACTGGGCCATATCAACGATTCGGTCGGTTTGGGTCGGCAGATGTTTAAGGCGGTTTTGTTGATGATCGCTTTTGGCGTGATTGTCGTTGCTCTTACCCGTCCGGCCTGGAATCCGCACCCTCGGCCGGTCAAGCGGCAGGGTCGCGATGTGGTGATCCTGCTGGATGTTTCCCGTTCCATGCTGGCCGAGGATTTGCGGCCCAATCGGCTCCAGCGGGCCAAGCTGGCGATCAACGACCTGGTCGACCGACTGGCGGGGGATCGCATCGGGATTATTACCTTTGCCGGGACCAGTTCCGTGAAATGTCCACTTACGCAGGATTATGCCTTTGTGCGAATGGCTCTGGATCAAATCACGACCGAAAGCGCGACGCGGGGCGGAACCAACGTGGGGGACGCCATTCGGGATGCGGCGGATAAGTTGTTTGATGAACAGGCCAAACAATTCAAGGACATTATCCTGATCACCGACGGGGAAGACCATGACAGCGCGCCTGTCGAGGCGGCCGCCAAGGCGGGGCAGATGGGAATTCGAATTATCGCCGTGGGACTCGGCAATGAGACCCAGGGGACACGGATCCCGCTTTATGACGAACGGGGCAATCGCAGTTTTCTGACGTATGAAGGCCAGGAGGTATGGACTAAACTCGACGGCAAGACACTGCGTCAGATCGCAACCGCCACGCCGGGAGGGCGGTATATCCCTGTAGAGACCGGGACTTTCGACCTGGGACAGATCTATGAAGATCTTGTGGCCTCGGCACAAAAGAGGGAGCTTGAGTCGATGGCCGCTATACAATATGATGAACAGTTCCAGGTGTTTCTGTTTTTGGGAATTGTGATTTTGCTTTGGGAGGCGCTGGTCAGTGAACGTCGCAAGGCGTAACAATGTGGTTTTTGGGATGATGTACCTGGTTCTTTTATCATCCGCCGGTGCGGCTTCGGTCCGCGGGCTGGTGAAAGAAGGGAATCGCCTGTATTCCGAAGGGCAGTATGATGAGGCCGCCCAGGCGTATGACAGGGCGATAGAGGCTGACAGAGAATGCGTGCAGGCTCAATACAATCGCGCCAATGCCGCCTATAAGCTGAAAGACTATGACAGCGCCATTGCACTGTATAAGGATGCCGCGGCCCAATCCTTTGATCCTGCCCTGGCGGCAACGGCCAAGTATAATCTGGGCAATGCGTATTTCCAGAAAGGAAAGGGGCAGGCGGAGGCGGAGCCGGAAGCGGCTGTGGATTCGCTGGAAGAGGCGATCGATTCGTGGCGACAAACCCAGCATATGGACAGGGGGAATCCATCGGCTGCGCGAAATATTGAAGTCGGCCGACTGTTCCTCCAGCAGTTACGGGAAAAGCTGGAAAAGCAAAAACAACAGCGGCAACAACAGAACCAGCAGCAGGATCTGGCCGAAAAGCTCAAAGAATTACTGGCGCAGCAGCAACAGCTTTCCGAGCAGACGCAGCAAAATCAACAGCGGCAGCAACAGGGCAAAACAACGCCTCAACAGGCCCGGGAGCAAAATCATCAGCTTGCCGGGCAGCAGTCGGATCTGAAAGAAAAGACGCAGGAGACGCTGGAGCAGATGCGGCAGGCGGCGCAAAATGAGCCATCTGAAATGACCGAAGGACAAGATGTGTCCCCGCAAAAGGATTCGCCTCTTACAGAATCGGCAGAGGAATTGGCGGAGGCCGTCGAACAGCAACAAAAGGCTCATGAGGAACTGAACCAATCCCGCCCATCCCAGGCTCAACAGGCGCAGGACAAGGCGGCCGAGCAAATCCAAAAGGCCCTCGACAAACTGCCGAAGAGCCCGCCGCAAGAGCAAAAAGAGAATCGGGAACAGCCGCCGCCAAACCAGGAACAGAACCAAAAAGAAAAAAATCAGACGGAAAAACAACAGGACCCGCAGCAGGAACAACAGGCCGATCAAGAATCCCAACAGGAAAAGCCGATGAGCGAGGAGGAGCTCAAGGAAGTGCAGGCTGTCCAGGCGAAAGTGGAGGAGATTCTCGATAAAGAGCAGAAGGACAAGCAGCAGCGAATGATCTTGCACCGATCACAGCAGAAGGTGGACAAGGACTGGTAACGTGAAATCGTACCTAAGAGGCATACTGGTGGGCATCGGTTTGCTGGTCATGCCGTCCGTAGCGGCGGCGCAGGAGACGGTGCAAATCCAGGCGAGCGTGGATAAGTCCGGGCCGATTTATGTCGGCGAAGGTTTTGTCTATCAGATCAACATTGAGGGCGACAATCAGCCGGGCCGGCCCGACCTTTCCCCTCTGGCCCAGTTCCAGCCACGCGCTGCCGGCAACAAGGATGTGTCACAGACGGTTACGACCATTATCGGCAGTCGGCAGGAAACCAAGACGACTAAACGTCTGATTATGAATTACATTCTGACCGCATCCGAACCCGGAACGTTTACATTGCCCTCCCTTTCTGTCGTCCATAAGGGAAAGACCTATCGAACCAATCCCGTTTCGATCACTGTAATTGAACCGGAAGCCACCAAACAGATGGACATTGAGATTGAGGTCTGTCCTGTCGATGGTTATGTCGGCGAACCGGTAGAGGTTGTCGTGCATTGGTACATCTGGGCCAGTATTGTGCAGGGGCAATTGCTTAATGATTTTGGTTTTCATATGCCTGCGCTGAATAACAATGCTTTCGTTACGGAAGATATGAATATAACGGGGTCCGGCAATCGTACGGTGAATGTGAATGGGCAAGCGACGCCGTATGCCGCCGAGCAGGTGGAGCATGATGGAGTCGCTTCGGTTAAAGTTTCGTTCGCCAAGCTTCTGATTCCTCAACAGGCCGGGCCAATCGAGATTGATCCGGTTACCATTTCGGCGGATATCGCCGTCGAACGTGTGCAAAGCCGGGATCGTTTTGGATGGAATGGTTTCTTCGGTCCCCAGTATCGCTATCAGCGTTTTGCCGCCTCGACCGATCCGGTTCGGCTCAACGTGAAGCCGCTGCCCGCACAGGGCAAGCCCGCCGATTTCTATGGATTGGTGGGTCGATATACCATCAGCACGGCGGCCCAACCGACGACGGTCAATGTGGGCGATCCGATTACGCTTACCATTCGCGTCGGGGGAAATTATCTAA
>JAFGGE010000013.1 GCA_016930745.1 Sedimentisphaerales bacterium
CAGTCCCGCGACGAGCATGTGGAGCTGGTCCTGACCGGCAGGGATGCGCCGGCCGAGCTGATCGAACGGGCCGATCTGGTGACCGAAATGACGGCCCATAAACACCCCTACGATGCCGGAACCTCCGCCCGAAAGGGAATTGAATATTAGATTTCACCGGAGCAAGGATGAGAGTGTTTGCAAAAATTATAATCTTACTTCTTGCCTGTCAAATATCCTGTGCCGGGCCGATTTATCTGATTGATGCGTTCAAAGTGGAAAACGGCTGGCAGGTTCACTG
This sequence comes from Sedimentisphaerales bacterium, assembly GCA_016930745.1. Lineage (GTDB taxonomy): Bacteria > Planctomycetota > Phycisphaerae > Sedimentisphaerales > Anaerohalosphaeraceae > JAFGGE01. Next base: position 281 of record JAFGGE010000013.1, read on the forward strand.
GCGATACGACCCCCGCGTGACCGATTGTGCCGCGGTGCGGATTCTGGATGCGGAAGGCAGGACGATTGGCCAGGCCGCTCCGCCGACCGATTTATGCCTGCTGAAGGAAACCCTGTCCGGCAAGACGATTCAGATCGTCGCTGTCACCAAGGGAGGACAATCCTTTGCTTCATACAAACTGACTCTGACAGAGCCGGTTGGCAGGCCCCAAGCCATATCCGGACGAATCGCTGTTCGCAAGGACAAGAAAGATCGTGCGGAATTCTTTAACACCTGCACACAGGAACCCTTTATTGTCAAGGGATTCAATTATATCCGCCTTCGCAGCGGCGACCATTCCACCTTCGACGCGGCTACGAAAACCACCGCCGCCGATTACGATCCGCTCGATGCAGAGGCCATGTTCCGCCTGCTGGCCCGATACGGGTACAACACCGTCCGCGTCTTTATCATCGGCCGCAGCGGCGGCAATCCCGGCATCGGCGGCGACTACGACACGACGGTCGGTCTGTACGAGCCCTACATGCAGAATGTGATCGACTTCCTTCGCCGGGCCCGGGCCAACGGCATTTATGTCCTGCCCACCTTCGGCGACGGCGAGCTGCCCCGCAACCGTTCGTGGCGCGACCGGCTGGAAGGCCTGCCGCGCGGGCCCAATACTCTCTATCTTACGCAGCAGGGCATCGAGGTCAAAGTCGCGTATGTATCGCAGTTTCTGGAACGCATACAACGCGAAGAGCCGAGCCTGTTGGAGGCGATGCTTGGCATCCAGTGTCAGAACGAACTGCATCTGGACTGCCGTAGCTGGCCGTTTACAGTTACCTCAGACCATATCGTCGCCGCCAACGGAATATCCTACGACATGGGCTCCCTTGACGATCGTCAGCGGCTCATGGACGAAGGGCTCAACCACTATCACGCCCGGATCGCCGAGGCCGTCAAGCGGATCGATACGGGCCTGCTGGTCAGCGAGGGCATCTTTGTGCTTCGCGCGGTGGGCAAGTCCGTCGCTTCGCACAAGGGCATCCCCGCCAATACGCGGGGCGATCCGCGGTTTCCCCCGACGGCCCTGGTCCTGGGCCGCTCGCCGCTGGATTTTATCGATATTCACTTTTACCACACCCGCCGGGACGAAGTGCTGGCCGATGCCTTCCGTCGTGACATGGACTCGGTCGGTTTTTTCGATCCGTCGATGCAAGTCGTTCTGCAGAATACACCGGTTATCCTCGGTGAGTTCGGCTCATTTCAGTTTGTCGATCCCACTTTTGAGCGGGCCAAAGAGAAGCTGATCGGGATCCGCAACCTGGCCCGACAAGCACCCCTGTCCGGCTGGATGATGTGGACCTTTGATTGCTTCGAACAGCCCCGCCTCTGGCATGCCATGGAATCCGGCCCGGAGTTCCCAGCCAGACTTGCCCAAAGTCCATAACGCGGATTGAATAACGATAAAAAGGAAATCCGGAGACGCTTTATTTATCTGGTCTTAGTTTGAACGTGGGCGTGATGACTAACAACAGCCCTTCCTAAATGGTTCTCGACGATTTTTATAGCTGTGGTCTGGAAAAACGTATGCATAAAAGCGTGATGAACAGTCAATATCAAGTCCTTTTTTTCATGATCTATTCCATCTTCGTTGTCGTCCAGCGATATAATTTTAAGCCCTATCTGTTTACATTCATCAATGTGAATGTGGCGTCCATGGCTCTTATGTTTATCATGATCGGAAAGATGTTTAACGATGCTCTCAGCTAATTGGGATTTGTTTTCTTCTTCGGAGAGCATATTATTTTCCAGCCATTTGGATACAACATCGTAAGCCCACTTCATTGCCTTTTCGCAGTCACCTATAAATGCAATAGGATATTTTGCGACTATTGTTTGCCACAAAGGGATGGTTGCGGGATCCGATTTAATTTCGTTTTTTGCCCGTTCGAACTCCTCCTGAACGCCTTGGGCAGAGATACCGAGTAATTGGGGATCTATAGGACCGAGATTTGACTGTCTTCCCATCACAATAGCCTTACAGGCACATGCAATCATTGTACCCGCGGACATAGCAATCTGTGGTACAATTGCTCGGATATCCCCTCCGAACATTCGATGCAAATAATCCACAATTGATTCGGTTGCTGCGATATCCCCTCCGGGCGTATGCAAAATCAGATCTAATCCTTTTGACCGATCCAATTGATGGATAGTTGTCATGAATGCATTTTTGTCAGAATCGTTGATCCATGGAATTCCCATTCCGGGCTTATTAAGCCAGCCTGAATAATAAGCTATGACATTCCGATCTAGCTTCTCTTGGAGGGCCTTGAGGTATTTTCTACGAACAAAATCTAGTGCATCGGGCCTTTGAAAGCCTTTTATTTCGTCAAGAACTTCATTCCAATTAGGCATTCCCAATAGACCCCAAGACAGATGAGTCGGTGTTAATAAACCACTGGGGTTCGATTAATTGTGGATTTTTTATGTGTAAGGCTAACTGATCGGATTGTTGGCATTCCTCTTCATCGCTAGGAAGGCCTAAAATATTATATACTTTTTTGATTTCCTCTCGTGTTTCCATCGTTCTCTCCAGTGCAAACGGACGACTTTATTATACGTCCAAGAAAAAGAGCAAATGCCATGCCAAAGAGGTTCAATAAGAATAATGGCAATTTTTCCCTTTTTAAGCCCTCCATGGCATGTAATTAATTATACGATTCGGAAGAAATTGTTCAAGCCTTAAGCATATTTTTCCTTCGTTTTTGTCATATCACTGGACTATACCATGGTTTTTATATGGGTTCGATAGTCTACCGTTTGATGCGGTCGTTGCGCCAATAATCGACATGATACGTCGGCCCGTCTTTGTTCCAGATCTTGCTGACGATGTCGATATCGCCGTCGCCGTCCACGTCGCCCAGCGCCGCATCGTGCCAGCCGGGATGATCGACCTGGATCACCACCGGCGTAAAGACCGGCTTGGGTCCCTTCGTATGAAGCCAGATCACGCCGCGTTCCTTGAGCCCTGCCGGTTTCATCGCCAGTTTGCCCTGTGCGGTCATGTAGGTGTCCGGGTCTTCCTGTTCCCCGGCAAAGATATCCGGATCGCCGTCGCCGTCAAAGTCGGCTACTCCGAGCGAATGGAAGGAACCGGTCCCGGGCACATCGCCGGGCGCGGTCGGCGGATCGGGCAGCTTGTGCCTTACCCACGCCTTGCCCCGGCCCAAATTCTCAACCCAGTACACATGAGACCATCCGGTATCGCAGTCGCTGTAGACGATGTCGTTTTGCCCGTCGGAGTTGATGTCCGCAATCCACGCCCGCATGCTCGTTCCATAGGAAGCATTTTCGACGGCCAGATGCGGCCATTCATGACGCGGCCATTCTTTCCCGCTCTGTCCGGGATTTTCGAACCAGTAGCGAGGGATGACGATATCCACATCCCCGTCTCCGTCGAGATCGGCTGCGCCCCGGGGCGCGATGCCTCCGTGGTTGGGCTCGCCCTGGCCGATATCGGTCCGCTTCAGGCTGGCCGAGGTGTCGAACCAGGAGATGACCGTGCCATGATAGGTCACGATATCCGGGTGTTTGTCGCCGTCGATGTCGGCGGCGATGATGTCGTGTCCGCCGCCTTCGAAGGGATGTACGGGCCACGGCCGGTCGGGCTTGTCGGCGAGGCTGCCGGGATTTTCGAACCAGACCTGGTTCAGGACGACATCCAGGAATCCGTCGCGGTTGATGTCGATTGCCGCAGCGCCCAGCGCCCCGGCAAGACCTTCCGAAACGCCCATCGTATGCCGTGTCCATGTACTGTCGTTTTTCCGTTCGAACCAGTAGGCCGTCTGCGTTTCCCGCCGGGAGACCACCACATCAAGGTCGCCGTCGCCGTCAAAATCGGCCAGCGGGATCCCCCCGGTGCCCCAACCATTGCCGGGCAGCGGATCGGCAACGGTGAAGTGGGTCCACTTCATGTTCGTGTTTGCGGCAGAGGTCTCTTCTGCTATACTCATGCCGCATAGAATCAGAAAAAAGGAGATGCCTGCTAGAATAAAGACATGCTTATGTTGATTTCTTTTCCACATTGTTTGCTTACCTCCCATGTCAGACAGCAGGTATGTAACGAACCGCACATCATAATAGTATAACATGAGTCGGCGGTCTGGAAAACATTCAAAATCGTATACGGTCTCCCGTCCCCTTTGCGTTCACGCCGATCCATGGGGATATCGTACGATCAGGAACGCCTCGGCGGTTTGCTTTGCTTCGTTGATCAGGCAATGCGGCACATCGGCCCGATAGTGGGCCGAATCGCCTTTGTGCAGGTCGGCCCGGTCGCCGCCGCTGGTTACCGTGAGCCGGCCGCCGGCCAGATATAAAAACTCCTCGGTCCCGGCAAAGTGGGCTTCGCTGGCCAGTTGCCCGCCGGGCTCGAGCCGGATGCGGTAATGTTCGATGCTCTTTTCCAGATTCAGCGGGCTCAGGGTGCGGATCTCGCATGAGGCGTCCTTGCGGAAGGTGTAGTGCTCGTCGCTGTCCCGGATCACCTTGAGGATATTTTCCCGCGGCGTTTCGCCGAGCAGCTCGGTAATGCTCACATTCAGGGCATCGCATATTTTCAGGATGATCGCCACGGTGGGATTGATCTTGTTCTGCTCGATCTGGCTGAGCATCGCCTTGGATACGCCAGCCAGTTTGGAAAGCTGGTCCTGGGTCAGGTCGCGGGACTTTCGTAAGGATTTAAGCTGAGTGGCAAGCTTTTCCGTGCGTTTGGGCATAATAGGTCCAATCTAAAGATTTTTATATTTTTTTCTTGTTCAGTATAATAAACTTCACTATACTAAACAAGACTTTAGTATGATATCCTGGATTTGAATCACTTTCAAGGTTTTTTAACGAAAATCAGGGGCGAAACCTGTTTTAGCGAATGGCAAAGGCAATTAAGGTCAACGGAAAGCGAGGTACTTCATGAAGGCTATCGTCAAGAAAACCGCCGAGCCCGGTCTGGTTATGGAGAATGTGCCCATCCCCAAGATCGGCATCAATGATGTCCTGATCCGGATCAAGAAAACCTCCATCTGCGGAACAGATGTCCACATTTATAACTGGGACCACTGGGCCCAGGCCACTATCAAGCCGCCCATGACCATCGGCCACGAATTTGTCGGCGTCATCGAGGATATCGGCAGCAATGTGCAGGATTTCAAGATCGGGGACCTGGTCAGCGGAGAGGGGCACATCGTCTGCGGACGCTGCCGGAACTGTCTGGCCGGGCGAAGACACCTGTGCAGGGCCCCGCGCGGGATCGGGGTCAATTGTGATGGAGCGTTTGCCGAGTTTCTGGTCGTTCCTGTGACGAACGTATGGTACTGCGACAAGCGGATTCCGGAGGAGGTCCTCAGTTGTTTCGATCCGTTCGGCAATGCCGTCCATACCGCCCTGACTTATGACGTTGTGGGGGAAGATGTGCTGATCACCGGGGCCGGCCCCATCGGGTGCATGGCGGCCAAGATCGCCAAGCACGTCGGCGCCCGGCATGTGGTCGTCACGGACGTAAACCCGTACCGCTTGGAACTGGCCAAAAAACTGGGTGCCACGCGAGCCGTTGACGTGCGCCAGGAGAAGCTGGAAGATGTGCTGCGGGAACTCGACATGAAGGAAGGCTTCGATGTCGGGATGGAGATGTCGGGCAATCCGGATGCCTTTCGCAGCATGCTGCCGGTGATGTGCCACGGCGGCAAGATCGCCTTATTGGGCATCCTGCCGGAGATGCAGATCGACTGGGACTATGTGGTTTTTAACGGCCTGACGATCACGGGCATCTATGGCCGTCGGATGTATGAGACCTGGTACAAGGTGACGATGCTGATTCAGTGCGGCGTGGATATCCGTCCGCTGATCACGCACCGATTCCACTTTACGGAATTCGAGAAGGGATTCGAGGTGATGCGGTCCGGACAGTCCGGCAAGGTGATTCTGAACTGGGATGAATAAAAAACGAGTCATAGAACAACGGAGGCGATCATGTTTGCCACGATGAAAACGCATATCACCGATGAAATCGGACAGATTCGAGAGGCGGGCCTGTACAAATCCGAACGGATCATCGCCAGTCCGCAAAGCTCCCACATTCGTGTTTCAACCGGGCAGGAGGTGCTGAATTTCTGCGCCAATAATTATCTGGGCCTGGCCAATCATCCGGAGATCATCGCCGCGGCCAGGGCCGGCCTCGATGAATGGGGCTACGGCCTGTCTTCCGTGCGGTTTATCTGCGGTACGCAGGACATCCACAAACAGCTCGAGCACAAGATCAGCGCCTTTCTCGGCACGGAAGAGGCGATCCTGTACAGCTCCTGCTTCGACGCCAACGGCGGCCTGTTCGAGACGCTCCTGACCGAGCAGGATGCAGTAATCAGCGACGCCCTGAACCACGCCAGCATCATCGACGGCATCCGGCTGTGCAAGGCGCAGCGGTACCGGTTTGCCAATTGTGACATGGGCGATCTGGAAGCCAGATTAAAAGAAGCCCAGAATGCGCGTTTCCGTATGATCGCCACCGACGGGGTCTTCTCGATGGACGGCACTATCGCCAAACTGAACGAGATTTGCGACCTGGCCGACCGGTACGATGCCCTGGTGATGATCGACGATTCGCATGCGGTGGGTTTCATGGGCGAGCATGGCCGGGGTACGCACGAGTACCGCGGCGTGATGGAGCGGGTGGATATTATTACCGGCACCCTGGGAAAGGCGCTGGGCGGGGCCAGCGGGGGCTATACCAGCGGACGCAGGGAGATCATCGAGATGCTGCGGCAGCGGTCGCGCCCGTATCTGTTCTCCAATACGCTGGCGCCGGTTATCGCTGCCGCCTCGCTGAAGGTGCTGGACCTGCTGTCGGCCTGCGGCGATCTGCGTGACAGGCTCTGGGAGAACACCCGCTATTTCCGGCAACGGATGACCGAACTGGGCTTTTCCATCGTGGCCGGCGTTCACCCGATCGTGCCGATCATGCTGGGCGATGCCGTACTGGCGCAAAAGATGGCCGAGTTATTGCTACGGGAGGGAGTCTACGTAATCGGCTTTTCGTATCCGGTCGTGCCCAAGGGCCAGGCCCGCATCCGTGTGCAGATCTCCGCGGCCCACAGCCGGGACGACCTGGACTTTGCCATCGACAAGATGACTAAGATCGGCAAACAGCTTGGGATTGTATGAGAAAACAAAGCCAGCCCTTTACCCTCGGTAAAAGGCTGCCACCCAGGCGAGCAGCTACACATACAGGGTGGCAGCCTTTTGATTGGCGCAGCGAATCAAAGGGCTGGTCAAACTTCAGTATTTCAGCTTCGGCAAAGGTTTTCGCTGGATGGCTTTCTGACCGTCCGGCCTGGGGCAGAACATATCCTCCGGTGTCAGGCCGTAGCGGGTAATCATCTCTTCGCAATAGCTCCAGTCGCCCAGGTCGTTGGCGCCGCCATTGTTGGTGCCGCAGGCAAAGGTCGCCCCGGCCTGTTTGGCCCGCCCGATGAAGCGTTCGCTGGGCAGCCTGTAGCGGGTATTGATCTCGATAGCGACGCCGTTACGGACCGCCGCGTCGATGACGCGATCCATCCGCTGGTCGGTCCAGAGCGCATCATACTCCTCGGCGATCACCGCGGGCAGAAACGTCGGATTGACATAGATATCGATGGGTTCGTTTTCCAGGATCCACACCGTCCGCTCGACGAGCATGTCCATGAACTGCTGCTTGTCGTCGACGAAGACCTCGTTGGGCACCCAAAGCCGCATCCGCCTCCCCTTGTCGTCGCGCCAGGTCATCGAGTCGGTAAACACATAATCGCACCGGGCGATCGCCTGCGGACTGAACATCGTGACCCACTCACGTCCCTCGGCCTGCATGGCGACAAAGACGCCTTTGCCCCGCATGCTTTCCACATATGCCAGCAGCCCGGCGTCGTCGGTGACGGGAAATCCCTTGCCGCAGTTCTGGGCAATGCCGAACCTGACGCCCGTCACCCGGGAGATCGCCAGGGCATCGTCAAGGCCCAGGGCCCCTTTGAGATGGACGTGATAGTCCACGATCTGGACTTTCTGCTCCTGTTTCATTCCGCCGCCGCAGCCGGCCAGGGTGGCCAGTGCGATACACAATCCGCTCCATGCTATGCTACGCTTCATTGGTCGTTCTCCTTTATCCTTGTCGTTCGGGTGACTTTTCAGGGGGTATTATAGACAGAAGGCGGGGGATCGGAAACGAAGAAATCCGGCCTTCTTACAGACCGGGATTTGCCTGTAGACCAAGCCGATTCACCGACCTGCCAAATTGGCAGATTGCAGTTTTTTGCGACTTTTTCCTACTTTTTTCGGGGGCACATTTATCATTGTAAGATATTGCAGTATAAATACTTATATCTTCTTTGCGGGTTCGTTTCTTCGTTCTGGCACGCCTCTTGCAAAGTATCTTATCAGAGTGAAATAAGAAATGTAAAAAGTAAAAATGAGGTTTCTAGTTTGGAGGTGATAACCATGTTACTGAGTAGAAGAATGCCTTTCTGGGACATCGAGAGGACGCTGGATGAAATGACCCGGGTATTCGATGCGTTTGAAGGCCCCTTGGGGCTGCGGTCTATGCCCCGCGGCACGTTCCCCGCGATCAACCTGTACGACCAGGACAACGAGATGGTGCTGACCGCGGAATTGCCCGGCGTCAAGAAAGAGGACCTGGACCTGAGCGTCGTCGAGAACAGCATCACCCTGACCGGCAAGCGGAATGGGGATGCCGGCCAGGACGCCCGATATTATCGGCGCGAGCGGCCCGTGGGCACGTTCACGCGGACGCTGACGCTGGCCGAAAAGGTCGATCCCGACAAGGTCAGCGCCG
>JAFGGE010000200.1 GCA_016930745.1 Sedimentisphaerales bacterium
CCCGGCACGGCAAAATTGGAAATCTCATACTGGCGAAATCCCGCTTGTCCCAGAATCTCGACCGTCATTTCATACATAGCTCGATCGGTTTCCTCATCGACCGCCTCAATCCGACCGGAATCGAGCATTTCTTTCAAGGGTGTGCCGCATTCGTACGACAATCCATAGACCGATATATGGTCTACATCCAGGTCGATCGCACAAAGGAGACTGTGTTCCAGGTCCGCCAGGGTTGATTCGGGAATCGCACTGATCAGGTCGAAGGAAATATTCGTAAAACCCGCCATCCGGGCCAGATACATCGATTTGGCAATATCGACTGCCGTATGCCGTCGCCCCAGGAGCTCCAGTTCGTTCCAGTGGAAGGACTGCGCCCCGATGGACAATCGATTTACTCCGAGAGCATATAAAGACCTCAATAATGGCTCATTGATTTGTCCGGGATTGGCCTCTATTGTAAACTCGTCGGCCTCATAGCAGGCACAGGCCAGATGCTCGACAAGACCAAATAAAAGCTTCTCAGGCAAACATGTGGGGGAACCGCCTCCGATGTAAATGGTTCGAATAGACGATCCCAGGTCGTACCGGCCGGCTTCCTGAAGCAGCGCATCCATCACAGGTTTGGGATCATACCGATCGATTGGCTCGCTGGTAAAAGCACAATACCGGCACTTGCTAACGCAAAAAGGGATATGCACATACAATGAAAGCGGATGGGCGTCTTTGATATTTGTATCCTCAGTTGTACATAAAATATACCGTCGCTTTGCAGTCTCTGCTCACTGTCACGCGAACCCAATGGGCGCTGAACGCATCCGGAAATTCATGATGCACATATCCGCGGGTGGGAACTCCTATTGTCTTATACTCTTTCCAGGAGCCATCCCCCAGGAAATCCACCTCGATCTTGAAGAAGATATCACCTTCCGCATCATGCGCCAAATGAACCACTTTTTTATCAAATCCCGTCATTAGAAATGGATCGGAAGTTGTTCCGGCCTCGATAGCTTCATCCCACCAGGGTCCGCCCCAGCCGGCCGGCTTACCCCAGTTCCACAGATCATCGATGCTTCCAAACCACAGTCCCGATTGCGGCTGGCCCTGGTCGTGGTCGATCTGGTCACCGGCCAGCACCAGCATTCCCCGCCAATAACAGAAATCCGGAATGATCCGCAGATGGGAGCAGATCGGCCGGATCCCCCATACCCTGCCTCCGTAGGTAAACGGCGGAAGGTCGTAAAACATGCCGTGAATATCCATGAGAAAACGCTCGGTCTGGGCGTGGCGAATCCGCATCCATTCGGTGTTCCATGCGTGATCCCACGACTGGCCGGCCTTGGGCAGAAGATAGCGATGCCAGATGCCGTTATGAAGCACCCGCAAAACGACGGACGATCTGGTCCAGCCGGTCGCAAACGCCGTCTCGCCCCCATACGAGCTGCTGCCGCCGCCATGGACCTCAACAAACGGATGGCGTTCAATGATCCGCCATTGCTTGCCGTCCCATTCCGCCAGCCGACCGCCGGCCTGCTCACCCTGGAATTCCTTCACATCATAGGTATTATTGGCTACGATCACGCGACCTTGGGCGGTAAAAGCGCTTTTAAAGTGCTCCTTGGCCGGCCGAATCTCCAGTTCTTTGACCAGATCAAACAGCAGTTTGGATTCCAGCGTATGGACATCCAATTCCCAGAAATGCCCTTCCATCCCCAGTATGTACACCTTGTTCTTCGGATCGGTCAAATGCCGCATCGTGGAGGTAAGCCGATAGTCTTTCAGGGATTCGATCGTGCGAACATTGCCTTGCGGATCGATGGCATACGGTCCGATGAATGCCTGTTTGCTGGGCCAGTGGACCATGCGGTTGGTGAAAGTTCCGGTCACGGACGCCGGATGTTTTTTCATGGTCATATCTTCGCTGATCGCATACAATCCCAGTCCTTCCCCGCGGATGTGGGCTACATATCCAATCATCCAGAGCTTGTCGGCCCAGGGGATCAGCGCCCCGATCCCCGCTTCGCTATCGCTGCCTGCCCCTTCGGCCATGACCGTCAGATGCGGAAAGACATTCCCTGCACGAATCGGTTCCCGGGGATTGTCCTGGCCCTGGATCAAAACAACCGGATACGCCAACAATATAGCAAAAAACAGATTTCTACACATACGAATACCCTACGTTACATGCAATACTTCTCTCCATTGCTGCACAGGTAACAGGAACTTTTATTGTTCCCCCGTCGTGGTCACGCTTACCATGGGCGGTTCCGTCCGCTCGACAGGAATAAACCGCGGTCGGATGACGCGGAAATAGAGCCATCGTCCGAATCCGACAAGGGCAAATCCGCCGAAGGAAATGACCAGCGCGCTTTGCAGCTTGCACAACCAGATCGTCGCGATAATAACCAGCAGCCATGTCAGGTGCGTAATCGGTTTTCTTCCCTTGAGATATTGATTGACTATATGGGGATAGCGAATCCGGCTGATCATCAGGATTCCCGCAAAGATCGTGGCAAACGGCAGAATATAAAGGATCGTTGGCTCCACGACGGCAAAGAGCCGGCTGTTGGGATTGATATCGAGTACGATATCCTGATAAAAAACCACCAAGCTGGCCAGGACGCCGGCCGCCCCGGGTGTGGGCAATCCGATAAAACTCATGTGGGCGGTCTCATCTTCGATGTTTTCCACATTAAAACGGGCCAGACGAATCGCCGCACATACCATATACAAACCGCCCGAAAGCCAGATAAACCGCACAACCACCCCGGTAAATACCCCCGTTTCGGAAAGATGCTGGATAAATTCATATTCGAGCACCTTGAGCACAAGAAACGCCGGCGCCACGCCGAAACTGATCATATCACACAGGCTGTCGAGCTGTCCGCCAAAGCTGCTGGTAGTATGGCTCATCCGCGCCACCCGGCCGTCGAGCATGTCTGCAATCATGGCTATGAAGATTAAATATCCGGCTACGGCAAAGCTCGAGGAAAAGTCCAGACGATGGAATGTGAATTCCGCCGCCCCCCGGCTGGCAAAACAGATCGCCGCAAAACCGCTGATCCCGTTGATCAGCGTGATCAGAGACGGCAGGATGGTCACCGTCTTGAGACGCTGTCTTCGCACCCGGCGCAACAACTCACGCCTACGAAAATTATTCCTTCGTTCATTGTTCATGCATTTCCGCCTGTCGGATCACGGATTTATTCCCGCCGGACCGGCCTGTCTATACTGCACTACAATAGACAGGCCCGCCTTGACCTTGTCGCCTGTTTTGACCGTACATGCAACGTCCGGTCGATGCGGCACAATCAATTCGGTCCGAGAGCCGAATTTTATCATACCAAACGCCTCCCCGCCAGCCATTTCCACGCCTTCCGGGACGGCACAGACAATACGACGAGCGATCGCTCCGCTGATCTGACGGACGATAATGCGGTCATTCGGCTCAAGCAGACGGATCATTTCCAGATCGTTGGACTCGTTAACTTGGCCCGATTCGGCAGTCATGGCATTGCGGAACTGACCAGGCTTATAAGTAATCTTATTGACCCGTGCGGCACAGGGACTGCGGTTAATATGCACATTGAAGATGCTAAGAAAAATCCCGATCCGCTGCACAGGTCCTTCAAAGCCGGGATAATTCTCGAGAATGGCAATCTCTGTGACTTTCCCATCGGCCGGGGCCAACAGAACCGTTTTATCCCGGGGAACATTACGAACCGGATCGCGAAAAAACGACAGGCACCATCCCAGAAGGATCAACAGTACAAACTCACCGACTACCACAACCCAGTCCGGCAGCCGATACAAACCGAAAAACCACAGCAAGGCCATCAATGCCAATAATACTGCCGGAAACACGGCCACTTGCGGCATACCATATTTTGTCAATGGAATTCTCATAGTATAACAGCATACCTTTTCGCAGAGTGATTGGCAAGAAACCTGTACAACATCTCTGGAAAGATATTCTGCGATTAAAAATACATGGTAAGCTGGGCAAAAAGACTGGTCGAGGTCATCCCATATTCGCTCTGAATCATCAAGCCGTCCGGCTCCTCGCCCCAGGGAAGAAAACCGCTGATGCTAATGGTCGTGTTATTGTTTGCATCCCAGACAAGGGCCGGAGACAGTACGCCGGATCCATCCGAAGGATTAGTAAGGACCAGAAAACTCCCGGTCATGGCCTCATTGAAAGGATAACTCAATTGGGTCGCCAGAGCATGTCTTCCCAGGATCTGCATATCCCCCCGAAGAAGACGTTTTTGAAACGCCGGATTGAGCAACTGCCACGTCAGGTTGCTGGTCTCCTGGACGCCAAATCCACAGTAGTGGTATTCCTGCAGAACGGTCAAACCGTTGCCAATGTCAAATGTGTAGGACCCCCCGACCACCGCCTTGATGGGCCAATGATCGTTGCCGAAAAGGCCCCCATCCTCGAATTGTTCCGGTGTGTCGAAAAGGGCCAGTTCGGCATGGACCTCGGCATCGGCAACCACACCGGAAACGACCGCCCCAATCAAGGTATCCTCCGCACGCTTTCCCGCGATCAGTTCGGCATCCACTTCGCCGACATAGCCGCGAATTCGTCCCAGGAGGGCCGATTGCTCCCACGTTTCGCCGAAGACGCCCAGGACTTCGGCGGAGCTGGTATCGGAGAGATGATATTCCACCCGGGCGGCGTCTACGCCTCGTCGCCATTCCCGATCTACCTCCAGCGGCGAAAAGGGGGAAAATAAATCGACAGCGCCGAACAGGACTCCTCGCCCCAGACCAATGGCCTGCCGGCCAAGGGTAATCTCGCCCCATTCCGGATGCATCGCCACCAACATGCGATCCATCTCATGATGATAAGTGAACCGGTCGTCATGATGGGTGATTTCCCAATCCATCGGCCGAATGCGAAAAGGGGCTTCGGCGGTGGAAGGCAAAAAGGCCGTCCCGGCAATACCTGCGTTGCGTGTCGAGACCCATCGGGCACGCTGTTCGTAGGCCAGTTCGGAATTGACAACCTTACTCCAATGGATATTGAGAGCCAGTCGCAAACGGAACAATTCCGTAAGCGTACAGCGTTCAGGATAAAGAATAGGATTATCCGGGGCTCGAGCCGCCAGAGAAGTCCATTTGGCGGTGGTATTCAATGTGGCATAGCGATCCTCCTTTTCCTTATCCGACCAGACTTCCACAGCCAGGGCAAGGCCGCCCGTCATAGGCAGATACAAAAAAAGACACAACCACGGATATCGGACAGGAAGCGTTTTCATTGTCAACAGGAACCGGCATTTTTGATTTCGTCCTTGTCCACACAGCCGTCAACCAGCGTAATAACACGCTGTGCATATGCCACAACACGCGGATCGTGTGTGGAAAAGACAAAGGTTATATCATGTTCTGTATTTAATCGTCGCATCATCGTAAGAAGGATTTCCGCATTTTCGCCGTCCAGATTAGCAGTCGGTTCATCCGCCAGAACCAGCCGGGGGCGCGAAGCGATGGCCCGAGCCACAGCGACACGTTGCTGCTGGCCGCCCGAGAGCTCATTGGGACGACGGTCGGCAAACTCCGTCAGTCCCAGCTCTTCCAGGACCTCTCCCGCTCGATCGGACCGCTCATCACCGACGCCCTGCAGTTCCAGAACAAACTCCACATTTTCCCTCGCCGTCAAAACCGGCACCAGGTTGTACGCCTGAAAAACAAACCCAAGGTAATACAAACGCATATCAGCCCGCTGCCGTTTGCTCAAGGTGGAAATATCCAGATTAACGACGGAAAGCGAACCGGAGGTGGCGGTGTCCAATCCGCCAAACAAATTAAGTAACGTTGTTTTTCCACTGCCGCTGGGACCGACGATAGCCGTAAATTCGCCCTTGTTGATCGTCATACTGACATCGCGAACGGCCTGTACCTCGGTCCTGCCGGCTTCATACGTTTTGCTCAGGTCTTTTGCCTCGATCACGGAAACGCTCATCTAAAAATCTCCCGTATCCTAGAATTCACAGGATTACTGTTCTACTTGTAAAGCTCTGGCCGGATCCGTACGGGCCGCATACCAGGCCGGATAAAGGCTGCTCAAACTGGTCGCGGCCAGAGCCAGCACGAAAGAAAGAGGAACAAGCCACCATCCGAAATCGCCGTAGAAAATCGGATCAAACAGGATGTTGGACATGGACATTTCCGCATTGCCATAAAGCCCGCTGAAATCAATTCCTTTCGTCGCGACATAGTAGGCCGTCGGCGCTCCCAAGGACAGACCGAGTAAAGCGCCGGCAAAACCCAGGACGACACCTTCCATCAGCATGATCAGAACAAGTCGTCCGCTTTTCATGCCCAGGGCCGATAGGACGGCGAATTCGCGCCGGCGTTCCAATACCGCAGCCAGTTGTGCACTGGCGATTCCCAGGAATACGACCGTCATGATGATCAGCACGATCATCCGCGACCAGGTCTCATCTCCTTCGACACCGGCGGCCATTTCCGGCAACAGCTCTTCCCAATCCAGAACGGCAGCGGAATTACCCATGCGATTACGCAATTGCTCTTCCATTGTTTCCAAACTCTTGGGATTTTCTAGAAGAATCGTCAATTGTGTAGCACCTTGCTGTCCGGTTAGTTTTTCAACCTGTTCCACAGTGACATGACAGATTGTACCATCCAATTCACGGCTTCCCGTTTCTATAATCCCAATAATCCGCAGCATGGCGCTGCTCATCTGACCGTCCTGTCCGGCCACCGTCACCATCAAGTCGTCGTCCAGGGCTACATTCAGTCGTTTTACAACGGTACGGCCCACGACAACTGTGCCAATTTCTCCGGATTCAAGATACCGTCCTTCGACAAGCTTTTGAACCAGGCGATTGGCCACAGGTTCGGTTGGCGGATCGACGCCGGTCATCAGGATACCCCGCATCCGTGTTCCGAAGGCCAGCAGCGCATCGGTCTGAACCCGGGGGGTGACGATCCGAATCCCGTCGATAGCGGCAATCTCCCGACGTTTCGCCTCCCAGTTTTCCAGCCGCAGGTCATTGTCACGAGTATTGACCCATTCTTTGGGCGCTACAGTAAGATGTCCGGCCCCGCTTTCGGCGGCGGCACGGATCATCATCTTCTTCTCGCCGCGAATAAAAGCAATCGTAAACAGACACAAACCGCAGCCCACTCCAATCCCCAGAACAGACAGAATAGTCCGGCGCAAATGACGGCTGAGGCTACGAATGGCATATTTCGCGGAAAGGTTGATTTTCATGTCCGCATCGCCTCCATGGGTTCCAGTCGGGCCGCGATGGAAGCCGGCCAAAGGGACGCTACCAGAGAAACGACGGCTACGGCAAGCAGCCCGCCTATAAGATCGCCACCTTCCAGACGCGGATACACATGCAAAGGCAGGTTCAGGCCCATATAGGCCAGGTCCTCCATTTCACCCTGCCCCCCCCAGGAAGCCATATTGACACCCGATCGGGAGGTTCCCAGCACAAATCCAAAACCCAGTAAAGAACCGATGATCACGCCGAGGATACCGATTAAAATAGCCTCGACCATGATCATTTCAACCAAACGCCCCGGACGGGAGCCCAGCGCCAGAAGCATGCCGAATTCGTGCATCCGCTCGAACGTGGACATCATGAGGGTGTTGGCGATGCCGGCCACGGCGGCAATCATCACCAGAACCAGTACGATATATCCGGTATAATCCATCACATCGAGAAGCTGAACCACTTCGGGAATGGCTTCCTTCCAGGTAAGGATTGTCAGACCGGACAGAACCGTTTGGATTCGAAGACGCTCGGCCAGATCGTCTGCCTGATCGGATTCTTTCGTGCGAATCACGATATTGTGGGCGCTGTCGGGCATGACAAACAATTGCTGGGCTTCGGCCAGAGACATCACAATCCCCGCCTGATTGACAATATCGGCCGGACTTTTGATGATGTCCCGGAGGGTATACAGATCATTGGCTATGGAACCATCCGCACCCTGCCCGACAATGGCGATTTCCTGTCCGCGCTGCGCCTTAATCCGTCGGGCCAGACGATACCCGACCAGCACCTCCTTCGGACCCAGGGATTCCTTCATGCTCGACAACATCCCATACTCCTGGGATTCGACAGGAATATCCAAACCGACCACAACGGCGGCGAAGGCGTCATGTTCGGGGGCCGCCAGCACGGGCGCAAAGATTCGTGCTCCGGCGTTCATGACAGCCGGATCGGTCCGGATGACGGAGAGCTTCATGGAAAGATCGGTCAAGACCAGGTCCATCGCCTGTTCATCGCGCCAGCCCGGAGCGAACATCTGTACATGTCCGATCATGGGACCGGTGATCGCCAGGCGGATGTTGTCGGCATAACCGTGCATCATGCCGTTGGCGGCCAGCAGGGCAAATTGGCCGACGGCAATCGCCAGCAGCGCCAAGGCCGTGCGCTTTCGATTGCGGCCCAGATTACGCCAGGCAATGCGGATCGTGCTCCAATGCAACATCGGCAAAAAACCCCATTCTTCTCATATGCTATCCAATTTCCGCTGAATCTGAAGCCACGGCGTCAGCGTTTTTGTTCCAGACGCGAGAGACTGAAGGTGCTTTCTGAAACCTCCACGTCGAAATCGATTTCCAGATAGGTCATGATCGTTTTATTGTCCGGCTGGTCTATCGGATGCAGGTTCATACGGGATGGGATTCTTCGACCGCTGAAGATCTTGATCTGATCCCAGGCGATCGTTCTGGACAAACGGTCTTTCCGATCATAATATCGGGCCAGGATAGGGATGGTGCCCTCTTTGTTAACCACGAGTTCAAATCGATTCCACAACCCCACGATGTCAGGCTTGGCGGTAAACCGCACCAGCCAGCCGTTTGGATCCTCATTCGGACCGACCAGTTCGTAGGTATAATCTTTACTATACGACGATTCCTGGACCAGATCGTCATTGGTGAAATCGCTGCCCATCCAGGAAGCCAGCATCATGGAAGGCGGAATACGAATGGTGCGACGGATTTTGGGAAGGTAGTTCCACAGATTTTTATCGACTTTCAGGGTGGCGGTTCCCTTTTCACGAGCCGGCTCTTCGATAAGGATCAGAGCCCGCTGTTCCCCGCGAGTCCAGATCTTCATGCGGAGTGTTCGCTCATAGCGGGGACGGATTACCTTCAGCTCAGCCCTGGAAATACTGCTTCGGGATCGGTACAGATCTTCGAAGTGCTTGACAGCCGCGGGCAGATCAAGTTTTCCATCTTTGATAAAGGACGGTTGTTCCGGGGCCGACTCCTTCTGCGCCTCATAATGAGCAAGGTCACCCTGGGCGGATAATACATCCGGCGCAATCCAACTCAACGCCATGCATATTACAAAACAAGAAATGGCCTTTTCATATATGCCACCCATCGGGATCCCCCTTCTGTGCAGCTCGATTTACAGCCTGCAATCCGGCCGGAAACGATCATTTCTCAGCAAGCCCATTTGCCAAAAAAAAATACCCTGTTTCCCTGAGGAAATCAAGGTATTTTATCGTCTCCACGAACTACCTGCTGGGGGATTATGCAGAAACACTCTTCAAACAACCCCCCTTCTGTCTGAAAATTAAGGAGGCGTCTCCTCGAAAGTCGCAACAACAGCATGGATCAACAATCGATTCCGGCCTATCGAACCGGTTTTTCCATTGTCGGTTCAATAACGGCCTCTTCCGCCGCCGCCGCCACCGGAGCCGCCGCGGAACCGCCCACCGCCGCCACGTCCGCCACGGGATTGCTGTTGTGGACGGGCTTCGGCTACGCGAAGGGCCCGGCCCTGGAAATCCGTTCCATCAAGGGCCGATATCGCCCCTTCGACGTCCGCGTCATCGGAAAATTCCACAAAAGCAAAGCCTTTGCTGCGATTGGTTTCGCGGTCAGTGATAATCTTGACGCTGGACACGCTGCCGTACTCGGCAAACAGTTCCTGCAACTGCGCCTCGGTGATCCCGTAAGCCAGATTGCCCACATACAGTTTCTTACTCATACCAGTCCTTCGCTCACAAAAAAATCTAAAAAATACAGAAATTCAGGCCTTTCCTTCCTGCGGATGGCACGGCCTTTACACACAATCCTCTGATACGAATCCTTGACATGGAATATCCCTGCGAGGTGGCCTTAGGGGAAACATACCGCAGACGGCCTGAAAACAAACCTACCGAAAAGCGACCCGGGCCCGGAAGAATCTTATAACTCCTCACTGCAAAGGCATATGCCAGTCCATTATTGTCATTGTCAAACTGTCCCGGAAAGAGAGAAGACAATAACGATCCGGCATTGCCGCTGGGTCTCGATACTTTCCGAAACGTCGTGGCGAATGTCGTACGTCAAACGAAAAAACATCTCATTGTCAATCACTTTCGGACAATGCGTCATTGTAAGCGGAAAAAACCGACTACAACAAGCAAAAAATCTTTGATTTCAAAAAAATCTTGCCGATTTGGAAATGCAAGATACCATGAATTCGAACAGGATATTCGTTTTCAAAGCGGCAATATTGTTTTGGCGGCGTACTAAATCCGTGTTTTCGGAAGGATAAAAGCATGAAATTTCACGATAGAATCAGGCGAATCGTCCCTTTATCCTGTATTTTGACGCTGTTGTCGATCTTCTCCTGCGGCAGCACCCCCACAACCTGGCAGCCAATCCCCCTCTCCCCGGAGGATACCGACGAACAGCTTCTTATCAAAGCGGCCCATGTACTCCCACACCCAAGACAACTCCAATGGCAGCAGCGGGAATTGATTGGATTCATCCATTTCACCGTGAATACCTTTACGGATAAAGAATGGGGTGAAGGCACGGAAAGCCCATCGATTTTTAATCCCGCCGAGCTGGACTGTCGGCAATGGGTCAAGGTCTGTAAAGAGGCGGGTATGAAGATGATTATTTTGACCGCCAAGCATCACGACGGCTTTTGTTTGTGGCCGAGCCAATATACCGATCATACGATTGCTGCCAGTCCCTGGCGAGGGGGTAAGGGTGATGTGGTCGCCGAGCTGGCGCAGGCCTGCAAAAAAGAAGGCTTGGAACTGGGATTGTATCTGTCGCCCTGGGATCGTCATGAACCGACCTACGGAGACTCCCCAAAGTACAATCAATATTACATCAACCAGCTTGAGGAGCTTCTGACCCAATATGGACCGGTAGCCGAAGTCTGGATGGACGGCGCCTGCGGGGAAGGGCCCAATGGAAAGCGGCAGGAATACGACTGGCCCGCGTATTTCGCGACGGTGCGCCGCCTGCAGCCGGATGCGGTAATCTTTAATGGTCCGGATGTCCGCTGGGTCGGCAACGAGGCCGGATACGCCCGAGAAACGGAATGGAGTCCGATCGGCGTCAATACGCTGGATGTTCTGGAATACAAGATCAATCCCCAGGCGAAGGACCTGGGCAGTCTGGAGGCAATCCGCAAGGCGAATTATATCCTGTGGTATCCGGCCGAGACGGATGTATCGATTCGGCCCGGATGGTTTTACCATGCCGCTGAGGATGACAAGGTCAAGACAATCGAAAAACTGCTGGATATCTATTACAGCTCGGTCGGGCGAAATTCGCTGTTGCTTTTGAATATCCCCCCGGATCGGCGCGGCCTGATCCATGAAGCCGACGCCCAGCGGCTGAGGGATTTCGGCAAGGTGATCCGCAGCACATTTGCGGAGAACTTGGCAAAAGGAGCCAAGGCATCGGAACAGCGCGGACCACCGGGATTTCATTCCGCCGCAAAGATTGTGGATGGGAAGGAGGATACGTATTGGACCACACAAGAGGGCATATCCTCAGCAACTATTGAATTCGACCTGAAACAGCTCAGAACCTTTAACGTAGTTATGCTGCAAGAGCCTATTGCCCAAGGCCAGCATATCGTGGCTTTTACCGTCGAAGCCCGGCAGGATGGACAATGGCGGCAGATCGCTCAAGGAACAACCATAGGGTACAAAAGGCTGCTGCGCATGGATCCTGTTACAGCGCAACAGGTGCGGATACGGATCAACCAATCACGCCTGTTTGCCGCACTGAGCAACTTCGGCCTGTTTTACCAGAAACCAATCCAGGAGATCCTGTCTCAATAGATTCTCAGGCGATTTTAAAAAATCCTCTGCTGGTACCGGACAGTTCTAAAGCCAATTGATCCAGCGGTATTTGTTTGATTTCTGCCATCTTGTGCGCGGTATGGATCAGCAGGGCCGGTTCACAGGGACGCTGATTCCGCACCGGAACCGGCGAAATGTAGGGACAATCGGTCTCGATCATCATTCGGTCGGTCGGGACAATGGCTGCCGCCTCCCGTACCTGTCCGCCGCTGGTAAACGTCACGATGCCCGTAAAGGAAAGGAAGTAGCCTCGTTCCAGAAGGATTTCGGCCTGCGAAGCGCCTTCACTATAACAATGAAAGACCACGCGCTTGAGCTTTCCTGCAAATTCGGCCAGAATAGCCACGGTCTCTTCGAACGCGTTTCGACAATGGACGACGACCGGCAGATCGAATTCCGACGCCATCTGTAATTGGGATCGAAATACTTCCCGCTGAGCATCCTGCCTGCTGAAGTTGTAATGGAAATCCAGGCCCGTCTCCCCGATGGCAACCACCTTCGCCTCCCGGGCCAATTCCCGCAGTAGAGCCATATCATCCGACGTCACATCTTTGGCATGATGGGGATGGATTCCCACCGCCGCATACATTCCCTCGTGCGTTCGGGCCAGTTCGACGGCTTTACGGTTATGTTCGCTGTCGGTGCCGACGGTGATCCATCGTCCCACGCCGACCACTCGACTGCGCGACAACACCTGATCCATCTCGGCGGCCAACCCATCAAATGTCAAGTGAGCATGCGTATCAATCAGCTCCATTGCTCTCTACTCTTTCCTTTTGATGGACAATTCAAGGACGCATCCCTCTCGTTTGACATGCAGATTGAGATGCCTGCCTTTTTTGGATATCGAGTGCAAATAAAAATACAGCTCCACCATACTCCACCCTGCGACATTTTGATCATGAATAACAGCCAGTTCATCTCCCTCTCGCAAACCTGCTTTCTCCGCAGGGCCTCCGGATACAATGGAACGGACAATAATTTGCCCCTTATCGCAGGCAACCGAAAATTCCAGACCTTTCAAAGTTATGCCGCCGGTGACTGTTGTTTGCACCTCGCGTTGTTTCTTCAAGTACAAAGTACGATTGGGAAAATCCAGTGTTACCCGATGATGAGAAAGAAATCCAAGGCCTAAAATAGAATCCCTGTCTTTTTGAAAGACGAGATAGTTATACACAAGAGGACCTACTTCAAACATCTCTACAACGGCCACCTTTTGGTCTTCCAAGGAAACAGGCCCGAGGAAGGTGCTGAAATGGCGATCGCCTCTCCATTCCAGCTTCGGAGTAATCCTGGCCCATAGTTTTTCATTCAAGTCGCCCCCGTTACAAGCTCCGCTATAACCTGTGTCGATGATGAAATCCGCCTTGCCCTGCGAAGAAAAACATCCCTGAACATAGGGCAAACCATCAAAACCCAATCGTAACGGGACGGCCTGTCCCCACTCAGGATGCCGATCCTTTTTCGAGTGAAAAAATGAAGAAAGATTACTCTCCGAAGTCCTTTTAAAAAAGATAATCTTATGACACCCAAAATCGATCTGTACAATATACCGGCGAAGAAAGTCCATCCCCAGGATACCGTCAATATCTTGCTTGTATGTGGAACGCAATGAGGTTAAGTCTAGAAGTGCAATCGAAGAACATTCTTTCAGATTCAAAGAACCAACAAACGCATTCGGAGCGTTTTTCTGTTCCGCAGAAAAATATCTGCCGGCGGAATCTTTTCCGTGTATTCGAAAGAGATATTGGCCCGTAAGCTTATGTTTCAATGACGTATCGAATAGTGTGAAATTGGAGCCGGTATCAAGCAGAAAAGAATAGTGTTCGCCCTCCCACTCCACGGGTATGATAATTTTTTGTAAATCGCCCGAAAAAGGAAATTCCGCCAGAGCAACCAGGGGCGTTAAGGCAGGAGTTGTTTGTTGTGATAAGGAAGCACAGCCGCTTAGGAAGACCACATAAACCAACAGTATATTTATGGATCTTGGCATAGTCCTTTGGTTATCCTGTTTTTGTCATATGCCAAGGAGAATGGAAAAAGGCAGGTGTAAAAAATCCGCCTTTTTAGTCTCTCCTTATGATAACTCACAGCGTAATCCGAAACGCATTCTCATAATGCCGGATCTGGACCGGATCTTTTTCCGGAAGGACGACGGCCATGATATCGAATCGCAGCGGGCGGTCCTTAATGTCATACGTTTGCACAAAGCAGCGAGCCACCCTGCTGATGTGTTTTCGTTTGGCATATCCCACGGCATCCTGGGCCGCCGCCCAAATTTCGTCGCGCCGGGTTTTGACCTCCACAAAGGCCACCGTCCCGTTCCCATCGGCCATCACCAAATCGACCTCGCCCGCTTTGCACCGCCAGTTCCGCGCGATCAGCGTGCAGCCTTTCCGCCGCAAAAGACGCAGGGCCTGTCGTTCCCCCCATCGACCCAGGCGCTTCGTATCGGCCCGCAGATAGCGACGGTAAAAGCCCGGAAGCCACACACCCGCTCCGGCTACTTGCTGACCGTATGCGTGCTGTGCCGATGCGAAAGACGTACGCCCTTGCCCGTGCGTTTGCGCAGGTAATACAGCTTGGCCCGCCGTGCTTTGCCGCTGCGGATCGGGCGAATATCGACCACGTTGGGAGAGTGCAGCGGGAAAATGCGCTCCACGCCCTCGTCGCCCACCATCCGGCGCACGGTAAAGGTCTCATTCATGCCCCGTCCGCCGCGGGAGATCACAATCCCGTTGAAAATCTGCACACGCGTCTTATTGCCTTCCTGGATACGACAGTGCACATCCACCGTATCCCCGATCTCAAAATGCGGCACATCCTTTTTCAGGCTTGTGCCTTCCACAATGTCCAGCAGTTCCGTTTTCACGATCTATACTCCTGTTTCATTCTCATTTTTGTTCTTGTTTGTCTGCTCCATCAAATCTGGTCGCCATCGTTTTGTCCGTTCGATGGACTGGTTCTTTCGCCAGGCCGCGATCCGGGCGTGATCGCCCGACAGCAGGATATCCGGTACGGTCATCCCGCGGTACTCTTCCGGCCGGGTGTACTGCGGATATTCCAGCAGCCCCTCGCGGAAGGAGTCGTTCTGGGCTGAGTCCTCATCGCCCAGGGCCCCTTCCAGCAGCCGAACCACCGCATCGATGATGACCATGGCCGGCAGCTCTCCGCCGCTGAGGATATAATCCCCAATCGAAACCTGTTCAGCACCCAGCCCCGTGCGAATCCGCTCGTCAAATCCTTCGTATCGTCCGGCAATCAGGATAAGCCGCTGCTGGCGACTGAGCTCTGTCGCCAGTCCCTGATCAAACGGCCGGCCCTGCGGCGTAAGCAGGATCGTTCGCCCCGGCTGGGCCGATTCGGCCAGTACACGCTCATAACATTCGAACACCGGCCGGCACATCATCACCATGCCCGGCCCGCCGCCGTATGGCTTGTCGTCCACCTGACGGTAACGACCGATAGCGAAATCCCTGATATTTGAAAGAACAATCTCAACCAGACCCGTTTCCCGAGCCCGCTTGAGAATCGAGTGGCTCAGCGGCGAGGCGAACATATCGGGGAACAATGTCAGCACATCGATCCGCATGATTCTACATCCCGGCCGCCTGTGCCGCCGTTATTTCGATTCTTCCGACGGAACATGTCCGGCGGCGATTTTTTCGGCCTTGGTGAAAGGCTTGCCCTGCTTGCGGGCCAGCGTACGGGCCTTAATCTGCCGCGTGTGTTTTTCTTCCATGTATGTACAGGTCAATCCAAGCCGCTTGAGGATCGGGATCACCCCATCAGAAGGGATCGCTCCCTTTTCCAGCCAGGCCTGTGTCTTTTGCAAATCGATCACGACCTGCTTGCCGGTATCCTTCTCCAACGGATCATAATGTCCCAGTTTTTCCAGGATACGTCCATCCCGTGGCGTGCGTGAGTCCACCGCATTGATGCGGAAGAACGGACGATGCCGCCGTCCCAGTCGCGCCAATCGAATTCGTACTGCCATATCATTTCCTTTCGTACACTTTATCTTGAAGATTCGCGTCCTCTACATGCGGATCGCGAAACACGGTTACTTTCCCGTAAAACAATTATCTGTTTTCGCTTGTCGTTTTCGCTTGCCCATCCTCTGCTTTGCCGTCCCTGCGACAAGCCAGGACATAGCCATTGATAAAGATCGCAAACAGCGCCGGATCCACCCGGGCATCGTCGGCAATCCGCCGTACCTGTTCATCCGTCAACGCCGCCGCCTGCTCCTTCTCCGAAGGAGTCATAATCGCTACCGCCCGGCTGAGCTGATCGATCTCGGCCTTGTTCGGGGCCTTGAGCAACGACAGATCGGACCAGCCCTTGGAATCGGCGAACTGGGTCCGCATCCGCAAACCGAACTCGTCGTCGGTAAAGGTCGATACCTGTTCCAGATACGCCGCCAGCGAAATGGATTTTTCTACCGCCGTTTTCTGCCTCCTTTTCTGCGCGGTTCGCGTTTTCGCTTGGAGCGCTGCTTGATTTTGGGCACTCGACCGCCGGCCATCGCGCCGAACAGGTCCATCTTGCCGCTCAGCAGACCCTTCAATCCCCCCATCCCGCCGCCGCTGAGGGCCTTCATCATATCCCGGCTGCGGCGAAATGTCTTAATCAGGCCGGCCACATCCTGCACATCCCGCCCGCACCCGCGGGCGATTCTGCGCCGTCGGGAGGAATCGATAATATCCGGATCTCGCCGCTCCTCGGCGGTCATTGAGTGGACGATGCCTTTCATTTGATCCAGTTCACGTTCATCGACCTGCATGTCCTTCAATTGCGAGCCCACCCCTGGCAGAAGCTTAAGCATACTGGCCATGCCGCCCATCTTTCGCACCGCGTCCATCTGCTTGAGAAAGTCATCAAAGCCGAAGGTGCCCTTGGCCATCTTCGCCTGCATTTTGGCGGCCTCTTCGGCGTCGAATTGCTCCTGGGCCTTTTCCACCAGGGTTACCACATCGCCCATGCCCAGTATCCGGCTGGCCATTCGGTCCGGGTGAAACTCTTCGAGCTTGTCGAGCTTTTCCCCCACCCCGATAAACTTGATGGGCTTGCCCGTCACGGCCTTAACGCTCAGGGCGGCGCCGCCCCGGGCGTCTCCGTCCAGCTTGGTCAGGATCACCCCGTCCAGTTCCAGCCGTTCGTTGAATTCCTTGGCGCTGTTGACCGCATCCTGGCCGGTCATCGCATCGCAGACCAGATAAATCTGCTGCGGGGTAACGGCCTTGGCGACTTCGGCGATCTCGTTCATCATTTCTTCGTCGATGTGCAGCCGACCGGCCGTATCCAGAACAACCACGTCATGGCCGTTGGTTTTGGCTGCTTTGATCCCGTCCCTGGCGACCTTGACGGCGTCTCTGATCCGGTCGCTGTAGACGGGGATATCGAGTTGCTCGCCCAGCGTGATCAACTGATCGATGGCCGCCGGACGCTGCAGATCGTCGGCGACCATAAGCGGCCTGCGGCCCTTGCTGACCAGGTATTTGCCCAGCTTGGCCGCTGTGGTCGTTTTACCGCTGCCCTGCAGGCCCGCCAGCATGATGACCGTCGGTCCCGGCGAGACGAAGTAAATCCGGGTATCGACCGGCCCCATCAGCCGGACCAGTTCGTCATGTACGATTTTGACCATCACCTGACCCGGGTGCAGGCTTTTGATGACCTCGGCGCCCTTGGCCGCCTCCTGGCAGTCTTTTGTGAACTGCTTGACGACATGGTAATTCACATCCGCTTCCAGCAGGGCCTTGCGGACCTCGCGCATCGCGTCCGAGACATTCGCCTCGGTGATCCGGCCCCGACCCGAAAGGGATCGGAAAATCCCGTTAAACTTGTCTGTCAATGCGTCAAACAATCTATAACTTCCACGTTTACAATAACTTACAGCTTCCTCGGCCCCTGCTTGTTCCCAATAAGCTATTGGGGCGCCTTTTCCTTATGTCCTGGATTAGCGCAGGGACTTCCTATGGAAAACTTAGGAGTTTACCGAATCCTGTCCCCTTTTTCAACACTAAAAAACAAGAAAATCCATTCCCGTTGCATACACGACCAGCCTCCAAATCGGTTCATTCGGAAAGGCAAGGGCGTTGACCTTCCCATCTCGTTCTGGTATAGTAGGGTCATGGGAATCCGCCAGCCCGTACAGCACTATTGGGCAGCAGCGGAAATGGAAATTTTTGTTTTTCATTGTTTGGAGGAAAGTAGCATGAAGGCATCCCACGCAAAAATCCTGAGTCTGTCGTTTGTTTGCCTGGTCGTATTGGCCGGCAGTCTGTGCTATGCCCAGCCTCGACAAAGAGGGGGGGTATACGGCGATTGGGAGGTCAAACAGACCTTTAACGACCGCGAGTTTGTCTCCATTATCTCCTTCGGGCGGGACCGGGAAGGCAACATGACCGGCCAGTGGATCAGCCTGTTCGGCGTCAGCGATCTGCAGGAGATCAAACGGGAAGAAAATCAAGTGAGTTTCATGCAGGTCATGCGTTTTGGCGACCAGGAACGAAAGAGCAATTTCAAAGGCGCCTTCGACCTGGAGAAAGGCGTTCTTACCGGTACGTTAACCGGGGAAAATGGCGAACGGACCATCGAAGGCAAGCGTATGCCGCGTATCCCGTCGACTGTCGGAATCTGGAACCTGACGCTGACCATGGGAGAACGGGAAATCCCCTCTGTACTGGTCATCTCCGCCGATAAGGAAGGCCAACTGCAGGGCAAATGGGAAAGTCAACGAGGCGAAAGCACGATCAGCGACGTGCAGTTTGAAAATCGAACCCTGACCTTCAAACGTATCAGCACCTACAACGATCAGCAGCGGGAATCGACCTTCGAAGGCACATTCAGCCGGGAAGGCGGTCTCGAAGGCATGCTCAAATCGGAACGCGGCGAAATCGCCGTCAAGGGTGTCCGCGAAGGAGCCGACCTGATCGGCCAGTGGGATCTGGTGATGACCTCCGAACGAGGCGAGAGCAAACAGCGACTGGTCGTATACCCGGACCTCAGCGGCCGTTACGGTGCTATGCCCGTCAAGCTCAGACTCGAAGAAGGCCAGCTCCGCTTCGATAACAAGATGCAATTCGGCGATCGCGAGTTCGAAATGAACTTTGCCGGCAAGCTCCAGGAAGAAAAGCTAGTTGGTGAACTGAAGACGACCATGGGCACAAGCAAATTCATCGGCACGAAACGACAATTCATGGGCAGACAACGCCCGCAACAGCAATAAAAACTCATGCAAATTCGAACGTGCGCCGGTTTGTCAAATCCGGCGCACGTTTTTTTCTTAAGAATCACTTCTGTTTTTCATAGAAATGTTGCTTGTGCTGCTGTGCCAGAACTTGAAGTCTCTTGGCGATATCCGGGTATTTGTCGATCACGTTAATGGTCTCATAGGGATCGTTTTTCATGTCGAACAGACTTAACTCGATGGTTTCCTGCCGATACGGCCCCGGCAGGCCGTCCTTGCCAGGCGAGATGAGCGTGCGGTAGGAATGGGGCAGATGCAGCTTCCATCGGCCGTCCCCGCTGATGATGCCTTCGAATGTGCCGCCCATGCTGAACGGATAATACCCACTCGGGTTGGTCGCTCCTTCCTTGCCGACGATCAGGTCCCAGACATTCTTGCCGTCGACCGGATTGTCCGGCAGCGGCGCACCGGCCAGGGCGGCAAAGGTCGGCAGGATATCCAGCGTGCAGAAGGCTCGATCCGACCGACCGGCCGGCTTGATCTGCGGCGGATACTTGAGAATGCACGCGCTTCGCGTTCCGCCGTCGAAACTGGTGCCCTTGGCCTCGCGGAACGGCGTCACGCCGGCGTGATTGCCGTAGGATATCCACGGCCCGTTGTCCGAACTGAACAGCACGACGGTATTGTCCTCAAGACCGTTGTCCTTCAGGGCCTTGTTGATCTGCCCGACCGACCAGTCCAGCTCCATCATCACATCGCCATAGAGCCCGGCGCCGGACTTGCCCTCGAATGTATCGCTGACGAACAGAGGCACATGCGGCATAGAATGCGGCACATACAGAAGGAAAGGCTTGTCGGCATTACGACGAATAAAATCCACGGCGTGCTCGGTGTACCATGTCGTCAGCATCCGCTGATGTTCGTGCGTGACCGGCTCGATGATGATCTTGCCGTTGTCCCAAAACTGCAGCGGCCACTGCCCCCAGTATTCCGGATTGTCCGGATGGTGTTTCCACATGTCGTTGGAGTACATCAGGCCGCAGGATTCGTCAAATCCACGCGCCGGCGGGCGTGTCTCGGGTTGATCGCCCAGATGCCATTTACCGAATACGGCCGTCCGATACCCTCGTTTTTGCAGTACCTGGCCCATCGTGGCAAATTGAGGATCGAGCCCTCGCGCTCGCGGCGGATGAGCTCCGAAGACCTTGGTCCGGCCCGGATAACACCCCGTCATCAGGGCCGCTCGTGACGCCGAACAGACGGCCTGTGGCACATAAAAATGGTCAAACCGGCAGCCCTCGGAGGCCAACTTTTCGACATTTGGAGTCTTGTATTTCGGCTGACCGAACGGTCGAAAATCGCCCCAGCCCGAATCGTCCAGAAAGACAATCACAAAATTGGGGGGGCGCTTCCCGTTTTGTCCTGCGAAAAGAGGCGGTAGATGCCATGCTGCCATCGATGCGGCCGCCCCTGCCAGAAATTGCCTTCGCGTAATGGTGACTCTCACCTTGCCCCCTTTCGTATTCCTGTCAAATTCTCTTGCATATTTCTCCGGCTCAGGCGTTTATTATATAGGAATTATAAACATGCCGGAAAGGGAAAATCATGAAGGCAACCTATGAACATACACAAAGAGCAGGCTGGCCATTCTGGGCGGTCGTTCTAGCGATGTTCGCCATAGCCGTCATGTTTGGCTGGCTGTTATTCGAGGCTCCAACCGACGAGCAGGGGCAAGCGGCGGGTTATTGGGTATTACTGGGAACGGGAATTTTCTCCGTCGGCCTTATGGCGGCAGCAGCGGCCATGATGTATTCCCTGACCGTGCGTATTGAGGACGAACAGATTTTGATCCGCTTTGGCGGCGGCGTCTGGCGAAAACGGTTCCACTTAATCGATATTGTCTCAGCCCAACCGGTCCGCAATCACTGGCTCTACGGCTGGGGCATCCATTGGGGCAGTTCCGGCTGGCTCTACAACATCGCCGGTTTTAACGCCGTCGAGTTGACATTCCGCAACGGCAGACATGCCCGTATCGGAACCGATGAGCCGGAGGAACTGGCCGGGGCGATCCGGTCCCGGATACAACCGAAAGATTGAGCTTTCAGGCCTCCGCCGTTCAATCGAAATCCACCGGCAACGTCGGATCGCGATGGTATTCGAACATCCGACGGATTTGCTCGGGTAGGGACCGACTGATGCTCAGCTCCGGAATACGATCCTCGGCGAAAAAACCAACATCCAGGGTTTCATGGCTCGACTGTGCCGCCCCGCCGACGATCTCGCACAGGATGAATAGTTTATAAATATGGAACGGCATGAGCGGCCGGTGGGCGTGCTTGCTGCGATCATATACGGCCAGCAGCCGCGTGGCCTTTACGTCGAATCCCGATTCTTCCCAAACCTCTCGGACCACCGCTTCGGCGGGAGACTGACACGGATCGGCCCAGCCGCCCGGCAGCGTCCAGCCATTATCCACCGCTTCTTTGACCAGCAGGATCTGGTTGTCCCGGAACACGACCCCCCGCACATCCACCTTTGGCGTCGCATACCCGTTTTCTCCGGCATACAGCGAAAGCAGTTCCCGGCTCTGAATCCCCGTCCCTGCCGATATCATGTCGACAGCGATCTGACGGACCCTCTCATACCGTTCCCGTTCATAGTGGCTCTCGGTATAGGTCAGTCCGTTCTGGGCGATCGCCACCAGTTCCTTGGCCCACTGGATCCATTGGGGTTCCATTTGCTGCTGTTCCTTTCAACTGTTTCTGTGCCCAGATCGTACAAGAAAACACAGTGGAGTCAATAACCGATTAGGCATTACCTCCGTCTGTAAAACTTCCTGAATTGTAAAATTCGATGCGCAAAAAAAGAGGACGCCCTTCTGTACGGCCGTCCTCGATTATCGTTTCTGGGGATAGTGGATTAAATCGACATCATGGCAGGCTCCCCGCCTGCCTCAACGGCCGGTGGAGTCGAATCGCCTTCCAGTTCCTCTATCTCGATTTCCTCCTCGTGTTGTTTGTGTTCTTCCCTTGGAGTATCTTTGTCTTCTTTATTTGTCTCCTGATCACTTTTGAATTTCCGGAGCAACTGCTCCATCATCTGTTCCTGTTTCCGATTCATCTGATCCATCTGCTTGCGAAGCTGTTCAATCTGCTGTTGTAGGTGGTCCATCGAGGGTTTTGTGGGTTGAACTTGTATGTCGGGAAGCGGCGGCACCGCATAACGACGCAGCTTGTCCTGCATTTGCTCTTGTTTGCGAAGAAGATCTTCCAGACCGTCCATTTTTGGTGATTTCCAGATTCGCGGTTGCTGTTCGCTTTCTCTGGCGGCTTGCTTCACAATACCAGCTACCCGGTCACGATACTCTTGGGGCAGTTTATTGATATTTCCTACGGTCGTCGTAAAGGTAGTCCCCTCTGCTTCTACCGTAACCTGGGAATCTTCATTACGAGGATCTCCTTCAATCGTCACATTCAGACTACCCTGATCGTCCACATGATGATACGTTCGGATTTCCTTGAAGAATTTGTGCACATCGGTATCGATATTGGGCAATTGCTCAAACGGTATCTCCATCCAGTTCTGCTCTCCGGGGGGCAATCGAAAGATTCGGCCGGGCTGCCATGTATCCACTTCCGGCTCGAAAGGATACTTCCAGTCCACCTGGTCCTGCGCTTTGCCCAATTCCAGCGTAACGGTTTTTCGTTCGCCCAGGTGAATGACCTGAAGCGTCACTTCCTGCCCCACTTTCAGCCTGCGAATAGCATCAACGAACGGCTCCATCTCACGAACCGGATCATCCTGAAATTGAATAATGATATCATCCCGCTCCAGGCCGGCATGTTCGGCCGGGCTGTCGGCGGCCACATTCAAAATCCGTAAGCCCAGACCTGGATCAAGACGCAGGTGCTTGGAAAGCAGTTCCGGCAGCGGCGCCGGATCCAGTTGCACTCCGATACGGGGCTGATCGTCACGGATGACCTGGACGCCCTGCACCGTGAAAGGTCCGGAATGCACCATTGGCGTCTCCGCGGCGACGCTATAAGACGGGATGATTCTCTCGGCTCTATAGGTTCTTCCAAACGCAACACATGGCAGCATCAACCCTGCCAATAAAAAGAATGTCATCGTAGCTCTCATGGCATGATCCTTTCACTATAATCCTTGTTTAACGAACCGTCAGGCCTGATTCAATTACACGTATTTGCAGTGAAATAGATGCCTACAGTCCACAATTTACGAGGTCGGATTTTTCACGATAACGATACCCTTCGACCATCCATTCGTTGCCGGAGCTGTCGGTAAAGTTATACCAGTCCACATTGCGGCTCACCGGGCGGGCGGACATTGTCGCCAGGGAGGAAGATCCATTCACGGGGTTCCTATTGTCGACAGGATTCACCTCGGCTATGGTTGTCGTACCCTCCATGCCGGTCGGTTTTTCCGATGCATTCAGCAGGGCAAAATGAATCCCCAGTCCGAGAATCAGACCGGCCGCCAATCCCGTAATAAATCGCATGCGGCTCAGAAATCGAGCCGCCCCCTGCACCGTCGAGGACCGACTCTGCCTCCACGCCTGTTTAAAGATCTCTTCCGCACTTCGCCCAAGCCCCATCTGTGCATCGGCCGTCTGCTGCATCTGCTGATGAAGGAACTGCCACTGTTCGAAAAGGCGGCCCGCCGATTCGTCGCAGGCTATCCGCTCGTCCAGCAGCCGTTTTTCCGCCGGGGTGATCTCTCCATCCAGAAATTTCCCGATCAGAATTTCCAGCATTTCCTGACTCATGTTCTTGGCACCTTTATCACTTCTATACCCAACATCATATCCTGCACCATCCGGCGGGCCCGGACCAAACGGACCTGAAACGTGGTAACAGGAATCTCCAGAAGCTGAGCCATGTCGTTATAACTCATCCTTCCTGTAAGCTGCAATAACAGCGCCTCTCGGTATTTCTCCGGCAGTCTGTCAATCGCTTCAGTCAGCTGCTGTCGCCGTTCGGCTTTATCCATCTCATCGAAGGTCCTTGGATCGGGCTGCTCGGCAAACTGTTCGGGCTCCAGCCGGATCGGCTGGCGTTTTTTCTTTCGCCGAAATGTAATCGCCTCGTTACGAGCCAGACTCACCAACCACGGTCGAAATCGCTTCGGCTCGCGCAAGGTTTCAATCCTGTCAATCACTCGTACGCAAATGTTCTGAAGCACGTCATCCACATCTTCGTGGTCCGATAAAATCGATCTTAAAAGCCCCTTTAACCAGCCCCAATTACGCACCAAGAGTGTCTTTATGGCATGGCGATCGCCGCGCCGGGCCTGACAAACCAGGGCTGATTCATTGGGAGCGTCTGGCTTACTCATTTCTTCTCTCTGACTGTATAGACGTCAACGAAAACCACATTCTTACACAAAATGATTCTTCCTTAGCAAGATATGTTTTCAGAGATAAAATCCAATTTCAAAACGATTTCTGGCCATTCCCTTATATGGAAATTCAGACCTAAGTCTATACGAAAAAAGAGCTTATATTGTTCGTGAACGGCTCGATCGTTCCTTTCATTTAAGCTTGTATCCCCCGGTCTTACTCGGTAGAATGCCCCCCAATGAACCTTTGGATTTGGATTGATTGCCTATGTTATTACCGATACGAACCAGCATTCAGCCGCGACGTACTCCGTATGCCAATTATGCGCTGATCGCCATAAATGTCCTTATTTTCCTGATATCCTATTGGCCGCATCGTGTCGGACTTCGGCCGGGAATGGTGTATACCGAACCCCTCCGCAACTGGGCTCAGCAACTGATGCTGCATCCGGCCAACGCGTACCTGTGGCAGTTTATCACCTACGCTTTTCTACATGGCAGTATGATGCATATCCTGGGGAATATGTACTTTCTCTATCTGTTCGGGAATAACGTCAACGACAAGCTGGGCCATATTGGTTATGTATGCCTGTATCTGGCCGGAGGGGTCTTCTCCGGCATCGGGCATATGCTGTTCAATCATGTAACACCCGTGTTGGGCGCCAGTGGGGCTGTTGCCGCAATTACCGGCGCTTATCTTGTGCTGTTTCCCAGAACGCTGATCACCATTGTCTACTGGTTTTATATTATTGGAACATTAGAGATATCTGCGCTATATTTTATTGCCTTCAAATTAATTTTATGGGATAACGTTTTTGAACCCAGTTTGGCTCGACAGGCAGTCGCTTACGAAGCTCATGTGGCCGGCTATTCCTTCGGAATCGCCGCTTCGTTCCTGCTGTTGGCTTTCGGTCTGATCGATCGCAGTTATACCGATCTGTGGTTTATGATCCGTCAATGGAACCGACGCCGTCATTTTCGCGATGCGGTTTCGGACGGGTACGATCCCTTTTCCCCACAGAAAGCAGCCAAACGAGTCTCCGCCAGGGTCGCCGGTTCCCCCGAGCAACAGGCCAAAACAGATCTGATCCTGCAAGCCCGGAGCGAAATTGTAAATCTGATCAATGATCGCAATCTTGCCTCGGCGGCCGATAAATATATGGATTTGACGGAATTGGATCCTAATCAGGTGCTTCCCCAGCAATACCAGCTCGACATCGCCAACCAGCTCATGTCCACGAGCCGCTGGGCCGAGTCCGCCCATGCCTATGAAGCGTTTTTAGGCCAATATCCACGATATCCCCACATAGAACAGATCCATCTGATGCTCGGAATTCTCTATTGCCGATATTTGGATAGGTCTGAGGAGGCCAAAAAGTATCTGGAACTGGCCCGTACCGAACTGACCGACCCGGGCCAAATCCGGATGTGCCAGGAAGAACTGAACCGGCTCCGGCAACAATAGGGTTTGTCTAAAAGCATTTGACAGCCGGCAGAATTCATGGTAGGGTATGAGTATTAGGATGAACAGGTCTCGTCACATTTCGAACGGAAAAGAAGGACCTTTTTGGGAGATGCCAAAATGACTTCACGAAACAGCATACTCATGATGGGGCTGGTATGGATCGCCGCATGCGGCTGGACCCAGAATCCGACGGATACTCTGGTAAAATCCGGTCAGAATCAGGAGAAAACGCCTCAGGTGCCCTACATTGCCGAGGTCATCGGGCAGGATGTATATGTTCGCTCCGGGGCCGGAACAGCCTATTATTTCACGACAAAACTCAATGCCCCCGCCAGGGTGACGGTGGTCGATCACAAGTTTAGCTGGGCCGTGATTCTGCCGCCGGAGGGAAGTTTCTCCTGGATTTACAAGAACTACGTCAAACTCGACCCCTCCAATCCCAAAATCGGCACTGTGACCGGCGATAACGTCCGGATCTGGGCCGGAGCCGAAAAAATCGCGCCGGCGAATTCTTCTTCCATGCAGGCTAAACTGAATACCGGGGATCTTGTTCACTTGATCGATCCGGCCGGTACGGAGGGGGATTATTATAAAATTCAACCACCGATCAGCGCACGATTGTATATCAGCACGGAATATCTGAAATACATCGGGCCGGTCAAAGCCGAGCCGGTGATCCTTCCGCCTCGAACCGGGACGGAAAAGACCGAATCCTCTCCTCCCGTAACGGCGGAAAAAACCCCACCCGCCAAAGCGGAAACAATGTCTCCCGCCAGGACGGAGCAGGCAACTCCGACAAAACCGCAGGAGACAAAAGAGGAAACCACCCCTGTGGCGGAAACCGAAACCAAGCAAGATCCGCAACCGACTCCCGTACCGGACATCGGCAATTTGGATCTTATAAGAAAACTCGCCGCGCAATGTACGGAAATCGGGGAACAAATCGCCAAAGAGCTGCAAAAACCCCTGGCCGAACAGAACTATACCACATTTAAGGAAGCCCTGACCGAGATCGCCAACAATCCCGACGCCGGCGCCGCCAAGACCTATGCGGATTTTTACCTGCAGCGGATCGCCGCCTTTGAACTGGTTAAAAAAACCAGCGACGACCTGACCAACATCGAAAATTCGCTGCAAAAGGCCAGACAGCAAATTCACCGGGAATTTCAGGCCAAGCTGGACGATATGCCGGATCGCGGCAAGTATATTCTGCAGGGCATAATCAAACCGTCGAGCATCTACACCTCCAAGACCGGCCAAAAACGATATACCATTAGCAACGACGCCGGTCGAATTATTGCCTATGCCGTCGCCGCGGATACTCTCGTCGAATTGTCTCTGCCTAACCTGATCGGACAAAAGGTCGGGCTGGTAGGTAAAATTATTCAGGATCCCAATAATCCTGTGACTTTGATCCAGTTCACACAGGCAGAACCTCTGCCGGTCAAAGCGGATGTCAAAACGACAAACCGGTAAACCGACAAAACCGAATCAGACAAAAAGGAACGCGGCCGTTGTTCAAACGTATCATGACAACGGCCCGTTTTTTATCCGTCGCGGAACATTTGGAGCGGACGGGCCATGGCGGGCAGAGCGTCGGTGGCAATTTTCGGATCGTCGATGTTCCCTCGCACTTCCACTTTCACCATGGCGCTGCCTAACGCCGCCGCCAGCGAGGCCAGAAACGAAGGTCCCTCCGGCGTCGTCCGACCGGCCTTGAAAGTCAGATGCACATTTAGGCTCTCCAAATCCAGCCGACCGGTTCCTTCCAATACAAGCGATCGACCCATCATGGTGACACGTTCGAATATCACCTCGCTGCCGCGAAGATAGGCATCCGCCGTGACCGCATGAAACATATAATCGGTTGGTTCATTCATTTGCAGCGCCGCCAGCACTTTGCCCAATAACGAACGACGAGCCACCTCGACGTCTGTCACCCCGGCACTGAGCCGGCCCATAAGCGAATTTTCCGAGCCCAGCGCCCCTCGAACCTGCAGGGCTCCGCTGGCCCAGCCGGGCCGCCGGGGGCTGGTCTGGCCGCTGGTCACCATCTGTTCGGTCGCCAGGCCGCTAAAGGCCACTTCATCAAACAAAACATCCAGGGCATAGGCCATCCCCCCCCTTGTCGGACGATGAATCGTCATATCCCCCAGCACTTTTCCGTCATAACAACGAGCGCCAAAATTCCGACTGACGAAGGTCCCTTCATTCGGATCATACACGACATCCGCCCGTAACCAGGTCACCTCGCGTCCTTTAATCTTCAAAGTGGAAGCCTCCACGATTCCGTTGGCGGCCAGCAACCCCTGCCCAATGATATAACGGCCGGTTCCGGAAGAACGGCCATTCAGATCGGTAACGACCCGGCTTCTCCCAATGCCGCAATCATGAAACCGCACCTCGCCGCCGAAATCCACACGACCCGGATCGTCCGGACCGTATTCATATACGGCATGATCGATCCGGACCTCCAGCGTTCCCTTCGGTTCCAGACCAAGAACGAATTGTCTGGCCGATCCGCTCAGGGCATCCGCCAACTGCGGCGTAATCACCATTTCCGGTACGATGATATCTTCCAAAGTAACCCGACCGTCGACAAGGATGATCCGGCCGGTCAGATTCTCGACCGGATAGGGAAATTGTTCATAGGTTAATCCATTGCCCAGGCATTCCACAACCACACGATTGTCCAGACAGGACTGGGGCGGAGTATTCCGGTTCAATTGCGCATCGATATTTACCCGGCCGGTCGGATGCACCTGTTCCACCACTTTAGCCGCCTTTTCAGGTAGCGAACCGAGCCATTGTTCCTTCAATTCGAGTTCTCTGGCCTGAATCGTAAGGCACAAACCGGTTTGCTCCTGACGATCGGTAATCGGCCAGATATAGCCGGAGGCATGGACAGTCCCTTCCCCGTTCTGCCCCCGCATCTCTTCCAGAATGACCACATCCGGGGTCAGCTTTGCCCTGGCAAACACGCCGGTCAGAGGCAAGGGAAGCTTCTCATACACCAGCGAAGCGTCCTTGATCGTCGCCCAGGCGATATATTCGACGGGCCGACGACCGACCTCATTGGGAAAAATCTTGATCCGCACATCCGTGGTGGCGTCGACCTGAAAGCTTTCATAAAATTCCCGCTGTTGGGCCGGCAAGGCCGTCTTCAGGGTGTCGTCGATAGGGATATTGTTGGCGTCGATGATAATGTTAAAGCGAGGATGTTCCGATTGGATCTCGGTCACAGCGCCGTTGAGAAGAATTCTCCGATCCTTTTCCTGCGAGACAACATCCTTTAATTCAACGCGGTTAGGATCCAATAGCAACAGACCGGTCAAATGGGTCAATGGGTAGGGAAAATGCTGAAATACCGCATCGACTTCAAGCAATTCCACTTTTCCTTCAGCGCTGGCGCCTCGATCCGGCGTCTTGCGAAAATGGTAATCGATCCTGGCCCGTCCGCTGGGGGAAAACGTATACCAAAGATCCTTTTGTCGATCATCGAGGGCTTTGTACAGATCTTCATCCAGCCGCATGTTCTCGCTGACCAGGCGCAGATGACGTTCGACGCCTTGGGGGGTTTTTTGCGAACGCCCTTCCACAAGAACCTCCACATCACCGTGCCGACCTCGCAGATTGGTCAGGTTCAGGCTGCTCTCGGTCACTTCCAACAAACCTGTGATATGCTCCAGCGGATACGGAAATTTCGTATTGACAACCGTTATATCGCGACACCGGACCAAACCTTTCAGCTTGCTGTTGGCCAGATCATTCAGCCGCCCGGTCCAGGACAGCTCCAGATCGCCCCGGCCCTGCGGCTGATACTGGTTCAATAATTCCTTCAGTTTCGGAAAC
>JAFGGE010000201.1 GCA_016930745.1 Sedimentisphaerales bacterium
GGTCGCCGATATCAACGGAGACTGCTATGTGGATCTGCTGGATCTGGCGTTAGTGGCGGAAGAATGGACGGTCTGCGGATGGCTGGTATGTGAATAATCCGACGGACGATTGATTTCGATCAACGAAACCCAATCCCATAAGGGAGTCAGCAGGGCCTGTGCCTCACACTGGGGCACAGGCCTCTTTTTGTGCTGCCGATCCATCTGGAGAATTTCTTTACGTCGCCGATTATGGTACAGTAATATCGATAGTGGAACCTGATTTGAAGGAGCGGCGCATGAGAGGTCGGCTGGCGCTTTTCTTGGTTGTACTGTTTGTTGTTGATCCCCTGTTCGGGCAGGTTGTCCTTACAGGGCGTTACGTCGCGCCGCCCTATCCCGGCAGCGATCAAACCGTGCCGATGACGGCGGTGCATGTGTTCGCCGCGGCCACGGGAGCCAATCGGCAGGCGATCGGTTTTCGTACATGGGAGACGCACCCGGCGGGCTGGTATACTCTGTCCGGCGCCGAGGGTAATTACAGTATCGTTTTTTCCGACCCGGCCGGCTTCGTTCGTCCGCAGATTCTGACCAATCAGTTTGTCCGGCAGGGCGATGTGGTGGATCGCGTTCTGTCGCCGGTGTTCGATTATGCGGATTTGGATCAGGGCCGCTGGGATGAAAAACCGGCGGCCGATTACTGGCAGACGTTTACGGCAAAGGGGACGAGTATTACCCAGGTCGGTTTCAAACTGGCCACCGACGGCGTGGACGGGCCGGGACCGCTGGGACAGAACATCCTGATCTCCATTCATAAAACAGCCGAGGGCTCGCCGGATACCTGGCCGCAGGTCGGATTGGACGCCGTGGCGCTGAACGTCGATTGCGGCGGCGCAAAAAATTACTGGTTCTCGGCGGGATGGGATTCCGGTCAGGTCCCCACGCAGCCCGGTCTGGTGTATGCCGTGCATCTTCGTCCGGAAAAAAAGGGCAATAGTTTCCAGGCATTCTGGCGCATCGTGGAAAATACCGGTCCCGATTGTTACCGGATCGACAAAGCCGGGGAGGGGGGCTGGCAGCATCGGAATCTGTGCATGACCATCGGCTCGGACAGCGACGGGCTACTGATTCCGTACAATAAACGAGTTCATAAAAAGTTTGAGACCTTTGGCGGTTTTGATCGGAGTTGGTCTCAGACCTACATCGCAAAAGGGCGCGGACTGGCGGCCGTGATGCTCTATGCGGCGACTTCGGGCGTGCAGCCGTCGCTGATGCGGCAGCGCGTCAAGGTGCGCGTGCGGGAAGATGGACCTGCGGGCAGGATCGTCGGCGTCGAAAAGATCGCTATCGGCAACGGCAACTATACCGGCGATGCTTCCTGGGGCATGTTCGGGACCTGTTTTGCGCCGGGCGAGGCGCCGCTGGAGCCGGGCAGGACCTACGCCATCGAATTCGAGTCTATCGAGAACTACAATACCCTGCATGGATATGTCAATATCAAGGGGATGGTCAGCGACGACAAGCCGGGCTTTAATCCCTATCGAAAAAACGAGCGTGATGGGTATGAATGCGGTACGGCCTATCGTAATGGGAAAAAGATGGACTTGGATCTGGACATGCAGATTATCGAATACGAACACCCGGCGTCTTATTGGCCCGGAGCCATAACAGGGAAAAATCTTCTGGTCAACGGAGATATGCAGAGGAGCGGCCAGGCCGGCTTGCCGGACGGATGGGGCACGTTTGCGGTGGATCCGGGCACGGAATTTCGCCATGCATATGATGAACCGGACCGGGCGAATCGGATTGCCCGCATTATCGGAGGCAGCGCCATCGGCAGGATTGTCGATGGAGGATTCGTACAGCGTGTCGGGGGCCTGAGCAAGAGGGAGACCTATCGGCTGCATGGCACAGTCCGTTCCACATGGCCGGTGGATGAGAAGCATGTTTGTATGGCGGGTTACGATCCGACCGGCCAGACCTCCGATGCCGAAGCGGATAGCATCGTCTGGACGATCCTGCCGGCGGTGCATGGACTCTTTGTGCCGTATCAGAGCGAACCGATTCGGCCGGTAAGCGATTCGATCAGCGTATGGTTGCGGGGACGAACAACCCTGATGGAAGATTACCGCTTCGAAGCCGACTTTGACGAGTTTACGTTACGAAAGGTCGATACCGGCGTTCCGCTGAAACAGGCCTTGTAATGGGAGAGTATGATCTGCAGGGCGACCCGGGCAAAGCCAGGGCTATGCCGCTTTGTTTTTCCCGTTGGTCGCCGGGGTACATGGAGGTCAACTGGCCGGGGATTATGGTCCTTGTGCAATATGAACAATAACATTTCGTGTTGTATGCACGTTCCATAAAACCGTTCCACCTGACAGGAAACTCGGCAATCCATAGGTTAAGCGGAAAGATGGGCTGGTCGATAAGGATACAACCGTCGGGCGAGGGTATGTCTGCCCTTTTTCTTGTAAGCAGGTAAATAGTATGCCCGATAATTCATAGTTTAGGGGCATTGAAAAAGCAAATGATCAACCATCGCACCAAATGGATTCTCTCGATCGGATTGTGTGTGGCCGGTCTGGCGTACTTGGGGCTTATGACCTGGTGGAATATTCATCAGCTCGAGTCCATGCTGCTGTCGCTGGAAGCCCATTCGGATGTGGCGTTGCCCATCCGGCTCCACGCCCAAAACACCTTTTTCTTGATGGGTTGCTTTGCGATGGCTGTCATCGGAACAGCGGTGTTGTTTCACCGCCTGGGCAGACGCAGGGCCCATCTGGAAGCCCATGAGGCAATCGGGCGATTGAACGATGAGCTGCAAAACCTCAGCCTGGAGCGGGAGCAGACCATCCAACACTTACGAAACGAAGGCAAACGATGGCAGGACATTGTGTTGTCGGTGCCTCATGGGATTTTCTGGAAAGACATCCATTCGGTGTTTCAGGGGTGTAATTCTGTCTTCGCCCGCTCGGTTGGAATCGCCGATGCCGATGAGATCATTGGTAAGACCGACTATGATCTTAGCTGGGATCGGGCTCTGGCAGACCATTTTGTGCGTTGCGATAAAGAAGTGCTGAAAACGGGCATCGCTCTGTTGAATCTGGAGATTCGGCACAGGCGAGAAGACAAGGAACTGCATTTGCTCATTAGCAAGGTCCCGTTGCGTGAGGAGAACCGTATCGTCGGGTTACTGGGCATCTGCGTGGATATCACATCCCAAAAACGAGTCTGGCAGGATGCATCCGATCCGGAAAAGTCCGTAGAGAAAATTCCGGACAACCTCTCGAGTCCGCACGAATCAGGCGGGGAAACGATCGAGGCGAATCGGCCTGAGAAGGAAAAAGAGTCTTTCGAAGGGGAAATCGATTCGGCATCGGCGTTTTCCCGATTCAATGCTCAGACGCACCAGAACCAGCCATACGAGTCGTCTCTGAAAGAACCGGCCCAATCGTCTTCCGGGCCGTACTCTTCCGTCGCCGGATCGGTGCTGATCGTAGACGATGTCGAAGAGAATCGAATGCTGCTGGAGGTCCTGTTGCGAAAAGTCGGTTATCGCACGACCCATGCTGTCCATGGAAAACAGGCCGTGGAAATGGCCCAGCGGGAAAAGTTCGATGTGATTTTAATGGATATGAAAATGCCGGTAATGACCGGACTGGATGCCGCGACGCAGATTCGTTCCCATGGCCTGAATCAATCCACGCCGATCCTGGCCATGACCGCTTCCATCGCCCGGGGGGACGAACTGGCATGTCTGGAAGCAGGATGCGACGATTATGTGCGAAAGCCGATCAAGAAGGATCTGGTCCTGCGAAAGATCTGGCGCTTTGTACAGCAAAGCCGACAGATCGAACAAGCCCAGCAGGGGGGGCAAATCACCTCCTTCCTGGCCGAGGAGGCGGATTATCTGAAGGCCATCGAGAGTTTTATACAAAAACTTCCCGAACGGATCCAGGAAATGCAGCAGGATTTCGAGCAGGGACTGCTGCAGGAATTGTCGCTGAAAGTCCATTCCTTCAAGGGATTGGGCAGTTTCGCCGGTTTTCCGATTTATACGGAAAAGGCCAGATCCCTCGAAGTACAGATTGCCGATAAAAATCTGGACCAGATTCGAATTCAACTGGACGAATTGGCTGAGTTGTGCCGGAGAACTCAGATCAAATCCAGGCCATAAATGCTGCCGACGGCGGTCCGACGACATTCTGGCCAAACGGAGGAATTTCGCTTAAAAACCCCTTGACGTTATAAGTTCCCACGGTAGCATAGTGGTTTTGCCGCGGATGTGGCGGAATTGGCAGACGCGCAGGCTTCAGGTGCCTGTGGGGGCAACCCCGTGGAGGTTCGACTCCTCTCATCCGCA
>JAFGGE010000202.1 GCA_016930745.1 Sedimentisphaerales bacterium
TCTTGCCCTCCGGCCTCTGGCCCGTTTTGAGGGCCAGACACGAGCCTTCCTTAAGGTCCAGGACGGCTGTGACGGCCTGTGCTCCTACTGTATTATACCCCGAATCCGCACAAAGGTTTGTAACAAGAATGTAAAGACCGTACTTTCCGAGGCCCGGGCCCTGGTGGAAAACGGACATAAAGAGATCGTCCTGACCGGCATATTCCTGGGCGCTTATGGCCGTAATACAGTGCGCCGTAAACACTGGAATTCGGACCAGAAGAATCTGTTTCCCGACATGGTCGATTCGGTTGCCCGAATTCCGGGCCTGGCCCGTCTGCGGCTCAGTTCCCTCGAACCGGGAGACGTCACAGACCGCCTGTTAGATGTTTTTTGCGCCCATGACAATATCATGCCGCATCTGCATCTGCCGCTTCAGTCCGGCTCACCCACAATCCTTCGTCGGATGTGCCGCCAGTATATTATCGATGAGTTTCTGGACACCGTCGCTCGCATTCACTCCC
Source organism: Sedimentisphaerales bacterium (assembly GCA_016930745.1). Classification (GTDB taxonomy): domain Bacteria; phylum Planctomycetota; class Phycisphaerae; order Sedimentisphaerales; family Anaerohalosphaeraceae; genus JAFGGE01. The sequence continues at coordinate 504 of JAFGGE010000202.1, forward strand.
GGCTCGACCGCCCTGCCATTACTACCGACATCATCGTGGGTTTTCCCGGCGAAACGGAGGAAGATTTCCAGCAGACCTGCGATCTGGCCCGACAGGTCGGCTTTTCCAGGATCCATGTCTTTGCCTTCAGTGTCCGGACCGGTACCCCTGCCGAACGCCTCACACCCCGTATCCCTTCCCCTGTGATTCAGAAACGATCGCAGATCCTCCGCGACCTGGATGCCGAATTGCAGGCTCGTTTCCGTAGGCAATTCAAGGGACAAGCCATCTCGGCCCTGATCGAGTCCCGCCATCCACCTGCCGGCCGCACCGAACGCTATTTCATGGTATCTATGAATGACCTGAAAGAACCGGAAATCTCAGAAGATGGATGTTTATTGTCCGGATTACTCAGGGAATAAGAAGACAAACGAATCGATTGCAGTCACTTCAAAGTTCTTCAATCATCCTGCTGATCGTTTGGATCAGCAGAACTAATTCATTCTTAATAATCCAATAGACCTGTTCGGCATCAATGTCGAAATAATGATGAGCAATGATGTCTCGGAAGCCCTTAACGCCTTCCCAGTCCACTAAAGGATACTTTTCAAGCAACTTTCCCTGGGTCATTTTGTCTACATTTTTAACTCCCTCGCCGACGGCCATAAATAACATGCATATCCCGTCGAGTTTTTCCATCCCCTCAGGGCAATCCGTGAAAAAGGTGACACTCTGGGCAGCCGAAGAGCGGTTCTGAATCTTGACAAGAGCCTCTTCGATCTGAGATAGGATGGAGCGGACAAGTTCTTTATCATACATAAACACCATCCCTTTCGATCCTTCTTTTGAGCATGGGATTCATTTTCTCCCGCCATCGCACGATATCCACCTTTTGGCCTAGCCGGTCCTCTATAGCATGCTTAAGATGCACCAAAATGAAAGGATTGGGGGTGGCGGTTTTGACGAAAACATCTACATCGCTCTCGCCCGTGGCTTCGTCACGGGCAACCGAACCGAAAATGCCCATTTCAAGAATCCCATACTGACGGGCCGATTGGCTCTTGAAATCCCGCAAGGCCGAAAGAATTTCATTTCTGCTCATTGTATAAACCTCGTAAGCCCCACCTCAATAATCCTCAGCGTATCGTTCCCGAAAATATCTTCCTTTTGTGCCATCGTATATACATCAGTTTTCCCCGTATTACAAGTCGAGAGTAGACTTTTAAAACGAATACGCAAGCCAGAAACCCTTACCCTGTAAGACCGGCTGGATTTTACCCCCCTATTTAATTCCGGACAAGCTTTCCCCGAAATTTGGCATAATTTTCTTGCATTGTCCCGTTGTTCAGGATACACTATGATCTGTTGAGGATCGCAAGGAGTTCCAATCTCCGGAGGAATTTCAAAAAAATGCCACAAAACGGGGTGATGTGACTCAAATTTATAAATACCGAAAGGAGGCCCTATGAACCATAAAACAGAATTTTTATGCATCATGTTCGTCTGCTTCATGTTTTCTGCCCCTCTTTTAGCCGATCCACCACAGGGTCCCTTTTGGTCCACACAGGGAGGCTCCATGCAGCGGACCGGCCTGGCCGAGACAAGCGGCCCCGTCATCGGCTGCGTCAAATGGCGGTTCGACACTGCCCCCGAACCGGTATACCCCAATACCATCTACACCCCTGCCGGCATTACCTCCTCGGTCACTATCGGCGGCGACGGTACGGTCTATTTCTCCTGCGAGGATGGATATCTCTATGCCCTCTATCCGGATACCCAGCCGGAAGGTGCGCCCGATGGTCAGTTGAAATGGAAGCACCGGTTCCACGGCGTCGCCCGGCACACATGGCGATGGCCGATGAACGAAGGTCAGGGCGACACAGCATATGCCGCCGCAGGGGATTTCAACGGTTCGCTACACAATTTCGGCGATCCCAACGGAGGCCAGTGGATTGAGGATGCCACATTCGGTCATGTCTTGTCCTTCGATGGAGTCAATGACTTCGTCCGCATCGACGGTTTCAAGGGCATCGGCGGCTCGGTTCCACGATATATCTCCTTTTCCGTCAAGCAATCCGGCGGCGGACCGATCCTGTTCTGGGGCAGCGAAGAAGATTCCTCCCGGCGATGGGCAATCTATCTGCTGGGCAATGATATTCAGGTGCGATGCAATGGCCAGATCACAGCGACGGGCCAGATCGCTCCGGAGGAATGGACCCGGATCGAAGTCGTCCTGCCCCCCATGGGTTTTCGATCCAGCGATATTCTGATCTATATCAACGGAAACCTCGTTCCAATAACCGGCATTAACGATGCATGGATCGATAATGATACCGAATCGGATGTCTATATTGGACATGATCCCTTTCTAAATGATTATTTCCAGGGCATGATTGCCGATGTAAAGATCGAAGAACTTGAGCCGGTCAGCGGCATCGCCGGCGGGGCTACCATCGGCCCGGATGGGACGGTCTATGCCGGCTGGGGCAGCGCCCTGTACGCCGTCAATCCGGACGGCAGCCAGAAATGGCAATATGACACGGACGGATTTCTTGCCGGCTGTGCTGCGGTCTCCGACGCCGGGCGGGCCTTCTTCGGCTCGGCTGATGGGCATGTCTATGCCGTCAATCCGGACGGCTCGCACGCCTGGGATTTTGACGTGCCCGGCCCGGTCGGCGGCTCGGTCATCCTCTCGCCCAGCCTGGGCCTGGATGGATCGGTCTATGCCGGCGGCCTGTACAACGCCATCCTTTACGCCCTCGATCCCAATGACGGCTCGATCCGATGGGAATGCGACCTGACCGGCGACGACGAACCGGACAGCAAGAGCTTTACCGTCGCTCCGGTCGTGGCGCCCGACGGTACCATCTACGCCGTCCTCACCGGCGATACCCGCCTCTACGCCATCAATCCCGCCGACGGCTCGGTCCACTGGGCAACCGACCTGTCCCACAAGCCGGAACTGCTCGGCTATTGGAAACTCAATAACTGGAAGGTCCAGGAAGGTGTTTTGGAATACAATGAAACCAATGCTTTTACTTCTTATGATTCCAGTCCGTATAAATGGAAGACATCATGGACTTCATCTTCCACATGGATACCCGACAGCCCGCTCAATGGAGGTTTGAAATATCGATCAGGTCAAGTCGATTCCTTTGTCTGGCCAGCTCAGACTTCCGCATACACCATTACCTCCTGGTTTCGTGTCAATGACGATGTAGATTATTTAAGTAGAAGCAATGTCATTGAATGGAAGCTAAAAGATGACTCATCAAAATATTGGGCCCTCTCTTTTAATGTAGATTATATGTCGATAGACGCATATGGATTCAACGGATACTCAACAAGTCCAAGATTTAAACATACAAGACAAATAACTCCTCGTTTTTTCTCATCTTTTATCGATCCAACCTGGCACCATATAGCTGTGATCAATAACACTGACACACAAAGCGGCACTACATATGGGGCGTTCTATTTGGATGGGCAGCTTTTTTCGGAAGGTACTGCTACATATCTTCCCCCTATCTTCAACGAAGATAAGGATGCCATATTGAATGTTCATGGCTACAATCCTAGCACTAGTTGGAGTATTATGATTGATGACACTCGTTTGTACCGGGCCGCCCTGAACGAGGAACAGATCCGGGAAATCATGTACGCCGAGATCGGCCCGACCTGGCCCGATCCGGAACCGGGAACCGGACAACTGGATCAGGATCAGTACTTCTGGAGCGAGCCGGCCATCGGTCCGGATGGAACGATCTATGCCGAACTGGGAGATTCTTACCTACGAGCTATCCGGCCTGACGGAACGATCCAATGGGTCAAATGGATCGGCGAGGAAGCGGGCCATACGCTTACCGTTACGCCCAGCAACCGGATCTATGCGGCAAGCCCCGACGGCAGGCTCATCCTGCTCGACGCCGACGGTAAGTTCTTTACCAAGTTTGACGCCAAATGGCTTACACGAAATATTCATCCCATCGGTGTCCCTCTAGCGGAGGGGCAAAGCGAGCTCCTGTTTCCCGTCATCGCCCCGGACGGCTCCATCTATGTCAGCGACATCTACAATCGTCTCTGGGCCGTCTCCGATGATACATGCGGCCAACAAGAACCCGAGATGTTCTGCTGGCCGCCCCTGATCGACAGCAACCGGGACTGCCTCGTGAATCTGATCGATATGGCCCCCATCGTAAAATGGTGGAAGGCATGCACGGACCATGACGATTATCGATGTTTCTGCGAAGGAGAAGAGTATTGCCTTGATAATCCCTGGACATGGATCCCAGCCACCGAAAGAGATTTGACCTTTCCTTCTCGTTATGTCTCCGGCGATATCAATCGTGACTTTTTTGTGGATCTAAAGGACCTGGCCATCGTGATAGACAATTGGATGTTCGGTCATTGGCTGTATGCAGGACAAGAATGAAAAGAGTGATAAACATACAAGAGGTGCTGGTTGTTTTGGTCTTCGTCGTCTTTGCCCTAATGGTCTTTCTTCCTGCCGCCGGCACTGCCCGACAGCACAGCAAGGCCACGCTCTGCCTGGCCAATCAGCGGATTCTCAGTCAGGCGTGGCTGGCTTATCAGGAGGAATACGATGGTCGGCTGGTCGGCGGATCAAATTATTACAGCGGAGGTAGATCAACCCCTTATCGCTGGGTGGAACGACCCCTGTATAAACCGGATGATAATCCGGAATTCGATCCGATGCCAACTGATAATGAACTGACCCTTGAATACCACCTGAACGGGATCAAGGCTGGTGAGTTGTTTCCCTACATTGGCAATACTTCTGTTTACCATTGCCCGGCTGATGACGGCTGGCTTAGCAGGGAATCCCCAAATACTGTATACCTGTCTTACAGAATCAGTGGAACCATGAACGGTGAAGACTTCGGTTGGCGTGATGGATGGCCGGGTAAAATCATGGGATATCGTACTATTACATTACCCTATGGTTCATCACGTCCATTGATCTGTGCCGAGCAATACACCCAAATAAAATCGCCCAGTCAGAAGTGGGTATTCAGCAGCGAAGATGATCCCGGATTATCAATGGCGGGAGGAAGCCTCATTCTAATGGCTAGTGATAATTTTTGGAGTTGGTGGGATTGCCCGGCAGGATTTCATAACGGCCAAGCTACTTTCGGCTTTGCCGATGGACATGCAGAAACACACCGCTGGAGAGATGTACGGACACTATATCTCATAAGAAGATATGACAATATGGGAAATAACTATTATACAATAAATCATCCTGATAGTCCGGATTTGCTCTGGATGAACATAGGCTATCTGGTCGCGGAATGAGAAAAATCTGGGGATAGGAGCAAGGAGATAGAAGGCAAGAGCGGGAGAAAGAGATCAAAGAATGAGAAAAACAGGATTCCATGAGATCATTGTTCTGACGAGTGTAATCGCCTTCGTCCTGATGGTCCTTCTGCCTGCCGCCGGCACGGCCCGACAGCACAGCAAGGCTACCCTCTGCCTGGCCAACCTGCATATCCTTTCCCGTGCCTGGGTGTCTTATCAGGAGGAATACGACGGCTGGCTCGTCAACGGCCATGTCCCATGTGATCCTAGTTATGCCATTGAATCTTTTTGGCTGACGACAACTGGTTACGGCGGTCCCTACAAGGACAATGCCTGGTGGGTCAATCCCCCTCATGATGAGAATGGCGTCTATACAGGCGAATATGCTGACGGCGAACCCTGCACACTACAGGAAGAGGAAAACGGCATCCGAAGCGGAAAGCTGTTCCCTTATGTCGGTACACCCGCCGCCTATCACTGCCCGGCTTCTCGCACATACCTAAACAAACCTGACATTTGGGGTAATGGACGCAGCGGCAAACGAATCTATGCGATCACATGTCTGATGCATGGAGAAATGCCAAATATTCCCGATTGTGTTCACAA
>JAFGGE010000203.1 GCA_016930745.1 Sedimentisphaerales bacterium
CACAGGCCTGTTGAAATGCCTCTTTTGATTTCGTTCGCTTCCGGATCTCTGGTAATGCCATTTCATGTCCTCGTTTCTTTCCTTGAATCCACCCCGATATAATAGGTATACTAAACTGTTCCGTAAACAAAAAATCAGGAACCAGGGCCCGGAGGTATACATGAAAACCCGTCTAATTTCCATCCTCATGGCCGGCATCGTAATGGCTGGGTATTTCAGCAGGTATTGTTTGGCGGAATCCGAGAAACTCAGTGAACATGTTACTCTGTATCAAGGACCAGTAAACGGCATTTTGATTGAGCAGAACGACAAATATCTTGCCATGTACGGCGCCCCGAGCCATCAGAGCAGTCCCGATATGGTTTTGTTTACGCATAGCCGGCGTGATGTGGCCTGGGCGGGAATAGAACTGGTAAAACAAGGGGCCAAGGCCTTCGTTCCGGACGCCGAACGACAGCACTTCACAGAGGGAGATAAATTCTGGCAGAATTTTACGCAGCGTCGATATAACGATTTCGAGCAGCAGACAACCCGGATTCTCACTCAATCCATACACGTCTCCGAAGGCGTTAAAGGGGGGGATGCGATTTCCTGGCAGGGACTGAAGATCGATGTACTTGACACGCCGGGATATTCACGGGGAGCGGTCTCGTATCTTATTAGCGTGGACCAGATAAAATATGCTTTTGTCGGCGATATGATCTATGGGCAGGGTCAATTATTGGATTTGTACAGCCTGCAGGATGTCGTGCCCGAGGCCCGGATCGGCGGCTACCACGGCTGGGCCGGGCGGATGGGGCAGCTTATTGACAGTCTTCGTCGGATCAAAACACAGAATCCGGATATCCTTATTCCCGCTCGAGGTCCGGTCATTCGTCAGCCCTCGGCCGCCATCGACACACTCATCGCCCGTTTGCAGGCGGTCTATCGGAATTATCTTTCCGTCAGCGCCGGGCGATGGTACTTCAAGGACAACTATGACATCCTTGCCCGGCTTGTCCTGGGCGATACGCTTGACGTACCCTGGATGGACTGGGCCGTTCAGATTGAAAAAGCTCCGCCGGACTGGGTGGTCTCCATCCACAACGCTCGTTTGATCCTTTCCCAAACCGGCAGAGGTTTTCTGATCGACTGCGGCGGTAAGAACATTATTGATGAGCTTGTTACACTGCGTGATCAGGGCCGGCTCAAAGGTTTGGATGGCGTTTTCATTACCCACTATCATGCCGACCATACGGATGCGGTTCCTGCTTTACTGACAGAATTTCCCGCGCCGGTCTATGCCGTCAAGCCGCTGGATGACATCCTGCGGCATCCCGGTTCGTATCGTTTGCCGGTGATCTCGCCCAACGCCACGCCAAACCTTCAATCCCTGGAAGACGGCCATTCCATGCCATGGCGGGAGTTTACGCTTACCTTTTATGATTTCCCCGGCCAGACGATCTATCACAGCGCCCTCCTGGTCGAACGGCAAGCCGGCGGCAGGATGCTTTTTGTCGGGGATTCGTTTACTCCTTCCGGCATGGATGATTATTGCCTTCAGAACCGTAATCTCCTTCATGACGGCACGGGGTATCCCTATTGTTTTGAGATTCTGCGCAAAATGCCTGCCGATTGCCTGTTGAATAACCAGCATGTTTTTGAGCCGTTCCGTTTCAGCGCAGAACAACTGGATCACATGGATAAAGTCCTGCAGGAAAGGAAAAAACTGATGGCCGAACTATTTCCATGGGATGATCCCAATTACGGGATTGACGAGCGCTGGATTCGGCTGTTTCCTTACGGGCAGTGCCTTCGCCCCGGCCAGCATGGCATGATAGAGGTCTGCATTTTCAACCATTCCGCGCACGCCCATTCGTACAAAGTGCAGCTTCATTCGCCTTTGGGTATCTACATAAAGCCTGACGTTATTACGTTGGATGTCCCGCCGCGTGCGGAAAAACGATTTTCCGTTCCCGTACTCGTTTGCTCCGATGCCGCCGATGTGAATGTGATTACAGCGGATGTCGAATTTGACGACCGGCAACTGCGACACTGGACCGAGGCCATGATTGAAACCGAATCCGGAGAAAAATAAGCGAAAGGACAGTCAACCCGCTCTACAGTCCCGGAGAATATACTGCACGACACTGTCTTCCTCATTGGAGCCAATTACTTCGGCGGCGTATCGTTTGATTTCCTCGGTCCCATTGGCGACCGCGATCGCCCGGCGAACCTGCTGGAACATCTTTACGTCATTGAGGCTGTCGCCGAACACCACCAGATCATCCATCGAGAATCCGGCATCTTCGGCCACCTGCAGCACGGCCTGACTCTTGCAGGACCGTTTGTCATGGATGGTCAGCCACCACCACGGCGGCGAATAGGGATTCGGAAAAAAATGATTTTCCAGCCGATCTCCCAGATCCTCTTCCAGTTCATGAGCCAGCGGCGCGATTTCCTCCTGCGGACCAATAACCGACAGCGAGACAATATGGTCCCGGCCTATGGAATGCGTCAAATCCTCGATAAAAGTAAGGCGATCATCCCCGCTGTTATGACGATCGTCGTGATACCATCGCATTCCCGCATTCGACAGCTGACTGAAATACAGTCGATCCTGCGTTCCGTCGAAGGCCGAAACAAACGGAATACACTGATGCCTTCGAATCCGGCCGTAAATATCGGACACCAGGTCGGGCGACATGGCGTTGATTCGCAAGTGCCGGCCTGTGGCGTAATCGGAAATAAAAGCCCCGTTAATCGCGATGATCGGCAGACGCAGCGGTAAATCCCCCAAGACCTGTCGGATGGCAATCACACTGCGGGCGCTGGCTACGGTAAACGCCACCCCTTGCTTCAATAACCCGGTCAATATCCGACGCGAATCATCCGACAGAATGGCGTCGTTTCGCAAAAGCGTGCCGTCCAAATCCGAAATGTAAATGCGCTTGCCCGCCATGGATTCGAAAGACTTATCGATTATTCCTGAGGCAATCTCGCCAGATCCCGGTCCGACCCGGCCACCATAAGAATATCGCCGGTATGAATCTCCGTATTCGGCAGCGGCACATTGATAATATCCTTTTGATCGGTCTTAGACGACTCCTCTTCCTTTCCGCGTTTGACTGCCACAAGGTTGACATTGAACTTCTGGCGTAACTGAAGCTCCATTACGGTCTTTCCGTCGAAACTCGGGGGGGCCTTGACCCGAGCCAGACTGTAGCCCGGCGCAAAATCGATTTTTTCCCCGATATGCGGCGCGATCAGCTTATAGGCCCATCGCTGGGCCGTCTCGATCTCCGGATACACCACATCCGTAGCGCCCACCGCCGCCAGGACCTGGCCGCTGGTCAGGCTCGGCGCCCGGGCACAAATCCGTTTGACTCCCAGCGTCTTGAGGTTGACCACGGTCAACACGGACGACTCGAAAATGCTCCCTCCCTGGCCCATACATACAAACGCACAATTCACCCGGTCGACACCCTGAGCCTTGAGCGCTTCTTCATCCGTACTGTCCATTCGCACGGCCAGGCTCACCTGATCGCGAATGCTGTCTACAACAGCCCGGTCCCGGTCGATAGCGATAACTTCGGCGCCGCTCATGGCCAAAGCGATAGCCAGCTTCTTTCCAAATCGTCCCAGTCCTATGACGGCAAAACGTTCCATCAGCTTATCCTTGTTTTATCCGTTTTTCGTTTCTCATCGCGGGATTATCCGACAACCAGCGGCTCGGACGGGTATTCATAAACCGCCGGTTTGATGCTATACGTCAGCGACGCCAGCAGGGTCAACGGCCCCAGCCGGCCGACCAGCATGGCCGCAATAATAATCAATTTCCCCATCGTTGTCAAAGATCCGGTAATCCCCGTGCTCAAACCCACCGTCCCCAGCGCCGAGGTCGCCTCAAAAAGAAGATCCATCATCCCAAAACCGTTTTTGTGCTCCGTAACGCACAATCCCAGGGTTATGATCAGCAAAACCGCCGCAAACAGAACTCCCACGGTGATTGCCCGGCCAACAACAGTCAGGGGAACAGACCGCTTAAAGATCTCCACATGAGGCCGCTTCCGCAATGAGGCATAGGAGGTCATCAGGATAACCGCAAGAGTTACGGTCTTGATGCCGCCGGCCGATGAACCGGGCGAACCGCCGATGAACATCAAGACGATCAACACCAGTTTGCCGGCGTCGGTCATAGCCGCTATATCAAGGGTATTAAAACCGGCCGTCCGCGCCGTTACCGACTGGAATATCGCCTCCCCCACGCCTCCATGACCGGGATAGGATCCCATTGGGCGTTCGAATAGCCACAGTATCGCCGCCCCAAAAAGAATCAGTAGAACGCTGGTGGTAAGGACGATTTTCGTTTGCAGTTGAATTTTGCGCGGGCTGGTCGTCTCATACCCTCCCAGCGGACGATGCCGGGCATGAATTTTTCGACGGATCGCGTCTACCGTTACGTCAAACAGGTTGTACAGAACGCCGAATCCCAGCCCGCCTATAACGATTAAAGGACAAATTACGCCATAGACGCGCCAGGAATCGGCATAATCCATCAGGCTGCGGCTAAACAGGCTGAATCCGGCATTGCAAAAGGCGCTGATCGAATGAAAGATGCTGCTGAACCACTGTTGATGACGTTCGGTCATCGCGGCGGGAACATCCTTCCACATCCCCACCATCGAAATTGCTCCCAGCGCCTCGATCAGCAGCGTGGCCACAAAGATAAATCCGATAATCCGCCCGATGCGTCCCAGGGTCTGTGCACTGAGAAGGTCCTGCATCGCTACCGACTCGCGTACGCTCAGGGCCTGCCCCAGCAGCAAAGCGATCACCGCGCCAAACATGACAATGCCCAGACCGCCAAGCTGAATCAGCGTTAAAATCGTAATCTGCCCTCCCAGAGAAAAGTCCGTGCCGGTATCTTTGACGATCAGGCCTGTTACACAGGTGGCGCTGGTGGCCGTAAAGAGCGCGTCGACCGGACTCATACGATCCAGGTTATGGGCTCGAGGAAGCATCAAAACACCGGCCCCGGCCAGGATCAGAACCAAAAAACTCAGGATCAGCGATTGGGCGGGATTTTGGCCGGACGCCGCCAGATTCACGCAACTGCGGCCCAGACGCAAACCTACCTGCAGAACCAGATAGACCGCCAGAGCGAACATAATCGCACGCCCCGGCCTGTCCACGCAAAACCAGCGATGGACGCCAAAAACAACGATTAATAAAAGCAGCAATAATGGAATCTCATACCAGAATGCTCTGAGGAAGGCCTTTTTGGAAACGGCATTCACAAACCGACCGGCTTTGTCGGCCAGAAGAAGCAGAAAAACGATGATCTGAAGATTATGTAACACACGAGCGGAAAGTTCAAAGGGGATCTCGTCAAAACCGTACAAGAGAACAAAGGTCGTGACGATCACCAGTCCGAGGATCACATTGGCCACGGAGGCAATCCGCTCCAGACCCGGATTTTTATAGACTATCTTCATGAATAAAGGCTCCGCCCGACTCCTTCTTTCAGGAAACACCTTTCAACCATGGAAACTGGATTGAGCCGTTTGCCAAGTTCCTCCTTTTATAGAAAATGCCGTCATTACGCAAGGAGAATTTCCCCCGATCGTCCGATCCTCCAACGGAACAGAGAAACGAAATTAAAGTGATTTCAAGTCCCTGAGAAGCTTTATCGCCGCCGCCGCCAATGCCTCTCCTCCGCCCGGCTGAATCCGCGAATTGACGGTTTCATAGCTGCCTTCCCGGAACGCCTTCTCTGTAGGGAGATATCCTGGATAATCGTTGCACAGTTCGATGACAATTGTTGTGCGGAACGGACTGGCCTCTTTGATCGCCAATCCCAGTTCGACAAAGGCCTCTCCCGGCAGCCCAACAATCGCAATGTCCGGACCAATTCGAATAATTTGTGTTTCCAGATCGATCGTCTCGGATTCTCGTGCCTGGATCGCCATAATCTTATAGGCCTCCACCTGTTCCAGAAATGGCAGTTCTGCAGTTCCTATTTTATGCATGTTTTCACGAGCCCAGACGATCTTCTCCGGACTACACTGTTGCAGAGGCCAAGAAACTATGCCCCGTTTGATCGCCAATGAACTCGCTTTTGCAGGATCCAAGAGTGGGGCTTTTTCAATTACGGTTTGTCCCAGCGTGGTCCCGATCGTTTCGGTTGTGAGCCGTTCTCGTTTTGTTACGTTGATATGATTGATGTCCCCGCAGGTCCCGGTGCCAAACAGAAGCGTGAAATCATCGCCGTATTCCTTCCGCAGAGCCTGTTCGATATGGAACGGATAATCCGCGTTATACAAAGTCCCGCCCACCGTATCCAGATGCAGGGTAAAATTTACCAGCCCGGCAAACGGCTTGTCGGATCCGCGACGATAGAGCGTCAAGATGCCTATCTGGGGATCGATCGGTCCGGCGGCTTTAACAATGTCCGGATTCAACACGCCGGGATTGAAACGCACCGAACCATCCTTCATATGGAATCGACGGTTGAAAGACAGTCCGGTCTGTTCCGCAGCGCCGGCCCGGATGTCCACCGATTCGGCCGTCCGATTTGCCTGGCCGACAGCGGCCGCGACCGCCTCCGTAAGCCGGGCCGGATAATCGACCGTTTCGCAGGGATCGCTGCCCTGCCCGGCGATCGCCGTGGCATGAAAATGGTTTCGCAGCGCGCCCCAGTACAGCGGGCCGGTATGGGAATGGGTTGCCGCGACGATCGCATTCGATTCCGGAATCATCGTTCGTTCGGCAATCGTCTTTCGTGCCTGTAAGGCGACCTGCGGCGAAATGCCGATGATATCGCACGAAACAAAGGCCGCCTTTGTATGTCCCTGCCGAAGGACCAGGGCCTTGGCTTTAAGGGGATTGGCCGTGCCGGTGCTGAGCCGCTCATGAAAATACCCGCTCATCCGATAGCCCGTCGGCGGGGTAATGTCCGCTTCCGCCACCCCTGCCTGAAGCGTCCTTTCAAACCGTCGCAGGATTCGACGATCCTCCTGATCGATGCATTGCTCCACAAACTGACGGGCCTTTTTTGCCTGCTCGATCATCGGCTTTGGTTCGCTTCGTTCCAGACATTCGATCAGCAAGGGACCGCTGACAAATCCCCCCTTTCGCAGCAAAGCAAAGACCACCGGAAAATCGACTTGCCCCGTTCCCGGACGAAGCAGGACTTCTCTGGGATGCCGATAATCCTTGACACACATCCCCGTCACCAGGCCGTTCACCGTTGTCGCATCGTCTACGGGATTCAACGCCCCATTCGAATAGTAATAAATATTGCCCGGATCGTACCAGATACGGAAATTGGGATGGCCGACCCTCTCGATGGTTTGGCGGCACTGGGACCCCGTGGCGTTGAGTCCCCCGTGCGGTTTGAGGCTAAGATGCACTCTCTTGTGAGCGGCATAATCACAACATTCGGAAATTGCCTTATAATACAGGTCATATAGTCCGGCGTTCCCTACCCCGCCCATCAGCAAATTCCCGCAGCCGCAGGCAGCGCAATTATCGATCAGCCGACGCAGATCGGCTATACCCCGTTCCAGGGACTTGTCCACACCGATATCGCCGCCGTACACGGAGAGAATCCTTAGCCCCCTCTTCTTGGCTTCTTGGCCGCACGCGGCAGCCTGTTCCAGTGAAGTCTGCGATGAGATCACCAGACCGCTCTGAGATTTCGTGGTCATCAGGCCGGCGTATTTGAATCCCGCTTCGGCTATGGCGTCCAGCGCTGTCAGATATTCATACTGATCCCAGGGGCGGGTATAGATTCCAACCGACCAGTTCGTTCCGGTCGAATCTTTTTGCCCTGCGATCAGTCGGTCGGAAAGTACGGCGCCGAATCCAAGAGCCGCGCCTGTTCCCAAAAAGTCCCGCCTTGACAAATCTCTTTCCCGGCTCATTCGCATTCTCCCAACACCGATCTTGTCCGAATCTGCTCCCTGTTGGGCCATTGTACCCCTGCGCAATAAAAAAAGCGACCCTCTGGTTAAGGGCCGCCCTTTTTATGGTCCACCCTGTACAACTGTGGATATACAACGATGGTCAGTTCGCGTATTTCACGGAACATCCATAGGGTTTTGTTTCTTTGGTGGTGATGTCTTTGCCGGCCAGCAGCTCGCCCAACGCCTGATCCACATAGTTTACCACCGCATCGCCCTGGGCCTGGCCCATGGGGGCATTGTCGATAGCGCCGTTATAAACGATGTTGCCGCGCGGATTGATCACAATCATATGGGGAGTGGTTTTGGCGTCATACGCCCGTCCGACGCGTCCGGATCGGTCATCCAGAATGGGATAAGGCAGTTTGTATTTACCGGCAAACTCAATGTTCGGCTCCGGCTTGGTATGGCTGGTGCTGTTGATCGCCAGCCAGACAACATTCTTGTCCTTATATTTGTTCGCCAGGTCCGCCATGGTGCTCCGGGTCTGGTAATGATAGAGAGAAAACGGGCACTCAAAGTTGAACCACTCCAGCACGACGATTTTGCCTTTGAGTTCGCTCAGGGTAACGGTTTTTCCATCGAAGCTCTTGAGGGTAAAATCGGGCGCTTTTGCGCCCGACTCTTCCACAGCGTCGCTCGCCTGGCGCATCCTCTCAATCCGCTGCTCCATCGCCTGCAGACGCTTCTCGTGGGCACTTCCAAGATGATCCATCAGTTTCTGGACACGCTGGGCCGTCTTTTCGGCTTTTTCCCTGCGGGCCAGTTCCCGGATTTCTTCCAATTGCCCCATCAATGCCTGATGCTCCGCCTTTAACTGCTCCATTTGCTGCCGAACGGCCTGGCCGGCGGCGGCCCTCGGACGCGCTGGGTCGCCCTGTGCCGCCCGCACGGCAGGTCGATCGCCGGCAGCTTGTCGTCCCTGCCGCTGTGCCCAAGTATCCACGGACAACACCATCCACATTGCCGCCATCATTAATAAAATGTGTTTTACCTTCATAATCGGACCTCCCAGTTCTGTTTTTAGCAGATTCATCCGCCCGGTACCTATATGACTGTTCATCGAAAGTACTCCTGTATCGCTGAATTCTTATGTACCTACGGCTCCTCTTGGATCGGGTTCGGACCTATTCCCCTGTTTTTCCCTATAAGAATACTGGATGCGCGAAAAAAGACGCCGACGGGATTGATGAATCCCCGCCGGCGTGTATGGAGTCACCCCATACTCCGTTCGATCCGGCCGGTTTGTCGACCGGTCAGGTTCGGAATCCATTTTTGCTTGGGTTAGGGTTTATTGACCTGATCGCGGTCGCGATCCTGCTGCTGTACTCCATCCTGATTCTGGGTTTGATCCTGCTGTTGAACCTGATCCTGCTGCTGGTTCTGGTCGCAGGTCTGATCCTGGGTTTGATCCTGATCTTGATCTTGCGACTGGTCACAAGTGCCATCCTGTTTTTGTTCCTGGGTTTGAGTCTGGTCCTGTTGTTGAGTCTGATCGCAGGTACCGTCTTGCTTCTGTTCCTGAGTCTGCTGCTGTTGTTGTGACGGATCACAGACGCCGTCCTGGGTTTGGCTCTGCGCCTTGTTTCTCGTGGCGGTTCGTGTCCTCAAAGGTGTTACCGGCGTCGTTTCTTCCTCATCGTCCAATTGTGCTTGTGCACGGGCGGTCAACATATACCGCAGCATCGCCATCATGGCCCGATCGTTCGAACGTGCGTAGTAATAATACAAGTCCTGAATCGCCTCGTCGGCCGATTGGGCCGTGGTTCGAGTCCGCACCTGATAAGTATTGGCTGTTCGTACCCGTTTGTCCTGCGCCATTGAGCTGCCTGCTATGGCCAACATTACTAAAACCACTACCAACCTTTTCATGCCATGTTCCTTTCCCTGCGTTCGTTTATCCATTCCCGGCTCAGAAGCCCCTGCTCCCGGCTCGTTTATCCTCCTTTTGTGCCCACCATCGTGCGTGACCTAACGCTTTTTTCTGAAAAGAAAACATTTCCAGACAAATTTCCTTTCTGAAAACTATCTCCCCACTGTTACCGTTTTGTGAGTCAAATCACTATGTCTTAGGATAGGAAATAGAACCTTTGTAGAAGTGGTTGTATGGACAAGATTGAAAAGTCGATATTCGCAGGGCTTTTTTTATTCCTCCTGGGCCTGGTCGTATTGCTGGCCGGGGGACATGAAAGCCTGTTTCGAAAGGACCACGATAAAAGCGATCCTTTCCCGGAAGATCGGGTGGCAACCGTTCGGATCGTCATGGCCGAAAAAGACTGGCAGTGGATTCTTTCCAATCCCATGGCCGAGCAGTACGTCAGGGCCGATTTCTGGTTTGACGGCAGGCGATACCCGAATGTGGCCATCCGACCCAAAGGAAATTCCTCCTTAATGACGATTGCCGGTAGCGGCTCCAAAAGAATGAGTCTGAAAATCGACTTTAATTTCTTCAATTCCGCCCAAACTTTTTATGGACTCAAGAAGCTATGCCTGAATAACGGCTTTTCAGATCCTACTTATATAAGGGAAATACTGGGATATGAACTCTTCGAACAGATGGACATCCCCACACCCAGGGCCTCTTTTGTCGATCTGTATGTAAATAACGTCCATCTGGGGCTTTACACGCAGGTCGAACCCATCGATAAGACATTTCTGGCCCGTCATTTTCCCAATCCGAATGGTAATCTGTACAAACCCCAAATCGGGGCGGCCACCCTGAACTGGACCCAGGATGACGTAAAGGACAATCAACAAACCCAACCGAATCCCCAGCAACAGGCTTCCTCGGACCACCTTGCCATCAATATCGGGGGAAGCCGTCTCAGCGATCTGCTCCGTTTACTGGAAAGAGAAAATCCCAACGCCAAAAGCGAGGATACAGGCCAGAATCCAATGGGACCGGGCGGTTTCTTTCCCGGCGGCGGATTCGGGCCCCCTCCCTCTCAGGGCCAAAGACAAGGTAATGCAGGGGGATTTTTCCCCGGTCCGAGAGGGCAATTCCCCTTCGATCCCAATATGATGGCTATGGGAATAAATCGCGGATTCCCTAACCAGAATCGTCCTCTTCCTTTCAATACGGAGGATTTGCTAACCTCGGATCCGAATGAATTTTTACAGAGAATGGACCAACCATTCGCGTTCGGCTTTGGGGGCTTTGGCAGACCGGGCGGCTTTGGGGGCGGGGATTCGGGTGGTCCTCCAGGAGGCCAGGGCGGACCCGGAGGTGGTCCTGCCGGTCGGATGGAGGGCGGATTTGGTTTCGGCTTTGGCCGCAGAAATCTATTGGATAATATGGCTTTGAAGACCAATGAGAATTATCAGGATCACACAGCCCTATTCCGGCTTCTTGATGTCCTGAACAAATGTCCGGAAGAATCCTTCCCCGCGGAAATCGAAAAGGTGCTCCATGTCGACCAGGTCCTGCGGTACCTGGCGGTCTCCGTAATCATGGTCCACCTGGATAACTATATCGGAATGGGGCATAACTATTATCTGTATGAAATCAACGGCTACTTTACAATCCTGCCGTGGGATCTGAATATGGCCTTCGGAACCTTCCGGATGGGGTCTTTCCAACAGGAAATATCCGATTTCTATATTGACGAGCCGGTGACCAACTCGATGGAAAGCCGACCCCTTGTCAATCGGCTCTTGGCGCACAAACCCTATCTCGACCTATATCACCAGTATCTCGAACAATTATTGGCAGGCGGTTTTTCCGAAGGAGCGATCGAAACCCGCATCGACAAATGGGCAGATATGATTCGCCCCTATGTCGAAAAGGACGAATTGAAATTCTTCACCATGGAAGATTTTGAAAAAGGCTTGCACGAGGGATTTTCAGAAGCCGACCGTCGCCCCCCCGGAATAATCCGGCCTGCAGGTTTTCAAATTTCCCCGACGAGCGAAGGTCCGGCCGATGTGCCGGCTGAAGCGCAGTTCTTGTTCGGTACTGAACCGTCGGCTTCGCAACAGGCAGCGCAACAGAGAGAAGTACCGGACGATATGCCCTCCGATCTGCAATTTCTATTCGCAGCCGATCCGCCGGCCACTCGACCGTCATCGCAGCAAATGGAAATCCCGGAGGATATGCCCTCGGATTTGAAATTCCTTTTTAGTACCGGAGAGCCTGCTCAAACCGAAAATCGACAGATGCCCTTTGGCGGGGGATTTGGCCGCAGAGGACCGGGCGGCCCCGGCGGTCCGGGGATGAGCGCTCCCGGCCTGAAATCTTTTATCAGCAAACGAAGAATCTCCGTTCGAGGCCAACTGGACGGCGCGCTGCCTTCCAAACCGACCGCCGAACAGAAACAACAATTGAACCAGGGATGGCCTATGATGCCCGGACCGGGAGGGATGCGATGATTGCATGGATTCGAAAACAGGGCAGTTCCGGGCAGCCGGGTAATACGCCCATTCAGTCCGAGCGACTGGAGCGAAAATTTTTCCTTCCTCCCTCGATGATATCTTTTGTTACACACCTCTTGACTCATTGCTGCCCGGCGGACAGAAAATATCCCCGAGGAACCATCCATTCGGTCTATTACGATACGGCCGAACTGGACTACTTCGATGATTCCCAGCAAGGGGATCACTGGCGGAAAAAAGTGCGGATTCGCTGGTATGACAATCCTCAGACGGCGCCGTCGGCCGAGGTCTTTGTGGAGTTGAAATCGAAAAGAGGATATGCCGGAACCAAGGCCAGGAAACTTTTTTCGGTAGCATCGCAGCGTCTGGAGGTTTCCGCCTTGCGGGAGAACGTCATTCCTTATCCCACGATGGTGCAGACCCTTTCCGACTTCGGCTATTGCCCCCCGAATCGACTATATCCGACGATTCTGATCTCGTATCGGCGCCTTCGATTTTCCGATCCTGTCACCGGCGCCCGGATTTCGCTGGACTGGAATATCCGTTCCAGGCTGGTTGGTCCCCAATACGATCGTCGGGAAGGTTGGCTGGATATGGAAGGGGGCGTCATAGAGATTAAGGGACGCTCGATGGACCTGCCCCCCACGCTTGCGTCCATTCGCTCGCTGGGAACCGACTGGAGTCGATACTCCAAATATGCCGGCTCTATAGAATCACATCTGGAAGCAATCGGCTCGGCAGGCCGCCTCTGGCCTTCCGGCCGGGTAGAACATGTATAAAATGACAACTTTTTTCACAGGAGAACATGTATGTTGCTGGCCCAAATGAAATTCCAGAGTCTGAATCTGAACCTTCTGGATGTCTGCATTCCCATCGGCGCATCGCTACTGGCCTCTATTATCGTCTATCTGATGTATCATCTGTTTTACGGATCGCGGACGATTGGGGCAGGGGTGGATCGGGCGTTCATTCTCGGAGGGCCGGCGATTACGGCCCTGTTTCTGGGAATCCAAAGCTCCATTCCCTTGTCTCTTGGCCTGCTGGGAGCCCTGTCGTTTGTCCGGTTCCGCACGCCGGTCAAGGACTCGGCGGAAATCGGTTTTTTGCTGCTGTTGATCGCCTCCTCCATCGGGATCGCCACAGGTACCTATGCCATTGTCATCATCCTGTTTCTGGCGGCCCTGCTTGCGCTGACGGTGCAGTATCTGGTGCGAAACCGCTTTTCGCTGCGGCGGTTTGCCGATCTGGTGATCTCGCTGGAATCCGATGTGTATTCCCGCATCGAAGAGCAGCTCCATCATTTTATGGAAGAGCAACTGGACAATCTGAGCATGAAAACCATGTCCATGATGGACGGACGGGTTTCGCTGCATTATCAGTTCCGAAAGAAGGCCGATTTCAACCGGACCGAATTCCTCCGGAGTCTTAACAGCATTACGCAGCCGGCAACAGCGGAGATCTTTCTGGGCGGAGCGCTGGCATAACGGGGATTTTAGGCTCTCTTGAAAGATTTGTGGATGGAGGTCTTCGGCGCGGCTTGCCTCGGCAAAACCGCTCGGGGCCCCAGAGACCCAAA
>JAFGGE010000014.1 GCA_016930745.1 Sedimentisphaerales bacterium
AGATTTTTTTATTATCAGGAAGCGGCTTACCGGTCTTTGGATCGAGTTGAGTCATTTTGATGCCGTCCCAGAACGAACCCCACGTCAGCCAGCGAATGCCTTTCTGGTCGGTGAACGCGGCCGGATCGATCGCATTGAAATTGGTCTTTTCCGGGGCCGATTCGACGACCTTGCCCTGATCCTCCCATTTGTAACGTGGATCATCCGGATTGAGTGTTACATTAGTAGCCAGGCCGATACAGGATCGCTGGGAGCCGAACGTCGAGACGGAGTAATACAGCCAGTACTTGCCCTGGTAAAAGGTGATGTCCGGGGCCCAGATGCCCCGTGTTCCGGGAACCTCTTGCCGAGCCCAGTCGGGCACGCTGGTTTCGAAAATCCGACCAATACGCTCCCACCGGATCAGGTCGGTCGATTGGTAGAAAGGCAGACCCCTGCCGGTGGCAAAGACGTAGTACACTCCATCGGCGCCCTGAATGATGGCTGGATCGGCGCATCCTTTGAGAACATTTTGCTGAGCCTGAGCCGAATAAGAGAGAAGACAGCAGGCCAGGATTAGCCCAGTAACAAGAATTCGTAAATTGGTACTTCCTTTCATTCGTGCCTCCGCAATAGGATTCTATATGGTTTCTCTTGATTATAGTCATCAGAGAAGAAAAAGGGAAGCCTGGTTTCCATGTTGTTTGAGACAGGTTGGAAGGTATAATCAGAACCATTCGAATATTGTACAGAGTAAGTTATGTGGGAGCATTTTCATCATCAAGCGGATATCGGCGTGCGGGGCATCGGCGCAACGATGGCGGAGGCCTTTGCAGAAGGGGCTTATGCCTTGATGGCGGTGATCTGTTCGCCGGACAAGGTCAAGTCGGTCGAATCGGTTAAAATCCGGTGTCAGGCGCCGGAGCTGGATTTGCTTTTTGCCGACTGGCTCAATGAACTGATTTATGAAATGGATACCCGAGGGATGCTGTTTTCCCGATTCGAAGTGGAGATTGTGGGAGACGAATTAACGGCCAGGGCCTGGGGGGAACCGGCCGATGCCGACAGGCATGAGTTTGCCGTAATGGTCAAGGCGGCGACCTATATGGAACTCAAGGCCGGCCATGACAATACAGGGCAATACTTTGTCCAATGTGTGGTGGATGTGTGAAGAACTGTCGCATCTGCGTTTCTTGGATAGGAGCAGAACATGGATCGGAAACTGGTCAAGAGGCGAAATGAGTATACATGGCAGATCGAACGTACGGGCTCGATGCACGTCGATGGGACGATTTTCGCCTCAGAAGATCTGATTGCGGGCATGGATGATATGGTCGCCCGGCAGGTTCGCAACGTGGCCTCGCTGCCGGGGATCGTGGCCGGTTCGTATGCCATGCCCGATGCCCATTGGGGCTACGGTTTCTGCATTGGTGGAGTCGCTGCTTTTGATCCGCAGGCCGGCGGTGTGGTCAGCGCCGGCGGAGTAGGTTTCGATATCTCCTGTGGTGTCCGAACGATGCATACGGGCCTGAAGGCCGAGGAGATTCATTCGATTCGGGAGCAGATCGCCGAGACCTTGTTTCGCAAGATTCCCGCGGGAGTGGGCAGTACCGGCAGGATCAAACTGACACCGAGTGGATTGGATGAGGTATTGCAGGGCGGGGCACAGTGGGCCGTTGAATCCGGGTACGGAGAAAAGGAGGACCTGCGATTCATTGAATCGCAGGGCAAGATCGCCGGGGCAAAGCCTGCGGAAGTATCGGACCACGCCAAAAACCGTCAACTGGACCAGATGGGCACCCTGGGGTCGGGAAATCATTATCTGGAAGTCCAGGAGGTTGTGGAAGTTTACGATCCCGCGGCGGCAAGGGCCTTCGGGATCGAGGTAGGAGATATCAAAATCAGCATTCACTGCGGTTCGCGGGGATTGGGCCACCAGATCGGGACCGATTTCCTGAAAAAGATGACCACGGCGGCCAAATCGTACGGTTTGGACCTGCCGGAGCGGGAACTGGCCTGTGCCCCTATAGAGTCTGAAGTAGGGCAAAGCTACCTTGGCGCGATGCGGTGCGGGATCAATTGTGCTCTGGCGAATCGGCAGATACTGATGCATCTGGTACGGGAGGCATTCGACCAAATCCTGCCAAAGGCTTCGGTCCGGCTCCTGTACGATGTCTCTCATAACACCTGCCAGGTCGAGGAACACGAGGTAGGCAAAGTCCGCAAGCGGCTGTTTGTGCATCGCAAAGGAGCAACCCGGGCCTGGGGACCGGGACGCGAAGGAATCCCGTCGGAATATAAAAAAGTGGGGCAACCCGTGTTGATTGGGGGAACGATGGGAACAGCATCCTATATTCTGGTTGGGACCGAGGCCAGTGAAAGGCTTGCATTCGGATCCTCCTGTCATGGAGCCGGCAGGGCCATGAGCCGTAAGGCCGCCACGAAGAAATGGCACGGTAAGCAGGTCACGAATCAACTGGCTGAGCAGGGCATCCTGATCCGCACGAAAAGCCTGCGCGGTGTTGCGGAAGAAGCGCCATTGGCCTATAAGGATGTCAGTGAGGTTGTCGAGGTTTCTCACAAGGCCGCACTGGCGACCAAAGTGGCCAAACTAGTGCCTTTGATCTGCATTAAAGGCTGAAAAAGGGATCGTGTAAAAACGATTTCCCAAAACTTTGGAGTGACATTTTTGTAGTCATTATCATTTTATAAATACAATTATGTAAGTATTTGTCTTTTTGCTCAACCTTTGCAAATAGATCATAAGTCGTTATATAATAAAGACTTATAATTTATATAGCGAATCTTGTCTTTTTGGCATACCTCTTGCCCTATACTGGTTTAAGTGATCGGAATTGCCTCTGGACGAATTGTAAGCGAAATAAAGCGGTTATCCAGGTACAGTCATGTATCGGGTAAACGATGAAGTCGTGCCGGTCCGCGGAGAAAACGACAGAATTGTCCGACTCAATGAAAGGAAAGGATCCATCCATGGATCAAGTGGAAACGGGAAAATGAAGTAAACGAATTGGCCTTGCATCCTCATCCTCACGGATTCGCCTTGTACTACGATTGCTGGAAATCCGAAGACGGGATTTTCGATAGAGCCGTTTTTCGGAATGTTCTATTCAGCCGGACCCCGGCGGGGGGATGTGCCTGCCGGGGTTTTTTATGCTATAGCCTGCCTTGGAACTGATTTCATAGTTGACGGGCAGGATTAAAATAAGTCCAATACAAAATGATTCCCGGAGGAATCGAACGTTTCGTCGTTCAGAAAGTGGAGCAAACAGTATGATTACCGATGTAACCCAAGTATTTGGTTCCAATGTCTTTAACGATGCGGTGATGCGGCAACGGCTGCCGAAGAATATCTACCGTCAATTCAAGTACAATATCGAGGACCGTCGTCCTTTGGAGGCGGCCCTGGCCGATGTGATCGCCAACGCGATGAAGGACTGGGCGGTGGAAAAAGGCGCTACGCATTTTTGTCACTGGTTCCAGCCGATGACCGGCCTGACAGCGGAAAAGCATGACGCCTTTATCGCCCCGACGGCGGATGGACGGACCATCATGGAATTCAGCGGCAAAGAGCTGACCCGCGGAGAGCCGGATGCCTCTTCTTTCCCGTCCGGCGGGCTGCGGGCGACCTTTGAAGCCAGGGGATATACCGCATGGGACTGCACCAGCCCGGTGTTTGTCAAGGCGGACGGCACGAATACGACCCTGTATATCCCATGCGCCTTTTGCTCCTATACCGGCGAAGCCCTGGACAAAAAAACGCCCCTGCTGCGTTCCATGGATGCCCTGGATCGTCAGGCCATCCGGGTGTTGCATGCTCTGAAAGAGACCTCCGTACGGCATGTCACCGGCACCCTGGGTCCGGAGCAGGAGTATTTTCTGGTAGATCACCGTTTTTTTGAGACACGTCTGGATCTGGTCTTGACAGGACGGACCCTGTTTGGAGCGGCTTCGCCGCGCGGGCAGGAACTGGAGGACCATTATTTCGGCGCCCTGCATGAACGCGTGGCCTCTTTTATGAGCGAGGTCAATACCGAGCTTTGGAAGCTGGGCGTTTCGGCCAAGACCCAGCACAACGAGGTCGCTCCGGCGCAATATGAAATCGCGCCGGTCTTTGAAAGCGTCAACGTGGCCACGGACAACAATCAACTTACGATGGAAACCCTGCGTAAGGTGGCTCTGCGGCATGGATTTGCCTGTCTGCTGCATGAAAAGCCCTTTAAGGGAGTCAATGGTTCTGGCAAGCACAACAACTGGTCGCTGGTGACCGATACCGGACGCAATCTGCTGGATCCGGGCGATACGCCCCATGACAACATGGTTTTTCTGGTGTTTCTGTGCGCTGTGGTTCGTGCAGTGGATAAATATGCCCGGCTGCTGCGGGCCAGCGTGGCCAATGCGGGCAATGAACATCGTCTGGGCGCCAATGAGGCGCCGCCGGCGATTGTATCGATCTTTCTGGGCGACCAGCTCAACGATATCTTTGAGCAGCTTGCCGCCGGCGGGGCCAAGTCCTCGCGCAAGGGAGGGGAACTGAAGCTGGGAGTCTCTACGCTTCCGCCGCTGCCGAAGGACTGCACCGACCGCAATCGCACCAGTCCCTTTGCCTTTACGGGTAATAAATTCGAATTCCGTATGGTCGGCTCCACTCAGAGCACCTCCGGTCCGACGTTTGTCCTCAATACGATCGTCGCCGATATCCTGTCCGAGATCGCCGACGAGCTGGAACAGGCGAAAGAGACGCCCAAAACGGTTCAGAAAATCCTCCAGCGGATTGCCAACGAGCATAAACGGATCGTCTTTAACGGGGACAATTACTGTTCGGATTGGATCGCCGAGGCGCAGCGCCGGGGTCTGCCGAATATGGTTTCCACAGCGGAGGCGTTGCTGGTTATTATGGATCCCGCCCATGTGAGCTTGTTTGAGCGGCATGGCGTTCTGAGTCCCTCCGAATTACATGCACGTACCGAGATCCTCTTTGAGGCCTATATTAAAGCGATACAGATCGAGGCCCGTACGATGATCCGGATGGCCCGGCGCCAGATTCTGCCGGCGGCGATTTCCTATGCGGGGCAGGTTGCCTCCAGCATCAATGCCGTGAAGTCCGCCGGAAGCGCGGCATGCATCATGGAAAAGAACCTGAAGGAAATCGATCGATTACTGGATCATCTGGGCGCAGCGACCGAGAAGCTGGAAGAGGCCCTTAAGCAGATCGAATCCATCCAGATGGCTTCGGATCAGGCTTGCCATTGCCGCGACGTGATCATCCCGATAATGACCACGCTTCGGGAAGCCGCTGATGCCCTGGAGATGATCGTGGATGCGCAAGTATGGCCGCTTCCCACCTATTCAGAGATGCTGTTTCTTCGATAGTCGGATAAGACAAAGTTTTGCCTGTTTCAAAAAGATGTGTGAACCGGGCTTTATTATAAGAAAATACGGTAATACAATAAGGGAAAATGAACTTGTCTATTAGCAAAAAAGACGAGCTTTTTTTCTCTACAAACAGTAATGTATATAGAGTCCGGTCTTGCGATCCGGCCATGGGGCTTATGAGCGCCTCCGATGAACCGAGTTGTGCCGCGTCTGTGATCCGAGAAAATGACAGGCAGTTAGAGTCTATACGACACCAATGGATGGAAGTAAAAGACAAAGAGAAATGGCCGAACGGGGATTGTATGATCCCCGTTTTGAACATGATGCATGCGGAATCGGCGCCGTCGCCAATATCGCAGGCCGGGCCGAGCATACGATCCTGGAGTATGGAAAGCAAATCCTCTTGAACCTCCACCATCGCGGAGCGGCCGGCGCGGATAATATCACCGGCGACGGAGCGGGGATTTTGTTTCAAATCCCGCATGATTTTTTTGCCTCGGAGTGCAAACATCTGCATATCGATCTTCCCGAACCAGGCCGCTATGCTGCCGGGATGGTCTTTTGCCCTCCGGAAAAGGAATTATGCGATATTTCACGAAAGATTCTGGAAGAATCGATCGCTCATTACGGCATGAAGGTGCTGGGCTGGCGCGACGTTCCCACGAAGAATGCATGTCTGGGACCCATTGCCTTATCCGCAGAACCGGCCATTTTTCAGATTTTTGTGGATGGCTCCCGTTTTCATGATCCGGATGAGTTCGAACGATGGCTGTTCCTGGCGCGGCGTCGGGCCGGACGGACAGTGCGGGCCCGCTATCCGGGACCTGGGGAGGATTTTTATATCCCCTCCATTTCCAGCCGGACGATCAACTATAAAGGCATGTTCATGGCCTGGCAGTTGTTCGAATACTACCCGGATTTGAGCGACGAACGAATGAAATCCGCCCTGGCGGTGGTGCATCAGAGATACAGCACCAACACCTTTCCCAGTTGGAAACTGGCCCAGCCGTTTCGGGCCATCGCTCACAATGGGGAGATCAATACCCTCAGCGGCAACCGAAACAGCATCCGTGCGGCCGAGGTGAAGATGGATTCTCCGCTGTTTGGCGAGGATTTGCAGGATCTGTTTCCCATTTCCAACCCGGAAGCCAGCGATTCGGCCTGTTTTGACAACGTCCTGGAATTGCTGGTGCGGGCGGGCCGTTCGCTGCCCCATGCCGTGATGATGATGATTCCCGAGGCGTTCGGTCCCAAGTACCATATCAGCACCGATAAACGCTCATTTTATGAATACCATGCGTCCATCATGGAACCCTGGGATGGTCCGGCGGCGATGGTATTTACGGACGGGCGGTATCTGGGGGGCGTTCTGGACCGCAATGGGCTTCGTCCGAGTCGTTATCTGGTGACCACCGACGGGCTGGTGGTTATGGCCAGCGAGACCGGCGTCATCGAATTTCTCCCGGAAAAGATTCAATCCAAAGGACGACTGCGTCCGGGCCGCATGTTTCTGGTGGATACCCAGCAGGGGCGGATCATTTCCGACAATGAAATCAAGAGCAAAATCGCTCGTCAAAAACCGTACCGCCGCTGGCTGACGGAAAACCGGATCGAACTGCGAGGCCTTTTTGACGCTCCGCGGCAGTTGGAAAGCGATCCGGAAACGATCTTCCAGAAGATGCGTGTTTTCGGCTATACGCGGGAAGATCTGGATATGCTGCTGCTTCCGATGGCGCTCAACGGCCAGGAGCCGGTCGGATCGATGGGCAATGATGCAGCCCTGGCCGTGTTGAGCGATCAGCCCAAACTGCTTTTTTCCTATTTCAAACAGCTCTTTGCCCAGGTGACCAATCCGCCGATCGATCCCTTGCGGGAAGGGCTCGTGATGAGCCTGATGACCTTTACGGGCAAGAAACAGAACCTGCTGGCGGAAACGCCGCCGCATTGCCGGCAGTTGAAGCTGCCTCATCCGATCCTGACCAATGAGGATATCGAGCGGCTTCGGGCGGTGCGCCGGGAAGACTTCCATGTCGCTACGATTTCTTCTCTGTTCGACGCTGCGACCGACGACCCGGCCCAATCTCTGCGGCAGGCCCTGGATGCCCTGGTGGAGCAGGCTGAACAGGCGATTCGAAAAGGGGCTTCCCTGCTGATTGTCAGCGATCGGGATGCCAGTGAAACCCATGCCCCTATTCCTTCTCTTCTGGCGACATCCGCCCTGCATCATGGATTGCTCAATCGCGGGCTTCGTCACGAGGCCGGCCTGTTGATCGAAAGCGGCGAGCCGCGTGAGGTCATGCATTTTTGCCTTTTGATTGGTTACGGCGCCAATGCCATCAATCCCTATCTGGTTTTCGAGAGTCTGGATCAGCTTCATCGGCAGGGGGAACTGCCTGAGGCCATGGACGATTCGGAGATTGCCGACAACTATATCGCCGCCGTTAAAAAAGGCATCCTCAAAACGATGAGCAAGATGGGCATCTCGACGGTGCGCAGCTATTTTCAGGCGCAATTGTTCGAGGCGGTCGGCCTGAACAGAAAATTTGTGGATCGCTATTTTTGTGGAACCGTGTCCCGTATCGAAGGCGTCGGTCTGGACGAGATTGCCCGGGATGCGGTCCTTCGGCATCGGGCCGGGTATGAGCCGCGGACGCCGGGTTCGCTGGAACTTGATTTTGGCGGGGAATACCATTTTCGTCTGGACGGCGAGCGGCATCTGTGGAATCCGATCACGGTCTCCCGCCTCCAGCACGCCGTCGTCTATAACGACCCAAAGGCGTATGAGGAATTTTCCCATGCTGTGAATGAACAGGCCCGGGGGGCCTGCACACTCCGCGGATTGTTTGAATTCGATTTCTCCGATCAGCCGATTCCCATCGAAGCGGTGGAGCCGGCTTCGAACATTGTAAAACGGTTCTGCACCGGGGCCATGAGCCATGGCTCGATCAGCAAGGAAGCGCACGAGTGCATGGCCGTCGCGATGAATCGCCTCGGCGGGATGAGCAATACCGGAGAAGGGGGAGAGGATGAGGCTCGGTATGTGCCGGAGCCGAATGGAGATTCGAAAAATTGCGCCATCAAGCAGGTGGCCAGCGCCCGCTTCGGAGTGACGATTAATTATCTGGTTCATGCCAAAGAAATCCAGATCAAGATGGCGCAGGGCGCCAAGCCCGGGGAAGGCGGGCAGCTTCCGGGTCGGAAAGTGACGCAGGAAATCGCGCGTTTGCGGCATTCGACGCCGGGCGTAACGCTGATTTCCCCGCCGCCGCATCATGATATCTACTCGATCGAGGATCTTGCCCAGTTGATCTACGATCTTAAATGCAGCAATCCCGGATGCAAGGTGTCGGTAAAGCTGGTATCCGAAATCGGCGTGGGAACCATCGCCGCCGGGGTGGCCAAAGGCAACGCCGATGAAGTCCTGATCAGCGGTCATGATGGAGGCACCGGCGCCAGTCCGCAATCCTCGATCAAGCACGCCGGTTGTCCCTGGGAACTGGGCCTTGCCGAAGCCCAGCAGGTGCTGATCGAGAACGGACTTCGCAGCCGCATTCGAGTGCAGACCGACGGGCAATTGCGGACCGGGAGGGATGTGGTCGTCGCCGCCTTGCTGGGGGCCGATCAGTTCGGATTCGGGACCGCAGCGCTGGTCTGTATGGGATGCACGTTATTGCGAAAATGTCATGAAGGGGCCTGCACCTACGGAATCGCGACGCAGGATCCCCAGCTTCGTAAACGTTTCGCCGGCAAACCCGAATACATCGTGCGGTATATGACCTTTGTAGCCCAGGAAGCCCGGCAGTGGATGGCCGCTCTGGGATTTCGCACGTTGGATGAAATGATCGGTCGGGTGGATCGGCTGCGAATGCAAAAAGGGATTGATCATTATAAAGCCAGGGGTCTGGACTTTTCGCGGATTTTCCATCAGTCCGAAGTAAAAGACCAAACACAGAGGCGGCTCAGCGACAAACAGGCGGATAAACTGGCAGGTCATCTGGATTACGAGATTCTGAAACAGGCAGAAAATGCCGTCGAAACGAAGACGCCTGTGAAGCTCGAGTTTCCCATCCGTAATATTCATCGAACGGTGGGTACGATCCTCAGCAGCCGCATCGCTCAGCGGTACGGCTCCGAGGGCTTGCCGGACGGAACTATTGATATCACGCTGCGAGGTTCGGCGGGCCAGAGTTTCGGGGCTTTTTTAGCGCCGGGTATCACCTTGCGGCTGATCGGGGATTCGAATGATTACCTGGGCAAAGGCCTGTCCGGCGGGCGCATCGTGGTTAAGACGCCCGACCAATCGCCGTTTATCGCGCACCGCAACATCATTGTGGGCAATACGCTGTTGTATGGAGCTACGCGCGGGGAGATCTTTATCAATGGAATGGCCGGGGAGCGATTTGCCGTCCGAAACAGCGGCGCTTTGACGGTTGTGGAAGGGGTGGGCGACCATGGCTGCGAATACATGACCGGAGGAACGGTGGTCATTCTGGGCGAGACAGGCTGCAATTTTGCCGCAGGGATGAGCGGCGGAATCGCCTATGTTCTCGATGAGATGCAGCTGTTCGACACGCTCTGCAATCTGGATATGGTCGAGCTGGAGATGGTCTGGCAGGAAGAGGACAAACGGTTCCTGCAGGAATTGATCCAGCGGCACCAGCAATGGACCGGCAGCAAGCGAGCCCAGTGGATCCTGAAGGAGTGGGAAAATGTCGTGGGACGATTTGTGAAAGTCATCCCGATCGATTATCGCAAAGCCATGGAAAAAATGCGGGCCAATGAACACCGCGATACGGAAACCACGCCGGCGACCGAGGAGGTGTTCCATGG
>JAFGGE010000204.1 GCA_016930745.1 Sedimentisphaerales bacterium
CTCATTTTTTCTCACAACCTTTTATATTTATTCGACTTACAACAATTTGCTTTTAAGTTAACGGGACAGTAGTGTGTTTATAACTATTTTCTGTTACCCGCCGGTGATCGGGGGAAAGTGGATTTTGACGGGGTGGATCCAATGGATCAGGCATGCAACGGGGATGACGAAGACAAATGGCAGAATGAGGGCGATTGGCCAGTTCCACCAGCGCACAGGCTTGGCATGGCGATCTTGTGGGATGCAGAAGGCGGGCAGATAGACCATCAGGCCATAAACAAAGACCCAGAAGCCGACCTGGGCAAGGGCCTGGAGACCGGTAAAGCTCATTTCGGCCAGAGTACCGGTCAATCCGAACAGGAGCATAACCTGCAGGGGCTTGAAGTTGCGGCGGCCCAACATCCATGCCCAGCAGACAAACATGGCGACGAAGACGACGACACTGTGCAGACAGACGACATCGAGGTAATTGGCCGAGGCGGTGATATAGGCCTGGCCGACTTTTACGCCGAACAATGGGGCACAGTTGGTCATCGTGACCGTGACGGCTTCCTCAAGCAGGGCCATGAGGGTGCAGAACAGGACGAATTTGAACCGCCAGCCCAGGGGGATTTTATTGACAAAAACGCGGATGCGATGGCGTAGAAGCATAGAAATAAGCCCGCCCAGGATACACCAGAAAAGGATCAATCCCCAGGCCATGAGCAGCACGGCCCGATGAATGGGATTTTTCCAGACGGCAACGGTAACCAATGACGTGATAAACAGGCCATAGAGACCCAAAAAGGCCAGGAGAACCTGCAGATTTAAGAATTTCAGTCGTTTCATGCGGTTAGAAATACGATAGGAAGAGCCCAGACGCCAGGAAAAATGGAGAACCATTTTTGGATTGTCCTTTTTGACTTGAGAGGAGAATTTTTCTGTTACCAGGGTGATTGAGAGAGTACTATCTTTTATTATAGTAAGGCGGTAGGGGAATATCCAGATTATGCCTGTGAATTTTTGTATGTATTGAAAGGCCTATTCGGATGGATCGCAGGACATTTCTGAAAACGGTGCCGGCAGCGGCAGTTTTGGCCGGGACGAGTCAGGGATTTTCACGGGAATTGGAGCCAATTATCCTCTTGAAACCACAAACGGAGGGGGGAAAAAGCGTGCTGGCGGCCTGGTTTCATAATTGCGACAAGGAGAACACGGCAAAGATTTTCAAATTGCGCCCTGAACAGAAGGTGTTGTTTTCGCAGACGGTAGGGTATCCGGCATAGAGGGATATGGAAGTCGTTCCATGTGAAGCCATGGGACGGGATGGAAAGTTACAGTGCGAATTTAAGTGGAGGCACAAGAGATGGGAAACAGGATTGTACTTTCAGGGTGTTTGATTGTGCTGGCGGCGGGATTGGCGTTTGGGCAGGACTGGCCTCAATGGCTGGGGCCGCAGCGGGACGGAGTCGCCACATTTTCCGCCCCGCAGACATGGCCGGCAAAACTCGTGCAGAAGTGGAGTGTGAACGTGGGAACGGGCGATGCGACGCCGGTGTTGGTGGGAGACAAGGTGTATGTGTTTGCACGACAGGGAAATGAAGAGGTAACTCTTTGTTTGAATGCCGGTGACGGCAAGGAGGTGTGGAAAGATCACTATGAGGCACAGGCGGTAACGGGCGCAGCTGCGCGACATCCCGGTCCTCGAAGCACGCCGATCGTGGCGGGTGCCAAGATCGTCACACTAGGCGTCGGGGGGGTATTGTCCTGTCTGGATGCCGAGTCGGGCAAGCTGATTTGGCGAAAAGACCCGTTTCCGAAGGTCGTACCCCGATTTTTTACCTCCATGTCGCCGTTGGTTGTGGACGGCAAGGCGATCGCTCATCTTGGAGGAGCAGGCAATGGGGGTATGATTGCTTACGATCTGGCAACGGGCCAGGAGAAATGGCGCTGGGGCGGCGAGGGTCCGGACTATGGATCGCCCGTGCTGTTGGCGGCGGACGGCGTTAAGCAGATTGTGACCCTGACCGAGAAGAGCGTGGTCGCCGTGAATGCCGCGGATGGAAAGCTGCTTTGGAGCCTGCCTTTTGTGCCGGCAGGACGGGCATACAACTCGGTAACTCCGATTGTGGATGGGCAGACAGTAATTTACGCGGGGGCCGGACGAGGAACGACGGCGGTTAAAGTGGAAAAACAGGGTGATACATTTGTTACCAGGGAGCTTTGGAAAAACGCGGACCTGGCCCCGCAATATAATACGCCGGTATTGAAAGACGGAATGCTGTTCGGTCTTTCCAACAGCGGAAAGTTCTATTGTATTGACGCCAAGACCGGCGATACGAAGTGGGCCGATTCGACGTCCTATGATCGGAGCGGTTTTGGCCAGATTGTGGATGCCGGTTCGTGTCTGGTGGCCTTGTCCAGCAATGGGGAATTGATGATTTTCAAGCCCACCGGCGAAAAGTATGAGGAACTGGCACGGATCAAGGTGTCGGATACCCCGACCTATGCTTGTCCGGTACTTTCAGGCAAGCGGATTTTTATCAAGGACCAGGATACGGTTACTTTGTGGACAATCGATTGATCAGGCTTGGATTTTCCTTCCCAACCGTGTAAGATAGTAGGGCGGGGCATATAAACCGCCCTATTTTTATGTTTTTTAGTGTTTTGACGGTATTTTATATTCGTGAGCGGTCAATGAAATCGACAATTAAAATCCTGTTCTGTGATTGTGCCTATTCGGATGGGATCGACGAGCAGGTTAAGAGTCATATCGTCGAGGCTTTGCGCCGCAGGGGAATTGCCTTCGAAGCGGTAGGGGATTTGTGCAAACTGGCGGCCGAGAGCGATCCGCGCATGGCCGAGTGGGCCCAGCTCGATCGGTTGCGGATTGTGGCCTGTTTCGAGCGGACGATCCGGTCGTTATTTTCCCGATTGGATCTGTGCCTGCCGGAAGGGACGCGGGTGTTGAATATGCGTGTCATGGATCCGGAAGGGATTGTTTCTGAGCTTCTAGCAGAGGAGCCCGGCGGGGGCCCAATGACTGGATCGCTGGAAAAAGAGGGTCCGTGGATACCCTGGTTTCCGGTAATCGACTATGAACGCTGCACGAACTGCAAACAGTGTTTTAATTTCTGTCTATTCGGGGTGTTTGGTTTAGATGCCGAGGGAAAAGTGCGGGTGGTCAAGCCGTCGGGCTGCAAGACCTATTGTCCGGCCTGTGCGCGGGTGTGCCCGCGAAGGGCGATTGTGTTTCCCAAGCATCAGGACAGTCCGATCAACGGAGATGCAGTCGATGAGGCCGCCCTGGCCGCCGAACAGGCCTCCGGACAGGTCAAAGGGCTTAGCGCGGACCAGATGCGGCGATTGCTGCGGGCGCGGGGGGGGACCGGAAAGGGATTCGAGACAAAGAATAACAAGGAAAACCAGGCCGGACGGGAGAGAAAAGGGACAATAAATCGACTACAGCAAGAACTGGGGATTCCTGCTAAGGTGCTGGCTTCGTTGTCGGCCAAAGAGATTGCCGGGATTCGGGACCGTGGCGGTCTTTCCGGCGACGCGAGCATCACGCCATGCGATATCTGCCAAGATCGTGCCTGTGAAGGGACAACCGATGAGTGATAAGCCACTCAAGCCTGCGGTGGTTCTGGTGGCTGACCGGACCTTGTCGGCGGCATACAAGACGCTGTTCGAGGGCATTTTTGCGACGATGCAGACGACCAAAACCCCGGAGGCGGCGATGCGGTATTTTGTGGCCCCTTCGGTGCGTACCGATGCACAGGGGCGGGCGTTT
The DNA here is from genome assembly GCA_016930745.1 of Sedimentisphaerales bacterium. Classification (GTDB taxonomy): domain Bacteria; phylum Planctomycetota; class Phycisphaerae; order Sedimentisphaerales; family Anaerohalosphaeraceae; genus JAFGGE01. The sequence goes on from JAFGGE010000204.1 coordinate 3,773, forward strand.
ACAGCGCCCTTAGGGTTACGGCGCGTAGAGGCGGCCCTTCGGGCGCATACGCCCCTGGGACCGGAGGATGTGGTCTGTACGACGCCGGAACGACTGGGGCGCTTACTGGGGCCATGGACAAAAGTGGTCTGTGTCAGCAGCGGCGATCCGCTGGGCTATGGAATGAGCAATACGACAACGACCAGTTTCTGGTCGGGCGAGTTGTATACCCGAAGGTGGATGCGGCAGATGCTCGAGCAGATCGGCAAGGCCAGGCGGAAATATGGATTCAAGGTGATCGGCGGAGGCGGGGGCGCATGGCAGTGGCGCCACTATGACGACCCCATGACCCGGGAATGCCTGGATGTGGTGTTTGAGGGCTATTTTGAAGAACTCGGGCCGGGACTGGTTACGGATCTGATGGCGGGACGAGATGCGCCGGAGCATGTGAACGAGAGAGGTACCGCGATCGACCGGATTCGCCCGATTCAGGGGGCTTCGCTGCTGGGGGCGGTGGAGTTGAGCCGGGGCTGCGGGCGGGGGTGCCGGTTTTGTCCGATGGCGGGTAAAAAGATGACTCATCTTTCGACGGACACGATCTGTGCGGATCTGCAAACCAATGTGGCGCAGGGAGTGGGTTCGGTGGTCAGCGGCAGCGAGGATTTTTTCCGCTATGGCGCCGAAGGGATTCGTCCGAATTTTGAGGCTCTGCGTACGTTGTTGCTGGAGATGCGCAAGGTCGACGGCCTTTCGTTCATGCAGATCGATCATGCCAATATCTCCTCGGTAGGGCAGTTGACCGAGGAGCAGCTTCGTGAGATTCGAGAATTGCTGGCCTGGGAGAACCGCTGCGATTATCTTTGGGTGAATATGGGCGTGGAAAGCGCCGGCGGACGGCTGGTGGCGGCCAACTGCCGGGGTAAGATTTCCCCGTTCGATCCGGAGAACTGGGCCGATCTGGTGCGCGAGGTGGCCGGTAAGATGACCCGGTCGGGCTTTTATTCGGTATTCAGCCTGGTCATGGGACTGCCCGGAGAAACGCCGGACGATGTGGCCGCGACGTTGAAGCTGGTCAAAGATCTGGAGAAACAGCGAGCGGTGATCTTTCCGGTTTTCTATGAACCGTTCGGCGAAGAGGAAATTCGGCAGGGGCTGGGATTTCGCGTAGAGAAAATGCGGGCCGATCATCTGGAATTGTATCGTACGTGTTATGAGATCAATTTCCGCGAGGTGCCTCGGTTGTTCTGGGATAATCAGCGGGCTGGCGGAGTATCCTGGGGCAAACGGGCGATGATGCGGCTTCTGGGCAAAACCGAGGTGCGGGCGTGGCGGAAAAAATTCGTGCAGATCGGCGAACAGATCGCCGTACGGGACAAAGAGTTGGGTCGGAGGGTCCGCTATGTCGGATAACATGCGATCCAGGACGCGGTCCGGGCGGGGACCACAGGAGAATATTCCGCAGCAGAAAGACCATCGGGATCGTCTGGTCGCGTTTGTCCGCGCGTATGTAAGCCAGATGCGTCTGATCCCGCCGCTTTCGCTGGAGGAGCTTCGTCGTCATTCCGTAGCGGTGGTTGAGCGGGCGGGGCTGGCTCAGAAATTCGTGGATTTTACGGCGGTTTTGGTGAACAACGAGACATGGCGGCCTGTGGTGGCGGCCATTCCTTACACCCGTCGTCTGCTGCTGCTGCCCAATTGCCTGCGCGATAAGGAGCATTGCGCCGGTCGTTTTGACGAACTGGGCCTGATTTGTGCCGGTTGCGGACGATGCATGATTCAGGAGATGCAGAGCCAGGCCGAGCAGCTTGGGTACGCTGTGCTGGTGGCCGAAGGTTCGCCGGTGGTGATGAGCATGATCGAATCCGGGCAGATTGAAGCGGTCATCGGGGTAAGTTGCCTGGGGGTTCTGGAAAAGACGTTTCCTTATATGGAAGCCGGGGCTGTGCCGGGTCTGGCAATTCCGCTTCTGTATGACGGGTGTGTCAATACGACGCTGGATACGGACTGGTTGTGGGAGGCGATCTATCTGAACGCCGACAGCGAAGCGCACTGGCTGGATGTGGATGAGTTGCGCCGGCGGGTCTCTGCGGCGTTTTCCACATCGTCCCTGCAGGATGTGTTGGGCGGCGGTTCGAATCATGTCGAGCAATTGGCCCTGGAGTGGCTTGCCGGGGAGGGAAAGAGATGGCGTCCGTTTCTGACGGCCGGCGTCTATCGCGCCCTGACGGGCCGCCGCGAAGAATTCGACCAGCGGCTGGTTCGGACCATGGTTTCCGTGGAATGTTTTCACAAGGCCTCGCTGATCCATGATGATATCGAGGATGACGACAACCGTCGGTATGGAAAGGAAACGATGCACCGGCGCTACGGCGTGCCGATTGCTCTGAATGTAGGGGACCATCTGCTGGGGGAAGGGTATCGTCTGCTGTCCGATCTGGACGTAAGCGATATGGTGAAAGCCAGGATGCTTCGGATCGCCGCGCTGGGGCATCGGCAGTTGTGCATCGGGCAGGGAAAGGAATTGGCCTGGCTCAGGTCGCCGGGAGTATTGGGAGTGGATGAGGTGCTGGAGATCTTTCGGCACAAGACATCGCCTGCGTTCGAGGTTGCTCTGCGGCTGGGAGCGATTCTGGCCGGGGCCGATGATAAGCTTGGAGAGACGCTGACGCGATACAGCGATGCGCTGGGGATCGCGTACCAGATTCGAGATGATCTGGACGATTACCTGTCCGGGGATGAGATGGGCGATCTGGCGGCGGGCCGGCCTTCGATTCTGGCGGCTCTGGCATGGGAGCGAGCCGACCAGACACAGAGGGAATGGATCGAGCAATGCTGGTTTCGTAAAGCGGAACCATCCCCAGCGGACCGGGTAAAGGATCTGTTCGAACGGTTGTCGATAACTGCCGAGGCGATGGCTCTGCTGGAGCAATATAAGGGCCATACCCTGCAGTGCCTAGAGGAGCTTGATAACGCCGCGCTCAAGGGGCTGCTGCGCCGTGTGGTGTGTAAGGTGTTCAACGATATAGAACGGTTGAAATGCTGCGATGAGCATACGCCAGGACATGATCTGGACGGCGGTGCAGGCGCAGGATCATCTGGGTGATTCGATCCGCGCAGTCCGTCAGTTTCTTTCGACGCAGGCCGATCCGTTGGGCGGATTTCACGACCGCCAGGGTCGGCCGGATATGTATTATACAGTGTTCGGACTGGAGGCGTCGCTGGCGTGCGGGGCCCGGATCGATCTGGACCTGGTGGCCGAATTTCTCAAGCTGTTTGAAGACGGCCGGATGTTCGACTTTGTGCATCTGGCGGCGCTGGCGCGGTGCTGGGCGTCGGTGGAGCAGAGTCCGAGCGTCGAGATGGTGGACCGTTTATTGACGCGGATCGAAGCGCATCGCAGCGGCGATGGCGGGTATAACGATCATGCCGGAGCGCAGGTGGGGTCAACATATGCGAATTTTCTGGCGGTGGGCGTATATCAGGACATGGAACGGGCGATGCCCAGATCCGAAGGCGTACTGCATTCGCTGGGGATTTTGAAACGGGCCGACGGGGGGTATGTGGTGCAGCCCGGAGCCGAGCATGGCGCAGCGCCGGCGACGGCGGCGGCGATCATGACCTTGAAGGGCCTGGGGCGCGACTGCGATTCGGAAACGATGCAATGGCTGATGCGGCAATGCAAGGCCATCGGGGGATTTGTGGCGGCGCCGCTGGCGCCGGTGCCGGATCTGCTTTCGACGGCGGTCTCTTTGTTTGCGTTGACCCAGGCGGGGGCCGATATCGATCCGATTCGACAACGGTGCCTCGAATACATTGAGAGCCTGTGGGATGCGGGCGGCGGATTCTGTGCGAATTGGCTGGACGAAGCCGTCGATTGCGAGTACACCTATTACGGCTTGCTGGCATTGGGTTGCCTGTAAGAGCGATGGAAGCAGGGATGCTGGGTAAGGTGGTTCCACACGATGAAGGTCGATCGTCAGGATTTTCTGGATACACGAGCCAATCTCATCGACCAGTTGCTTACGTTTCGTAACGAGCAGGGGTACTGGGAGGGCAGGCTTTCGAGCAGTGCGCTTTCGACGGCGACGGCGGTGTTCGCGCTGGCGATGGTCGATGCGGAAACGCACGAGGCGTTTATCCGGCGGGGTCTGGACTGGCTGCGGGACCATCAGAATCCGGACGGAGGCTGGGGGGACACGACAATCAGCCGGAGCAATCTGAGCACGACGCTGCTATGCTGGTCTGCCCTGGCCGTGGAGGAGCACCCGCATTACTATGCCCGGACCGTCGAGCAGGCCGAGCTGTGGCTGCGAAAGCGTCTGGACCGGATCGAGACCGAGATGGTGATCGCCGAGATCGAGAAGGTATACGGCAGCGACCGGACGTTTGCAACTCCGATCTTGACGATGTGTGCGCTGGCCGGACGGATCGGGCGGGGCGACGACGTATGGCGCAAGATCGCCTCGCTTCCGTTTGAGCTGGCGGCCCTGCCGCGCCGGATGTTTCGCCGGCTGGGATTGGGGGTGGTCAGCTATGCGCTGCCGGCGTTGATCGCGATCGGGCAGGTGCAGTATCATTATTGCAAACCTCGCAATCCGATCACGCGGTGGATTCGGGGGGTGTTGCGCAAACGAACACTGCGGATTCTGACGCATTTGCAGCCGGACAACGGCGGATTTTTGGAGGCGGCGCCCCTGACGAGCTTTGTCATAATGAGTCTGGCCGAATGCGGCGATGCGGAACATCCGGCGGTACGCAAGGGCGTGGAGTTTCTCCGGCAGTCGATGCGGGAAGATGGGAGCTGGCCGATCGATACCAATCTGGCGACGTGGGTGACGACGCTGACGGTGAATGCTTTGACATCCGTATCGAATACCCAGGATGTGCTGACAACGGAGGATCGGCGACTGTTGTGCGACTGGCTGCTGGACCAGCAGCATGTCCGGGAGCATCCGTATACCGGGACAGCGCCGGGCGGTTGGGCGTGGACGGATTTACCGGGGGGCGTTCCGGATGCGGATGATACGGCCGGGGCGCTGGTGGCGCTGTATCGGTTGGGAAAAGACGACGAGCAGGTCCGCCAGGCGGCGCGAGCGGGAACCCGGTGGCTGGTGAATCTGCAGAACCGCGACGGGGGCATCCCGACGTTTTGCCGGGGATGGGGCAGGCTGCCGTTTGATCAAAGCTGCGCGGATCTGACGGCGCATGCGCTGGCGGCATGGGGATTGTGGCTCAATGAGTTTGCCGGCCGCGCGCAAAAGCGGATCGGCAGAGCGATGGAGCGGGCGATCGATTTTCTCCAGAGGGCGCAGCGAGAGGATGGTTCCTGGCTGCCGTTGTGGTTCGGCAATGAGAATACGGACCGCCGGGGCAATCCGGTCTATGGGACCGGACGGGTGCTGAGTCATCTGTGCTGCATGCCACAGGAGTTTATCAAGCCATGCAGGGCGATGCTGATGCGCGGAGCCGAATGGCTGATCAGTGTGCAGAACGCCGACGGCGGCTGGGGAGGGGCTAAAGGTGTTGTATCGAGCATTGAGGAAACCTCGCTGGCGGTCGATGGATTAGCCCGTGTGATAGGCCGGATGGAGGCGGATGGCGGAATGGCTCCGGAAATCGAGCAGGCGATTGACGGCGGCATTGCATGGCTGATACAGGCGACCCAGGCCGGGACTGAGAGCTATCCGGCGGCGATCGGATTGTATTTTGCACGGCTGTGGTATTACGAGCGATTGTATCCGATTGTGTTTGCCGTGACAGCGATGGAAACCGCGGCGGCATTCATAGCGGAGCAGCAAGAATCAGTCTGATATCTTCCAGGAGCCCTTTTTGACCCATGTGGCGTCGAAGGAATCGACCGGCTCGACCTGATCGAGATGGCCGTCGACATAAACGACATTGCTCTTGCCGAAATTCCGGCCCGGGTCGTTGGTCTTGTGAAACGAGGCCAGGCAGTCGGCATAGGGTCTCTGGTCCTGACCCGGCGGCGGGTTAAATGCTGTCCCCGTTCCCTTGATCAGCAGTACGTTGTCGTTGAAATAGGCGCTATTAAGGTTGGAATTATCCGGCTGTCGGATGATCCACATGCTTTCTTCCCCAAAGAAGGCTACCTGGGCGGGAGTGCGTTCGATGTCGGACAGTTTTTTGACTCCTCCGGCATACTCGGGTCCTTCCGGAGCATACGCTTTCTGTCCGAATCCCAGATAGGAATTCATACTGTAGGTAAACTGGGGCTCCATGGCGATCCCGCCGCAGCCGTCACCGTGACCGTCGGCCCGCCCCGAGCGGGCCAGGGAATCGAAGACGGGACAGACATTGATCTTTTTATTTTCGAGGTACGGCCAAAGCTGGCCGGGTTTTTCATCGGGATGGTGATTGGCGTCATGCCAGTGATGCGGATATTCGGCAGAGCTGAAAAACTGGCCTGGTCGGTCATAAATGATACACCATGGGAAGGGGAACCGGTTGTCGTTGTCGCCCAGGTAAAGAGAGCCGACAACGCCGTATTGGCGCAGATGCGTTTTGCAGATCAGCTCGCGGGCGGCTTCCTTGGCCTTGTTCAGGGCCGGCACGACAATCGCCAGCAGGATACCGATAATCGCGATGACCACAAGCAGTTCGATTAATGTAAAGGCCCGGTTTTTCATGGTACAGCCCTCCCATGGTTTTCGGTCTTTCGAACACCTATTATACCCCTGAGAGAAGATAAGTCAATTGGGGAATTTGTAGAAAAAAGCCCACTATCCGCCATGCCGCCGACCAGGAAGGACACAGTGGGAGAACGATACAAAGGGCTTCCGGAAAAAGTCATCATAGAGAGAAATGGAAAAATAGTGAAGATGGACTATGGTATTGGAGCTTACGACATCATCCATAGCCTAAGAAAGTATTTGGCATTCTTTGGCAATCTTTGGCATTCTTCCCATTTCTAGCTCAAAAACCAAACAATGCCAAGGGGAGGTTGGCATTCTTCCATTTTTGGCCGAAAAACCGAACAATGCCAAAGAATGCCAACATGACACACTGACCTACACTGTCACCTCGGCCTTCGAGCCGAAAACCGATCACGGTCATTCCGAACGGAGTGAGGAATCTCCTGCATGCATGGGGACTTGCATGAAATGTAAAATATCCTTCGCATGAATCTCCTTCCCTCTCCGTTTGTCCCCATACGCATCGGCAGATCCCTCCGCTCGCTTCGCTCGGTCGGGATGACGGTAAGTGGTAAGTCCGGTAGGACGGGTTCGGTGTTGTTTCCGAACCCATGCTGTTGATCTGGCTCATTTCAACTGTTGTCGGAATTGGTTCAGGATGTGTGTGATCAGGGTCATCCGGGCCATTTCGTCGGCGCCGCCGAGGCGGAGTTGTTCGGTGGTTGTTTGACCGTCCGGATTCTGGATGATCAGGGGGACCAAGACGGCTCCTTCTTTGTCTGTCTGGCTCTGTCCTGTGCCGATGATCCAATGGCTGTTGGTTTTTTCGGAGACGGCTTGGACGATCTGCTTGCACATCTCCTCGGTCGATTGCGAGCTGAAGAGGCTTTTGTCGACTCCCAGCAGGTCCAGCATTTGGCTTTCTGTCTGTGCCACGAAGGCCCCGGTCAGTACATTGGTATTATCCGCAGCCTGCGTAAGCGCGGGGGCCAGGCTCCCGCCGGAGCCGATCTCGAGAAGTGTCAGGGTCTGGTTGCGCGAATGCAGCAGGTCCAGGATGTATCCTTCCAGGGATTGCTCGCCTTCGGCGTACAGGGCATCGCCCAGGCAGCGGGCGATCTGTTCTTTGAGCTGTTGCAGCCGGCGGCGGTCGTTTTCCGTATCCTCCGGCAGGGAGAAAGTAAAGTCCACCCGGCCGCCCTTGAACTGGGAGGTGACAAGGATGTCGGGGGACAGGTTGACATGGTCGTGCAGGGTTTGGGCGATCTGGGACTGGCCCAGGCCGACGAACCGCAGGGTGAGCGAGCTGCCGGGCAACCGTGTGCCGAATCGCTTGCTCAGATAGGGCACAAACGACTGGTGGACCATAGGCTGGAGCTCATGAGGTGGTCCGGGCAGGGCGACGATGGCCTGTTTTGGGGTTTCGTAGACCAGGCCGGCGGCGGTGCCGCTGCTGTTCGCGAAGAACGTTCCTTTTATTGGGACCAGAGTTTGCCTGCGGAGATTGGCCCGGATCTGTTGTGGGGAGGTGTTGAATCGGCGGGCCATCGCATTCAGCAGATCGGGATTAACTTGCAGGGGGATGCCGGTGAATTCGGAGAGCACATCCCGGGTGATATCGTCGTCGGTCGGTCCCAGGCCGCCGGTGACGATGACCAGTTGCGCTCGTTTGGCGGCAAAGTCCAGGGCCTCCAGCAGATCGGCCCGTTTGTCGTCGACCGACATCGATCCTGCGCATTCCAGTCCCAGCGGTCGCAGCGCGCGAGTCAGGAAATAGGTATGTCCGTCTGCGTAAATCCCCGTTAAAAGCTCATGGCCGGTCACGAGGATCATGTATTGCGTCGGCCGGGGCGCCTTCTGGGAATCGACGGGCTGTGCAGCACAAGCTGGAATGGAAGTCAGGAGAAAAAGAAAAATGACGCGAATAGAAAGAATCGGGCAGTTTCGTTGTCTAACAGTGGATGGATTAGTTCGCGATTGAGCATATGCCATGGTTAATCGCTCCTGCATGGTCCCGACAATTATCGGGGGCGGGGACTTTCATTTACGAGCTTGATCGCTTCTTCAATAAAGATCTCGCCGGTCATCTCCCCCAGCGAGGTTCGGGTGATATAATCGTATCGGTCGAAACTGCCCCAGTCGACCTTGGTCAGGAAGTAGCCGAAGCCGTCGTTGGCGATGCCGAACAGGAGATTGTGCTTGCCGTGCATCTTTCGCTTGAGGTAGAAGCCGATATTCGGCAGGGCCTCGCCGGGGATCGTCAGCATCTGTGCCTCGCCCAGGTTGACCAGGTTGACCTGTGTGGCGATTTTGCTTGATTTGTTCGATTCCATCTTGAGCGGGGAGGATTGGAGAATGGCGAGCATCATCGGATTGTCGATCGGGAATTCAACCGTTCGCGCAGCGCAGTAGAGAGCCGGATCAGTCTGGATGGGGGCATTGGAAACGATCCGAATCGCTTCGTCGGCCAGGGCGTGTCCGATGCGGATGCATTCATCCCAGGTCCGGATATCCTCGCCGTCCGGTCCCCGGCAGTCGGCAGTCACCATGCCGCCCAGGGCGCCGTTCAGGAAGATCCCTGTGCCGCCGCCGGTCTGGGCGATGCGGTCATACAAAGGCCCGACAAAATCCGGGCTGAGAATGCCCTGCTCGGAGCCGATCACCTCAGGATGACAGGCGTAATTGACCAGGGTTGCCAGAGGTTTCTTGTCTTGTCCGAGGAATTGAATGACGTCACAACGTCGATCGTACAGATCCGGGGCGTAATAATTATAGGCGATTTTCCCTTTTGCCTGGCCGGTCGCGATCCAGACCGTCGCCGGCTCCAGTTTGGCGACCGCTTCCCGGATGGCTTCGGCGAGTTGGTTGCAGACAAAATCCAGATACTTCAGGTCTGCGCCGGTTCTACCCTCAGAGTCGGTGAATCCATAGCAGTCCGGCCCACTGTGATTATGCGTGGCGCCGATAATGATGTTCTCGGCGGAAATGTCGGGCACCTGTCGTCGGACCCGGTCGCACAGCACGCCGGGGAATCCGAGAAAATCAACGCTGCAGATTGCTACCCGTGTGGCATCCTGTTCCAGAACCAGAGACCGTACGGTCAATTCCCCAAACTTACGTTGAGTCGGTTTGGCCGGCCCGACGCCGCCGGAAACGGACAGCAGGGGATCAGGAGTTACATTGCGCACGGCGATCGCCGCACGAAAGGCGCCATGAGCTCGATCCGCTTGCGTTGCAGGGATTGCTGCTGTCATGATACCCACCCATGCCAATAAGCGATTGATCTTCATTGTGTCGGTCCATCCTTCCGGGATTACGAAATCCCAATCCTTTTCCATTGTAGCCAAAGGCCGACGAGGATGCCATAGCCTTTACCGGAAGGAGGTTTTCTTGTATCGATCTGTTTTCTGAAAGAGGGGCAGGACGAATGTAGGGATCTATGGTATACTGGTTCGGCGGCCGTATGCGACAGGAAGGGTTAGATCGGAGGAACGGCAATGTCCGGAGTTCTTTTTCGATATGAGGATTTGGGGATGCCCGCACGGATCGGTTTGTTGTCCGTTCTGTGTGTTATGCTTTCATTCATCCCATGCCGTGCCTTTGTCGGTCCGGATAATCCGTATGAGTCGATGGAGATATTTCCCCTGGTGTCCGAGCATGTCCATGGCTCCACCATCGTCGAATTGCCCAATGGGGATCTGCTGGCCGCCTGGTTCCAGGGCTCAGGCGAGCGCTGGGCCGACGATGTGCGGATCATGGGGGCCTGGCTGCGATCTGGACGGGCAAAGTGGTCCGAGCCCTTTGTTCTGGCCGATACGCCGGGTTTTCCGGACATCAATCCGATCCTGTTTCTCGATCCGAAAGAACGGCTATGGCTGATGTGGTATACGGTCATTGCCAACCAGTGGGAGACCTCGCTGATCAAATATCGAATCTGCGAAGAACCAATTTCCAATGGACCGCCGCGGTGGGACTGGCAGGATGTCCTGCATGTCAAACCGGGCGATTCTGCGGAACGTGGCATTCAAACGAATGACCGTTTTGTGCTCTCTGTGAAACGGCAGATCGAGGACTATGGGAAATATCTGTTTGAAGAGTCCGGGGGAGTGGATTCTCCCATGCGGGAAATTTTGAAGCTGCGCTGGCAGCAGTGGAAGGAAGAATTACTTGGCAAGGCGGGGGGCCAGGATATGATCCGCAGGGGCATCCTTGTCAATCCGGACGGAGGACAGGAGGAAAAACAGTTGGGTTATCCCTACTTTCGGCGGATGGGCTGGCAGACCAAAAACAAGGCCGTAATTATTGATGGTAGACGAATGATCGTTCCGCTGTACTCGGATGGATTCAGTTTTACCCTGATGGCGATCACGGACGATCTGGGCCGGACATGGACCTTCAGCGAGCCGCTGGTGGGCGCGGGGAATATTCAGCCCTCCATCGCGATGAAAGCCGATGGTGAACTTGTGGCCTACATGCGCGACAATGGTCCGCCCCCCCAGCGACTCCATATAAGCACATCACTCGACAAAGGCAGGACATGGACCGGCGTTCGAGATTCCTCTTTGCCGAATCCGGGCTCGGGCGCCGACATTGTTACCCTGCGAAACGGGCATTGGATCCTGGCCTATAACGATACGGAGGACGGGCGGCACAGCCTTGCTGTCTCGCTTTCCTTAGACGAAGGCAAAACATGGTCGCATATCCGGCATCTGGAGCGAGACCTGCGAGATAGGAATATTGCCACGCGAAGCCATTATCCCTCGATCATTCAGGGAAAGGATGGCGCTGTTCATGTCGTATACAGCTACCATCACAATGATCGGAAGGACGCTCCAAACAAAACGATTAAATACGTTCGATTTATGGAGGCCTGGTTTGAAGATCAACAATGAATCGGAATCCGATGTATGGTTTCCTTGAAGACGACTGTAGGATCGAATACAATACTAACCTGTTAGCATAGGATCGTAAACATTCCGGTCTTTAGGACTTGGAAATCGAGACTGTAATTCCAGTTACGGGAGGAATCGTATGAAGATGAATAAAACATTTTCGTCGTGTATGGCATGCCCTATGAATCGTCGCCGGTTTCTTGCCGGTTGTGCGGCCAGTGCGGCCGCGGGACCGCTGCTGACCCTGCCCGCTGCCGCGGCGGGGCAGGACCAGGCAAAGATGCGAATCCGGATTGTCTATTCGCTCCACGGCCCTCAGCAGACCGGGCCCGACTGGCCCAATGTCGGCTTTGATTTTCAGCCTGTCATGGACCGGATCAACCGACAATTGACCCGTCGGTGTCCGGAGTTGGAATTTGTCTGGTCCCTGGCAACCGGGCCGGAACAGGCCAAAGAGATCCTGGAAAAGGATAAGACGGAGAAAATTGACGGCTATGTAGTGTATCAGATGAACTGCTGGAATCAGGTTGTCCAGACGATCGCCGCCTCCGGAAAGCCGGTTTTGTATGCCGATTTTCAGTATGCCGGAAGCGGCGGATTTCTGGTGTATACCGCCGGTTTTCTCCGCCGCAAGACCCCGAATGTGGGTTTTGTGGCTTCCTCACGGATGCGGGACGTGGTCGAGGCGGTTCGCTGCTTTTCGATCGTCAAACAAGGCGGCTCGGTGAGCGATTTTGTCGCGGCAACGGGCCAGATCCGCAAATCCGGCACGCCCGGTGCGGGCGATCTTTCCTGTAGGGCGGATGATTTAAAGACGCTGTCCCCGCAGGAATGCATAGAACGCCTTAAGGCCGCGAAAATTCTGGCGGTTCGCAGTCAGGATTCCGGTCCGGGCGATGCGATAATGGGTATTCCGCTGGAGTATGTCTCCTTTGCCGAGGTCAATGAGGCTTGGAAGGCCGCTGATCCGGATCAATCCCGCGAGATTGCCCAGGGCTGGCAGAAAAACGCGGCGGAGGTCATCGATGTTTCGCCGGAGACGCTGCAAACTTCGGCGGCGATGTATCTGGGTATGAAAAATGTGTTGAAAAAGCATCAGGCCAACGCCATTACGGTCAATTGTCTGGGCGGATTTTATGGCGGACATATTCATGCCTACCCGTGCCTGGGCTTTCATGAATTGAACAACGAGGCGCTGATCGGGGCCTGCGAGTGCGATATCCGATCCACAGCGACGATGGTTATGCTTACGGCTCTGACGCAGGGGCGGCCCGGCTATATCTCCGATCCGGTCATCGACACCTCCAAACGGCAGATCATCTATGCCCACTGTGTCGCTTCCAACAAGGTATTCGGTCCCAGGGGATCGACCAATCCCTTTATGATCATGACGCATTCGGAAGATCGCCAGGGGGCCTCCGTGCGATCGATCCTGCCGCTGGGCTATATGACCACAACGGTACAGATCGATCAGGGCCGCAAGGAAATCCTTTTCCATCAGGGCAAGGCCGTCGCCAACGATCCGGACGACCGCGCCTGCCGGACCAAGCTGGCCGTCGAGCCGATGGGGGACGTGGAAAAACTCTTTATGATGTGGGATCAGTGGGGCTGGCATCGCGTGACCTGTTACGGCGACCTGAAAGAGCCGATCTTTTCGCTGGCCGATGCCCTCGGTTGGAAGGTCATTGAAGAGGCATAAGAGCGACACGGCGTCGTGAAAGGCGGAATACATGAAAAGAAGATCATGTAAAGCAGGTATTGTATTGATTTCGGTTCTTTTTCTGATCGGTTGCGGTCCGGCGGCGTTCCAGGTGCAGCTTGTCTCCCCTGGCCGGGAAATGGTAGAAACCGAAGTGATGCGGGATCAGGGATTCTTCGTTCGGGACAAGATTGCCCTGATCGATGTGGACGGAATGCTCTCCCACATGCCTCAGCGGAGCTGGCTGCATTCCGAGGACAGTTCCGTCAGCACGTTTGTTGAAAAGTTGGACAAGGCCGGCGCCGATCCTTCCGTCAAGGCGGTTGTACTGCGAATCAACTCCCCCGGAGGCACTGTATCAGCCAGCGATACCATGTATCACCACCTGCTCGATTTCAAGGCCCGAACCGGCAAGCCGGCCATTGCCTGTATTATGAGTCTGGGGTGCAGCGGGGCCTATTATCTGGCCTGCGGGGCCGACGGAATTCTCGCCCAGCCCAGTGCGGTGACCGGTAGTATCGGCACGATCATGCAGACGGTCAGTTTCAAAGGAACCATGGATCTGATCGGCATCCGGGCCGTCGCTATCAAAAGCGGCGAGTTAAAAGATATGGCTTCCCCCTTGAAGCAGCTTACCGGTCAGGAGCAGGAGGTCCTTTCCGGCATTATTATGGATTTCTATGAGCAGTTCCTGGGAGTGGTATTAGAACATCGGAACCAGTTAACCGAGACGCAGCTTCGGGAGTTGGCTGATGGAAGGGTTTTTACTGCTTATCAGGCCAGGGAGAACCGGTTAATCGACCGTACCGGGTATCTGTGGGATGCCATCGCCTGGGCCAGGGAGAAAGCCAATCTGGGTAAAATCAGGGTGGTGATGTATCACCGGCCTTCCAGCTCGATCACTTCGGTCTATGGATCGGCGGCCGGTCCCCAAATTCATCCGATGGTCAATATCGAATTGCCCGACTGGCTGCAATCCGGACAGGCGCAGTTCTTATATCTGTGGCAGCCCGGCGTGGAATAATTGGAGCAAAGCTGTTACACGGGCGTGTCAGATCCGGACGAAGGAAGCCAACAATAAAACAAAGCGCCGAATCCACCCATTCGGCGCCTTGTCTTTTTTATCGATTGTTCCTCCCGCGACGGGAAGGATCATCTGCTCTTAGCTTCTGCCGTAATCCGACGAAAATCGTGTTACAGCATGTCGGACAGTTTGGCCCTGGCCAGGATCTTTCCGGCCTGCTCGGCGGCCTTGTAACAAACGTCTTCCATCTTGATGCTGAACGGGGCCTTGTTGGTCTGCTCGCTCATTTCCAGATGGCCGCGCAGCGGTCCATTCACTGCTTCAATGATCTCCAGCATGGTTATATCCTTGGCCGGCTTGGCCATGGTGAATCCGCCCCGAGGACCCCGCTTGCTGCGAAGGATCTGAGCCCGCACCAACTGCTGCATAATCTTGAGCAGGTATTCGGTGGGAATCCCATACTCCTTGGCGATGGTGCTGGCCAGCACGGGGCCGTCCTTGCTGTTTTTGGCGACATGCGCCGCGGCGATCATTCCGTAACCGGTAGACATACTTAAGTTCATAGCCATTACCTCCGTAATCTTAAATAAAAATATAGTTTTATTCAAGATTATCTATCTTATACACGCAATTGCAAGAAGTCTTTTCAAGAATATTTTCCATTCGATACTGCAGAAATACAAAATAGGCTCATCACGGTCCTTATGAGATGTGCAACATCTTCATCTGGCGTCAATGGCCAATTGAATCGCTGGATCGCCACGTATGGGGAGAGGGGGCTGTAAGACCGATAATAAGCCGGTAAAAAGAGAGGCAAAACATGTTTGGTTTTCTCCCGGTTCGGCCGGGTTTTGTTTGCATTCGGGGCGTGCTTGTGGTATAATACATAAAACAGCCAGGGGCTGGGGGTGATATGGTGATGCAGCAGAGGCAATCTGGTGCAAAGGGATTGCTCGGGGGCCACGGAAGGTCGCAACCATTCATGGGTTTGGTGTCGATTCTAGGGTGATAGAAACAAGGGGAAAACCATGAACGAAGCGAGCTTCGAAAGTAAGCTGAATGAACTGGTCAAGGAAATTGGAGAGGTCCCATCGCCGCAGCGCGATAAATTGATCCTTTTGGTTAAGGAGACCGGCAACTGCCATAAGAAGCTGCGTAAGAGTGTCAATACGCTTCAGGAATCGCTGGATTACCTTCGGGTGAGCATTAAGTATTTGATCTTCGATCTGGAAGCCACCCGGCGGGAAAACACCGATCTGAAGAAATTGCTGGAAGATCAGAGCAAATAACCGCCGGCATCTTGGGTCGGCAGGATTGTCGAATCGCGAAAGGGCTGGGGCCCGCTGTTTTTGGGCCTGCGGCCCTTTTTTTGCGCGCCGGCAGAGTTCCTTTATACTCTATTGCTTTATATCAGATAAAGGCTTATATCATTCTGCGAAGCTTGGTTACTCTTTTCCGATGGCCCTATTGTTTGTGGAGTGCGCCTTGGATTGTCTTTGTTGTATCCGAGGCAGTAAACAGATTCTTGAAATCCACGAAAACTTGTTCTTCCTCAAAACGGCATTGGATGGTTGCAGATCACAACTGTTCATGGGGGCAAAAGGCTACCTCTGTTCTGCAAAGATAGCCATGGTATAATACTACAATCTATGGAATTTCATCCGGTCTGGCTATCTGGCAGCTTTCTAATCCGTTGCTAATCAAATGCTAACCGAACCCTGAAATAATATCTCTTGTAGAGAGCAATAAGCGGATAAAATCGTATGGCGAATGAAACCATTTTAGTTGTGGATGACGAACAGAGCATCCTGGAGCTGGTGCAGTATAATCTGAGTCAGCGGGGATACCGTGTACTGCCGGCGGAAACGGGAGAAGGGGCGATCCAGACGGCCCGGCGGGAAAAACCGGATCTGATTGTTCTGGATTTGATGCTGCCGGGGATCGATGGTCTGGATGTGTGCCGTTTCCTCAAAGCCGAGGAGGATACCAAGGATATTCCCATCCTCATGCTCTCGGCGCGGGGGGAAGAAGACGATGTGGCCCTGGGGATGGAAATGGGAGCCGATGATTATATCCTTAAACCGTTCAGTCCCAAGGTGCTTTTGGCCCGGATCAGGGCGGCTTTGCGGCGTCGGCAGGATACGGCCGATGAATTTGCCTCGATCATACGCGTAGGGCCTCTGGTTGTCAATCCCAAACGATACGAGGCGTCTCTGGGCGGGGAAGTGCTCGATTTGACGCTGGCCGAATTCAAGCTTCTGTACCTGCTGGCCGGTCGTCCGGGCAAGGTTTTTACACGAGAAGAAATTCTGCAGGAAGGGAACTCCAAAGGCGATGTATCGGCTCGTTCTGTTGATGTGATAATCGCCGGTCTGCGGCAGAAACTGGGCGCTTCGTACGATTGCGTGGAAACCGTACGAAATGCGGGGTATCGCCTTGTGAACCTGTGAGGGCAACTCGGAATATTGCGGGAAAGGCAACCCTCCTTTTCCTGAATTGCGGCCGCATCCTGCGTCTTAAAAAAGTCCTGCTCGTTTGGTAATCCCATCCGGTCTCTGTTTGCCGTGCTTTTTCTTTCAATTTGCCGTTTTCGTCGCTGTTCTGTAACAGTATAATTCGATGGATGGAACGACAGTGGAAAGGAAGCGCAAGATGGATGCAAATATCTCTACACGGCGGGATTTTCTGAAATGGATGGGATGGAGCACCGCGGTCCTTGCTTTGCCGGGATGCGGCAATTCCATGCAGGGCAAATCCGGGAAGAAGGCCAATATAATCGTGGTTTTATGCGACGATCTGGGATATGGCGATCTGGGCTGTTTCGGCAACAAAGTGATCCGGACGCCCCATCTGGATGCATTTGCCAGAGAGGGAATGCGGCTGACGGATTGCTATTCCGCGGCGCCGGTATGCTCGCCGGCCCGGGCGGGAATGCTGACGGGACGGACGCCGAATCGCGCAGGCGTATACGACTGGATTCCGGACAACCATCCGATGCATCTGCGCTCTTCGGAGGTGACCGTGGCGACGCTGCTGCGGCAGGCGGGCTATCAGACGTGCCATGTGGGCAAGTGGCATTGCAACGGCCAATTCAATTCCGACCAGCAGCCCCAGCCGGACGATCATGGGTTTGACTACTGGTTCAGCACCCAGAACAACGCCCTGCTGACCCATTTCAATCCCGTTAATTTCGTCCGCAACGGCCAGGAAACCGGGCAAATCGAAGGGTATTCTTCGACAATAATCGTCCAGGAGGCCATCGACTGGCTGGGCAGGCATCGCGATTCGAGTAAACCATTCTGTTTATTCGTGTGGTTTCATGCTCCGCATGAGCCGATTGCGACGGCAAAGGAATTTATGGAACTGTACCCCGAGGCCCAGGAACGCGGACAACGGGAATATTACGGCAATGTGACGCAGATGGACCATGAGTTTGGCCGACTGATGAAGAAGCTGGATGAAATGCAATTACGGAAAGATACCTTTGTGCTGTTTACCAGCGACAACGGACCGGAGACGCTGAACCGCTACCAGGGTTCCTGGCGGTCGCACGGTTCGCCGGGGCAGCTGCGCGGGATGAAGCTGTGGCTGTATGAAGGGGGGATTCGCGTGCCGGGGATCGTTCGATTTCCGGATAAGGTCCGTTCCGGGCAGGAATGCCACGAGCCGATCAGCGGTGTGGATGTCCTGCCGACCCTGTGCGAAATTGCGGGAATCGATCCTCCCTCCGACCGGGAACTCGACGGGGCCAGCTTTGTTCCGATCTTTTCCGGAAAGACGATCAAAAGGTCCAAGCCGTTGTATTGGCAATATGATCGGGCCCTCGGCAAGAACAAAGTGGCGATGCGGGACGGCGACTGGAAGCTGCTTGCCAATGCCGATCTGACGGAATTCGAATTGTATAATCTGGACATGGATATCCGGGAAAAAAACAATCGGGCGTCGGATCAGACCGAGCGGGTTCAGAAAATGGCCGAAGGTTTGCGTTCCATGCACCGGCAGATTCTGGCCGAAGGGCCTCAATGGTGATCCGTACCGGGATGCGGCCGGATTCGATTTGCTGCAACCTTTTAGACAAATAAAAAGGGTTCGTGCAGAGAAACCGTCCTGATTTAAATATCGTCCTTTTCGAGCGTTTCGGTAAGGATTGGAAAGACCCTGTCTGTGACAGTTTGGAGGGTATCTTCCTCTGCGATATCGATCCAGTGCACATCGCGAAAGGTCTTAAACCACGTTCGCTGGGCCTTGGCGAGCTTGCGGGTGTTAATTTTAATTTGTTCGATCGTATCGGCGAGATCCATTTTCCCCTGGAGATGTTCGATTATTTCCGCATATCCGATGGCGGCACGAGCTTGGGAACTGAGCGGTTTGTCCTCGGAAAGCAAAGAATGGACTTCCTTGACCAGACCCTGTTCGATCATTCGTTTGACGCGCTGGTTGATGCGCCGGCTTTCCTGCGATTTATCCCGTCGCAGGCCGATCACCGTCCAGGGGTGTTTCTCCTGCCCTTGCCATTGCTTCTGGAAAGAACTGATGGGCTTTCCGGTCAGTTCATGAACTTCCAATGCCCGGACGATACGCCGAGCATCATTGGGATGGATATGTTGAGCGGCATTCGGATCGATTTGAGCCAGTTCCGTATGCAGAGCCTGAGGGCCTTGCCGGGCAATCCTGTCTTGTAACTGGTTTCGAATGGTTTCATCGCCTCCCGGACCCTCGAACAGACCATAAAGAAGGGCTTTGATATACATCGCCGTCCCCCCGACCGCAATGACGGGTTTGCCGCAAGACCGGATTTGTTCGATCGCCTGGCGGGTAAGATGGAGAAACGGATCGACACTGAAGGCCTCACTCGGTTCAACCACATCGATCAGATGATACGGTACCACCCGTCGGCGTTCCTGGGAAGGCTTGGCGGTGCCGATATCCATACGTCGATAGACCTTCATCGAGTCAATGCTGATAATTTCACCGTTGCACCGTTGCGCCAGTTCGAAGGCCAAAGCGCCTTTGCCCGAAGCGGTTACACCCAGGATCAGGAACATTTCACACCGAGAACAAGAAGATTAAAAACCAATTAACACTATGCCGCACCGGAGAAAAAGGTATAATATCATGTTTTGTGCAGGAAAGCCAGATCCTCCGGCAGTCTGGGATTCATTAAAACGAGATGACGACAGGTCCATTGAAACAAGATGATCTTGCGATCCTTCTTGGCCGACTGGCCGGGGAGGTTGACGCTTCTCTCTTAAAACGGTTGAATGAGCAGGTGGATATTCAACCTGTCCTTCGCAGGGCGATGAAGTATACCCTGGAAGCCCCGGGCAAGCGCATCCGTGCGGTTTTGGTCCTGTGGAGTTGCCAGCTCGTGTCCGGCCAAGTGAATGACGATGCCCGGACAGCGGCGGCGGCGATGGAAATGGTGCATACTTACTCGCTGATCCACGATGACCTGCCGGCCATGGATGATGATGACCTGCGTCGCGGCAGGCCCACCTGTCATAAAGCATTCGATGAAGCGACCGCGATTCTCGCCGGCGATGCTCTCCTGACTCTGGCATTTCAGATCCTGGCCGAAAATATCAAGGATTCCGACACGGCGGTTCGGCTGATTCGCGTCCTGGCGGCGGCAGCCGGGCCTGCCGGGATGATTGCCGGTCAGATGGACGATATGACCGCCGAGAGGCAAAAGGGCACCTTGAACCGGCTTCGTCAAATTCATCTAAACAAGACCGCCAAGATGTTTTCCGCCGCGGCAGGGATGGGAGCGGTTGCCGGAGGGGCCCAAGACGGTCAATTAGAGGCGTTGTTGCAATATGGGCTTAAGGTCGGCCTTGGTTTTCAGATCGCCGATGACATTCTGGATGTATCGGCAACCAGCGAGCATCTTGGCAAAACGGCGGGAAAAGATGATGAAGCGGGCAAGCTGACCTATCCGTCTCTGGTTGGTCTGGAAGAATCGAGCCGAATACTCGAACAGATAACCCGCGAAGCGATGGCGGTTTTGGAGCCGTTTGGTCCCCGAGCGGACAGGTTGCGAAATCTGGCCGAAATGCTTCTGTCAAGAACCCGATAAGGGGACGTGCAATGACGCGGCATGTCTCTCGAAAATGCGATATTTTCATGACTGTGATGGTTCTTATCCTGTCCTGTGCCGGGATGTGGAGTTGTACGCCATGGAATAAGGAAGCAGCAATACAAATGGTCGAGGGCACACAATATGAAGGTTTTTGTTTCGGAATCGTAGCCGATGTCCAGTACGCCGACAAGGACAGTACATCCAGAAGGTTCTACAGAGATGCCGCCGGTTTGCTTGCCGATAGCGTGGAGCAGTTTAATCAAAGGGAATTGGCGTTTGTGATTCAGTTGGGGGATTTAATCGATGGGGGATCGACGGCGGAAGCGGATTTAGAGCAGATTCTCTCGATTTTTAAGAAAACCGGGGCCCGGCGATATCATGTACTGGGCAATCATGATTTTGAAGGGATAGACCGAAAAACAGTGATGTCAAAGCTCAAGATTGAGCGGGCCTGGTACGATTTTGAAGTAAATCATATCCGGTTTGTGGTATTGGACGGTATGGATTTGTCGGTTTCAGGCGGCTGGCCTGTGGATAGTTCCAACTACCAGCAGGGTAAGGCTATACTGGAGGAATTGAAAACCGCCGGGGCTGCGAATGCCTATGAATGGAACGGAGGGGTTGGAGCCGAGCAGATGGACTGGCTGAAAGGAGTGTTACAGGACGCCAGAGATCGCCGTCAGAGGGTCATTGTATTCGGACATTTGCCTCTTACCCCGCAAGGGGAGGCGCATACCCTTTGGAATGCCCGGCAAGTGGCTACAATCCTTGAAGAATCGGACTGTGTGATTGCTTTTTTCAACGGACATCGTCATAATGGCGGTTTTGAACGGACCAGGGGGGTCTGCTATGTGACAATCGAGGCCATGGTCGAGGCCCCGCGGCAAAATGCCTTTGCCATTGTGCATGTAGAGAAAAAACAAATACGAATTGAGGGTTTTGGCAAGGTAAACGACCGAACTTTTGTACTGGATAGCCGGTAGTATTTGATAGGGATAATCGAAATTAACGAATGTCTACTATACTGGATCAAATTCGGGGTCCGGAGGACCTGAAAACCCTTTCGATAGAACAGCTTGCATTGCTGGCCGAGGAAATCCGCGCCTTTATCACCCAGTCCGTCAGCCAGACAGGGGGTCACCTGGCGAGCAACCTGGGGGTGGTCGATTTGACCATCGCCATGCATCGGGCGTTCGACTTTCGCAGGGACAAATTGTTATGGGATGTCGGCCACCAGTGCTATGCGCATAAGATTCTTACCGGTCGGCGGGAGGCCTTTTCGACGCTGCGGCAGCTTGACGGCCTCAGCGGTTTTCCCAGCCCTCAGGAAAGCCCGTATGACCAATTTTATGTCGGCCATGCCGGCACCTCCATCGCCACGGCGATTGGGATGGCCCTGGGCGCTCAGCATGCCGGAACCGACGAAAAGGTCGTCGCGTTTGTCGGGGACGCCAGCATTGTGAACGGCCTTTCGTTTGAGGCGCTGAATAATATTGGTCTGGTCAGACGCCAGATGCTGATCGTGCTCAACGATAATTCCATGGCGATCGATGCTACGCCGGGGGCGATGGCCGGATTTCTGTCGCGCGTGCGTCTCAGCCATACCTATGAGGATATTCGCAGGACAACCCGGTCGATTCTGGAGCATCTTCCCTTGATTGGCCGGACGATGGAAGACGCTCTGGAAAACTTCAAGCGGACGCTGCGTATGCAAATCTCGCCCAGCCGATTGTTCGAAAGTCTGAATATTCCCTATTTTGGTCCGGTGGACGGTCATGATATCGACTCGCTGATAGAGCTTTTTGAGGCGATCGGCTTTCTGAACCGGCCGGCGATTTTACATGTATATACCCGCAAGGGAAAGGGATTCACGCCGGCCGACAACAATCCCACCAAATTTCATTCGACCGGTCCCTTTGAAATTAACGGCGACGCCGCCAGCATTAAAAAAGGAGCACGGTCCTATACGGCGGCTTTTGGCGATGCGCTGGCGGAAGTCGCCGAAAAAAATGAGAAAATCATGGCCATTACCGCGGCGATGCCGGATGGGACGGGACTGGTCAAATTTCGCGAACAATTTCCGGATCGGTTTTACGATGTGGGAATCGCCGAGAGCGTGGCGGTGGATATCGCCGCCGGTATGGCCAAAAAAGGATTGCGGCCGTTCGTCTGTATTTATTCGACGTTCCTGCAGCGGTGTATCGATCAGATCTTTCAGGAAGTGGCCTTGCAGAATCTGCCGGTGGTTTTTTGTATTGACCGGGCCGGCTTGGTCGGCAACGATGGGCCCACACACCATGGAACCATGGATATCGGCTTTTTGCGCATGTTGCCGAATCTGGTGTTGCTCTCTCCGGTATGCGAATCCGAGATGCGACACGCCCTGGCGTTTGCCGCGGAGGCTTCGTATCCGGTCGCGATCCGGTATCCCCGGGATGTGATCCCTAATGGCTGCATTGAAGAGATCTGTTCGACGCAGCCCTTTGTTTTGGGTCGCAGTTTGACCGTGCGGGAAGGAGAGGGCGATATCGTTCTTGCCGCCCTTGGGTCGCTTGTTGCCGCGGCGATAGAAGCGGCCGATCGGCTGGCTGGCGAGGGAATAGACGCTACGGTGATCAATGCCCGATTCGCCAAGCCGATCGACGAGGGAATCGTGGAATTATGGAAACAGGGCAAAACGATTGTCACCCTGGAAGATCACACTCTGGCGTGCGGATTCGGTTCGGCGGTGCAGGAGTCGGTCGGGCAGGTTCGCCGTTTCCCGGAAAGAAAAGAAACGATCCGGACAGGTCGCATCTGCCAACTGGCCGTGGGGGATTTGTTTGTAAAGGCAGGTCCTCGAAAGTGGCAACTGGAGGCGGCCGGTCTCAGTATCCAGCGGATTGTTGAAACCGTACGCTCTCTGGCCGCGGCGCAGCCGCGTCCCTATGCCCCGGAACGGATATCCTGACAGAAATCTATCCCTGGATAAAAAAAGAGGAATACAAGACAAACGTGACCGCGTCAAAATCCAAACTGATAATCTTCGGGGATCCGAATCGCCGTTATGCGACCGAGGCCATGGAACGATTTATCCGGTTTGCCGAGGGGCGGGCCCAGATCCTAGCCAATTGTTTTCGCGGGAACTGCTCCATTACCCAGTTGCAACAGGCGGATTTTGCCGTGGTGTTCGGCGGAGATGGGACCATTTTATCGGCCGCCAGGGATCTGAGCGAGATCGGCGTGCCGGTTATCGGAGTCAACGTGGGGAAATTGGGATTTCTGGCCGAATTCGCGCCGGAGGAGCTGGAACGGCAATTTGAGGATATTCTTTCCGGCAAATGCGCGATCGAACGAAGGATGATTCTCCGATGTCGGGTCAGTAATCAGGGCGTCGAGCAATTCAGCGGTACCGTCATCAACGACGTTGTGATCTCGGCAGGCATTCCTTTCAGCCTGATAGAGCTGCAATTATCGGTCCGGGGCCAATCCCTGGCCGGCTGTGTCGGGGATGGAGTTATCGTTTCCACCCCCACCGGCTCGACGGCCTATAATCTGTCGGCGGGAGGGCCTATTTTGTCGGGCGACCTGGCGGCAGTGGTTATTACCCCGATCTGCCCCCATTCGCTGAGCTTTCGCCCCATCGTTATCAGCGCCGAAAGCCCGATCCAGATCTGTCCGGTGCGCATAAATCAAGGAACGACAATACTTTTAGACGGACAAGTCGAACATAAACTCAAAATGGACGATAGTATACTTATAGAGCGCCATCCCGGCTCGTTTCTCGTGGTCAACAACCCTATGCGGACGCAATGGGATACCTTGGCGGGAAAGCTGAAATGGGCGGAAAAACCGAAGTACAATCTGCCCGACGGCGAAGAAACAGGGGAAAGGCGTGAATTCAGGTAATGGTATACTGGGATATAATGATGAAGAAAACGGTGTTTATGTTCGGGATGGTTTTGGGGATAGGCGTTTCTGTTTTCGGTCAGGGATACCGCTACAGTAATCCGGCGGATGTATCCGGGGTGACAGGATCCTCGCGTCAGCCAACCGCCAGCCAACTGTATCGAACTCCAGCCACGGACTTTAATGCCGGAAACCGGATTGTCACCGGCGATGTAGCCGGTGGAAGACACTTTCGAGGCGATGTTCCCTATTCCTCTTCCTCACGGTTCTATTCTCCGCTGCAGGATTATAATTCGCAATCGGTGAGTTCCTTTGTCCGCCGGTCGGCAGGCAATCCTTATACCGGTTCGCCGATTCCCAATCAGTCGTATTATGATCCGAGACAGACAGTGACTTCCTTTTCGCGAAACGGGCAATCGGGCCTGCAGGCGCCCCAGGTCATTCCGCAAAGTCGACCCGGCGACTACTCCACAGCCAGTCCGATCATCCCGGAGGGAACGTATTATCGACAGGAGCCGGTTAGTACGGTCTCGGCGGAACTGGAAAAGATTATCAATCAGCAGCGCGGACTCCGCGATACCGTGCTGGAATACGAATCCCTTCTTGAGGAGAAAAATGACACCGAACAGGGGAATCTGATTTCTCAGTTGCTGGACAAGCCCGGACAGAGGCTGTTCGACGAGACGATGACGCCGGTGGAGCCCGATGTGCCTGCGCAGCCCCCTTCCCCGGATTTGCGCCAGCAGCGTCGGATCGAAATGATGGAGCGGGAGCTGTTGGATGTTCTTCTGGAGACGGAAGAGGAACCGTTGAAGGAACCTCTGGAAACGGATCCTTTGCCCAAAGATACGGATATCCGCCCGGTTGAATCTGCCAGGAATGAATCGAATTCCCGATCCGGGACAGCCGATGGTTCTCCCCTGGCGCTGGATGAACAGACAAAACAAATCCTCGACAGGCACGCCAGGGTGCAGCAGATTCTGGGAGAGCATGAGAATTTCGAGAGTCTGGCCAAAGCCAAGTATGAACAGTATTTTAACGAGGCGCAAACGTATCTTAAAGAAGGCAAATTCTACAAGGCCGCCGACACTTTCACATTGGCGATTATCTGGCGGAGCAACGATGCGGAGGCCCATCTCCAAAAGGCGATCTCCCTCTTTGCGGCCGGTTCCTATCTTTCCAGTTATTACAGCCTGATCAAGGCCATGGATTTATCGAAAGAACGGGTTTTGGAAAAACACGATTTGCCCGGCTTGCTGGGCGGTCGCGATATCTTTGAAGACCGCCGGATCGAGCTGGTGACATGGCAGGAGCAGAATAAATCGCCGGAACTGGCGTTTCTTCTGGCGTATATGTTCTACCAGGACGGAAAGAGCGATGTCGGGGGATTGGCTCTACAGCGATGTAAAGAGAAACTGGGGCAGACTCCGGCGTATATCGCCTTGCAGGAGGCCCTCGCCTCGGCGGGGAAGTAGGCGGACAGGGAGGCGGAGTGATTTCCTTTCAGGAGCAAGGACGGCTCGATATCGATCAAATCCTCGGCCAGGAGGGATTGCTGTCCCGTTCCTTTGCCGGGTTTGAATCCCGTCCGCAACAGGTGGAGATGGCCTGTGCGATTCAGAAGGCCTTTGACAACGGACGGCATTTATGCGTCGAGGCCGGAACGGGGACGGGAAAAAGCTTTGCCTATCTGATGGCCGCTATCGATCAGGTCCAGCGCAAGAAAAAAGTGCTTGTAAGCACGTATACCATCACCCTGCAGCAGCAACTGATCAATAAGGACATTCCGCTTCTTGGAGAGCTGCTGGAGTATCCGTTTTCCGCCTGTCTGGCCAAAGGACGAAACAATTATCTGTGCCTGCGCCGGCTGGACTATGCCCAGAGGCATGCGCGGGGGTTGTTTGACGATGCGCTTTCCGACCTGATGCGGATTGCCGCCTGGGCCGGAACGACCGAAGACGGCTCCTTGAGCGACCTGGATTTTACGCCGGATCAGGATGCGTGGGATGCCGTCATGAGCGAGCACGGCAATTGCCGCGGGCGCAAGTGTGAACACTTCCCGAAGTGTTTTTACTGGCGGGCCCGCCGGCAGCTCAAGACCGCCGACATCATCGTAGCCAACCATGCCCTGCTGTTCAGCGATCTGGCGTTGAAAGAGGATGCGCCGGGTTTCCTGCCGTCCTATGATCTGGTCGTGATCGACGAAGCCCACAACATGGAACATGTGGCCGAGGAGCACTTTGGGATTAACATCAGCAACTTCACCTTCACCTATCTGCTGGGGCGGCTGTATAATCCGCGGCGAAGGAAGGGGTTACTGGCGTTTTTGCCCGGCGCCGATGCGGCTGTCGAAGCGGTCAGGGCCCTGGACAAGGCCTCCAAGCTGTTCTTTACTCAGGTGCAGGCCTGGTACGAGCATGCGGAAAAAGAGACCTTCGGGCGATGCCAGCCGGGATTTGTGCAGGACAATATCACCACGCCGATTCGAGACCTCCGGGCGGCTCTGAGCAAACTATCCAAGCAGAGTAAGGACGAGGACGATCGGTCTGAATTCACACGGTATATTGACCGATGCCGCAGTCTGGAGATGGAACTGCAGGATTTTCTCACACAGTCGAAGGAAACCAGCGTGTACTGGGTGGAGATCGGCGGGGGGCGACGCAAACGGATTGCCCTGCGCAGCGCCCCGCTGGATGTCGGGCCGGATGTGAAGCGGTGTCTGTTCGATAAGTTTTCCTCGGTTGTGACCACCAGCGCCACGCTGAGCTGCGGCGCCGGAGAAGACAAGAATGGATTTTCCTTCTTTGCTTCGCGGATCGGGCTGTCGGAATTCGATGCGGTCCGGCTTGGATCGCCGTTTGACTACCCCCGGCAGGTAACGCTGTACCTGGAAGCGGATATGCCCGCCCCGACACAGGCCGAGTTTGGGCCAGCCGCGACCGAGAAGATCAAACAGTATCTGCTCCAAAGCGACGGCAGGGCGTTTGTGCTGTTTACCAGCTATTCCATGCTGCAGAACATCGCCGAGCGGATTGGCCCGTTTATGGCCGAGCAGGGGATGGAGCTGCTGATCCAGGGCGGCGGGACGGACCGTTCGATCCTGCTGGACCGGTTCAAGGAAGACCATCGCAGCGTATTGTTCGGTACCGACAGTTTCTGGCAGGGGGTGGATGTGCCGGGCGAGGCCCTGTCGAACGTCATCATTGTGCGCTTGCCGTTTGCCGTGCCGAACCATCCGCTGATCCAGGGACGAATCGAGGCCCTGCAGGCAAGGGGGGAAAATCCGTTCTGGACGTACCAGTTGCCCACCGCGATCATCAAGTTCAAGCAGGGTTTCGGCCGGCTGATCCGCAATAAGACCGATACCGGCATCATCGTCGTGCTGGACAGCCGGATCGTCAAACGCAATTACGGCCGGCTGTTTCTGGAGGCGATCCCACCCTGTACCGTGGAGGTGGTCAGGGACAAGGACGATCCCGACTCATGGTGAATCAAGCGACTACTCGTAACATCTGTCCTGTAAGAATCAGTTCTGCAGTTCAGGAGGAATCTTGGTAGGGATGTAGGATTTGATGAACCATTCAAAGTCACGAGGCTCATTGGGTGGTATTCTGTAACATTTTATCTGGTTATAACCGAAATCCAGTGTACTTTTTTCCAGCCATATGTGTAATTCGGCATGTCCATCAGAAAAGCTGAATACACTTTTTCCTTCATGGAGTATGGCTATAGGATCACCCCACGTGTTTTCCCAATTTAACCATGTATTCCAACCGTTAAGATTATAACCATAGATATCAGTCTCTTCAAGAAATACTAGCTTTCGGGATGGATTGATAATCTCGTTGGTTTTGTGCACTGTTACTCGATATTCCTCTGTTAACCAGTTTGTCTGACCAAGAGCAGTATAACCGTTGAGAACCGCTCCCAGAGAATAGGTGCGATACCCTCCTTTTTTCCCCCAAGTGTTAGATGAATCTATGGGTGGATTCAGAATACGACGATCTTCCGGACAGTGGTAGACTTTCGGATTTTCAATATAGCTCCAAAGACCGCCCACTTGGAAACCACGAATTTCATCTTCCAGTACATCATTTCTCATGGTTCCATTTTCATCGTGTGGTGTGCCGACAAAGTTCCACATGAGTCTAGTAGTTATTGGCGCCTGGACTGGATAATGTTGGGTTTGGTATCCTGTTGTATCACTTGTTCCGGAGCCGATCAGTTCATCGTCGTTATCTCCGGCATAGGCCAGCCAGGCGCGGGTCATCTGGCGAGAATTGACCATGCATACAGTGGCCTTGCTGTGCTGTCGGGCCTGTCCGGTCATGGGATATAAAATCAACAGCGAGAGAATCACCAAAGCGGCCAGCGCAATGGCATCCAGAACAGGAATCGGTTTTCGACAAACCACTCTGAACGCTCCTTTTGGATTCTCCGAAATAATCCTTCCTTGCCGGACTTCTCTTATGCTAAACCAAATCATATTATAGCAGTATGAGCGTTTTTCTGCAAGCCTTCGATCCCAAACCGATCCAGTCTCAGAGAATAACCGCTATCGAGGGAAGGATTGGGAATTGAAACATCATCCTTGGCCGAGATAGGTTCGATTTTGTTTCCGAACCCATGCTGGGAATCGTGTTTTCCAATCGGATCTTTACTTCATCAGCAGCAGGCTCAGGGCCATGGCGGCCATGCCCGCCACCAGGCCCAGCAGACTGTCGTGACCTTTTCCGTAAGCCCGGCTGGTCGGCAGCAGTTCGTCCAGGCTGATGTAGACCATGATGCCGGCCACCCCGCCGAAAAGGATGCCCATGAGCTGAGGCGGAACCACTCCCTCCTTGCCGCCGACGAAGAACCGCAGAATCAGGTAGGCGATCCCGGCGCCGACCGGTTCGGCCAGTCCGCTGAGAAAGGAGTAGACAAACGCTTTCCTGCGGCTGCCGATCGCGTAAAAAATAGGCACCGACACGCTGATGCCTTCGGGTATATTGTGCAAGGCGATCGCCACGGCGATCGCCAGTCCGACACTCGGATCCTCCAGCGCCGCCAAAAATGTCGCCAGACCTTCGGGAAAATTGTGGATCGCGATCGCCAGCGCGGTAAACAATCCCATGCGAAGCAGTTTTTTGTGGGGAACGCGATGGTCGTGCGCCCCGGGCTTATCGGGAACCCTATCGAAATTGGGATAGGGCGCTGAGGTATTGTGCAGCGGTTCGGTTTCCTGCCTTGTGTGGATTTCGTGCGGATTTTCCGCCGATGGGATCAGGGTGTCGATCAGGCCTATGAACAGGATTCCGCCGAAGAAAGAAGCGGCGTTGACCCAGTGCCCCCAGGTATCCCCATAGGCGACGACCAGTTCGTCGATGCCTTTGAAGAAGATTTCCACGAAAGAGACATACAACATAACTCCGGCCGAGAATCCGGTCGCCACGGAGAGAAAGCGGTAATTTGTTCGTTTGGCGAAAAAAGCGATCATGCTGCCGATGCCTGTGGCCATCCCGGCGAACAGCGTCAATCCGAAGGCAAACCAAACATTCATACGAACCTGTATTTCTTCCGGTTAATCCTAATTGTTGTTCTGGCCTATGCGCAGCGCTCGTATCCTACCATTCTGAAATGGGTTTGCAATGGATTTGTCGCGCGATTTGGAGGTATTGGCCGTTTTGGATTGTCAGCTTTCGCGGGCCTTGAGGGCGTCGTACATCCGCTCAAATCGCAGTTTATGCCGCATTTCCTCTTCCGACAGCGCAAAAAGAAGCTCATATACATGGTCGTCTTTTGCCAGGGCCAGCATCTCCACGTACAATCGGAACGCGGCGGCCTCCTTCTTTAACGCCAGAAGCAGAATCTCTTCCCGAGTCAGATCGGCGGGGATATCATCCAGAGATTGCATCCGGGTTACATGCGGCCCTTGCCCCGAGCCCTTATCCCGAACCACCCGGCCGAGTTTCATCAGCTCCAGCTCCAGTTTGGCCTGGTGCTCCATTTCTTCCATGGCCAGTTCTTGAAAGACA
>JAFGGE010000205.1 GCA_016930745.1 Sedimentisphaerales bacterium
CTCATTTTTTCTCACAACCTTTTATATTTATTCGACTTACAACAATTTGCTTTTAAGTTAACGGGACAGTAGTGATTTATTAAGAATAAACCACTATTCTATTGACGATCAATAGCTCCTTGTTTAGGCTGTCCAATAATGTCCACAATATTGGCAGTAATGTCCAGGCAGTGAGAGATATGCAACTTACCGTAAAAGATGTGGCCCAATTGTTGAAAGTAAACGAAAAGACCATTTACCGATGGTTGAAAAAAGGCGATTTGCCCGCCTATTGCGTGGGAAACCAGTATCGTTTCAACCGAGCCGAACTGCTGGAATGGGCCACTTCCCGCCAGATCGGCGTCTCGGCCGATCTGTTCCATGAGCCGGAAAACGCGCAGATTTCCATGCACGAGTTATCCGATGCATTGCTGGCGGGGGGAATCTTTTACCGTGTCGAAGGCGACAACAAGCAGTCCTCCATAAAAAGTGTCGTGGAACTGATGAAACTGCCCCCTGAAGTGGATAAAGACTTTCTTTTACAGGTTCTTTTGGCAAGGGAGGCTATGGCTTCCACCGCGATCGGCGGCGGGATCGCCATACCCCACGTTCGAAATCCGATCGTGCTGCATATCACCGAGCCGGTGGTATCCCTTTGTTTCCTGGAAAAGCCGATTGATTTTAATGCTCTTGACGGCCGGCCTGTCAATTGCCTGTTCACCCTTGTAAGCCCGACCGTCAAAACACACCTCCATTTGCTTTCTCGATTGTCGTATATATTACAGGATGAGGCTTTCAGGAAGGTTCTTGCAACGCAGGGAACGCGGGAAGTGATTCTTTCGGAAATCGTTCGGGTCGAATCCGGCCTGAAACAACGCCAATCCCCGCCTGAAACCGGAGGAACAGAATAAAATGTCCTTTTTTATGTTGGGCATGCTGATCCTTTTGGCGGGAGGTTTCGTTTCCCTCTGCGTCGGCAGAAGACCTGTCCCGGCTTCCTTGTTCGGCAGCGCAAGCGCAGTGGCCGGAAGCCTTCTTGCCGTTATCCCGTCCTTTCAGGTGCTGATCCGCGGCGTTTCCGAATCGTGGCAAACCGATTGGACCGTGCCGTTTGGTTCTTTTTATGTACAGATTGACGCCCTGTCGGCGGTCTTTTTAATCCCCATCTTTGGATTGTCCGCCGTGGCAGCCGTCTATGGCGCCACTTATCTGTTGGCCTATCGGGAAAAGAATCTCGGAATTCCCTGGTTTTTTTACAATCTGCTCTTAATCGGGATGGCCCTGGTGGTGGTAGCCAGAAACGGTTTGTTGTTTCTGGTTGCCTGGGAAATCATGTCGCTTTCTTCGTTCGTTCTTGTCACCTTTGAATACGAACGTCCGATGGTACGACAGGCCGGATTGATCTATCTGATCGCGATGCATATCGGGACGGCGTTTCTTCTCGTGTTTTTTATTGTAATGGGCCATCAAGCGGGTTCCCTGGATTTTACCAAACTATCCGGGACGTCGTCGTCGGTGGCCAATCTCTTATTTCTGCTGGCGATCATCGGATTCGGCACAAAAGCCGGATTCATGCCGCTGCATGTGTGGCTGCCATACGCCCATCCCGCAGCGCCCAGCCATGTCTCAGCGGTCATGAGCGGCGTAATGATCAAAACCGGAATCTACGGCATCGTCAGGACAATCACCCTTTTGGGAACGCCTCCGGCATGGTGGTGCTGGCTGTTGATTTTGATCGGCGTATCTTCCGGCATTCTTGGCGTGCTTTTTGCATTGGCGCAGCATGATTTGAAACGACTCCTGGCCTATCACAGCGTCGAAAATATCGGTATTATCACCATCGGGCTGGGCGTCGGCCTGTTAGGCATCCACAGGAATTCGCCGCTCCTGGCCGTGCTCGGATTTACAGGCGGATTGTTTCACGTCCTCAATCACGCCGTTTTCAAAGGACTCCTGTTCCTGGGGGCCGGCGCCGTTCTGCACGGCAGCGGGACAGGGCAACTCGATCGGCTGGGCGGACTTCTGAAGCGCATGCCCTGGACGGCGTTTTTCTTTCTGGTTGGGGCCATCGCCATTTCAGGCCTGCCTCCTTTGAATGGTTTTGTCAGCGAATTTCTGATTTATCTGGGCGTCTTCAAGAACGCCCCCGGCGGCGGGCTGGCATCCGCTGTTGTCGCCCTGATGGTCGCCGGAAGCCTTTCGCTGATCGGCGGGCTGGCCCTGGCCTGTTTTGCCAAGGCATTCGGCATCGTCTTTCTTGGATTGCCTCGGAGCCCTTTGGCGCAGCATGCCCACGAAGCGGACTGGACAATGCGTTTTTCTATGGCGGTTCTGGCGGCGCTGTGTCTGTTGCTGGGAATTTTTTCTCCCGCCGTTGTCCTGGTGTTTCAACATGTTCTCCCGGAAATAATCCCGTTTGACGTCTCCCCGATCCAGAAAGAATTGGAGTCGGCATCGGCCATTTTACAGCATTTTGTCTTTGCATCGCTTCTGTTATTGGCTCTGACCGGCGCCTTTACCGTACTGCGAAAACTGCTGCTGGGCAAACGATCCGTTCGGCAGGCCGTCACCTGGGATTGCGGGTATGCGCAGCCGGATGCAAGGATGCAGTATACGGCGACGTCCTTTGCCCAGCCGCTGACGGACCTGTTCCGGATTTTCCTTCGAACCCGTAAAACGATTTCGCTTCCGGAAGGCCTCTTTCCCGCCGACTCTTCTTTTCATACAGAATCATCGGATATAAGCGAACGATATCTGTACGCGCCTGTGTTTCAATGGGTCGGCTTGCTGCTTTCCAAACTGCAATGGCTCCAGCACGGCCGGCTTCAGATCTACATTTTATATATCGTTCTGGTTCTTTGGACGCTTTTGATATGGAAGCTGATGTGACGCCATGACTGCCCTGAAACTGCTTCATCCTTTGATCGCTCTTGCGGCAGCGCCGCTGCTGCCGGGCGTCATTAACCGAACAAAGGCCTTGTTCGCCGGCCGAACAGGACAACCTGTATTGCAGCTCTATTATGATCTTTGGAAACTGCTGCGTAAAGGGGCCGTTTACAGCCGGTCCACAACCTGGATCTTCCGTCTGGGTCCGATGATTGGAATCTCCGTAGCTCTGCTCGCTTTAACAATCCTTCCATTCGGCGGTTTGCCTGCAGCGATCCGCTTCGAGGGGGATTTGATTTTGTTCGCTTATCTTTTCGGGCTGGCCCGCTTTTTTACGATTGTTATGGCCCTGGATACGGGCTCCAGCTTTGAAGGGATGGGAGCCGCCAGGGAGGCAACCTTTTCCACGCTTTGCGAGCCGGCTTTGTTGATCGGCCTGGCGGCGATCACCAAATATACAGGCTCTGTCTCTCTGTCGCAGATGTTTTCCTCCCTCCGCTTCAGCGACTGGGGGCAAGCGGGACCGGCCTTTATCTTGGTTGGTTCTGCCCTTCTGATCGTTTTCTTAACGGAGAATTCCAGGATGCCGATCGACGATCCCAACACCCACCTGGAATTGACCATGATTCACGAGGTTATGATCCTGGACCACAGCGGACCCGATCTGGCTCTGATTCTGTACGCGGCGGCCCTTAAACTATGGCTTCTGGGAACGCTTTTGATCGGGATTGTCGTACCGGTTCACAGCGGCCATCCGGCGCTGGATGTCTTGATCGCGGTATTGTGCATGGCTCTTCTTGCGGTTCTTGTGGGAATCATCGAGTCCTCTATGGCAAGAATTCGGCTTCTGCATGTGCCTGCCCTTCTCATCGGGGCAACGACGCTATCCGTTTTGGCTCTGGTTTTGACCGCACGGTGACGCTATGAACAATATTGCAGACACCATTATGATTTTTCTTGTGCTGACCAATCTTGCTTTACTCGGAGTAAGCCGACTGGGGACATGCATCCGGATTGTCGCCCTGCAAGGGGCCGTATTGGGACTGCTTCCGCTGGTGTCCAGTGGAGGGCATGTAGAATGGCATCTTTACTTTTTCTCCGCTGTCGTTGTCGGCTTTAAAGGAATGGTCTTTCCGTGGCTGCTGCGAAGAACGTTGAAAGAAGTAAAAGCCCAGCGGGAAATCGAGCCTTTTATCGGTTACGGGACTTCCATTGCTCTGGGGACCGCGGTTTTTGTCCTATGTATGTGGCTAAGTTCACGATTGCCGTTGCCCAAGGAGCCCCCGTCTATGCTGATCGTTCCGGTCGCCTTTTTTACGATCATGTCGGGGCTGTTTCTTATCATCAGCCGAAAAAAAGCCCTGACACAGGTTCTTGGTTATCTGGTGATGGAAAACGGGATCTATACGTTCGGAGCGGCGATCGTCGAACGGCAGCCCGTTCTAGTGGAACTGGGCATCCTGCTGGATGTCTTCGTAGCCGTCTTTGTCATGGGCATCGCGATGTTTCATATCCATCGCGAATTCGACCATATCGATACGGATCAGTTGTCGAGATTGAGGACTTGAGACCATGCTCTATGCGTTGCTCCTGATCCCTGCGACAGCGGCGATTCTGTCGTTGCTCGTGCGAAACGACCTGGTTCGCCGCGTGATCCTTGTTGCAGCGTCCATCGGACACATGGGTTTCACGGTCGCCGCATGGAACCGGCAAGCAAAACCGGTCATGAACGGCTGGCTCATGCTGGATAAACCCGGCCTTTTATTTCTGACGATAACCAGCATTCTTTTCCTGGCCTGCTCGGTTTACGCGTATGGGTACCTGGCCGGCCAGTCCGCAAGCAAGAGACAGGATGAGGAAGAAGGAACGTTTTTTAGCAACGCGCCGGAGGCGATTTTTTGCGCCTGTCTTCTGGCATTCCTGACCACCATGACCCTTGTGACGGTAAGCCAGCATTTGGGTCTGCTGTGGGTGGCCATGGAGGCTACGACACTGGCCAGCGCGCCGCTGATCTATTTCCATCGTCATCATCGTTCCCTGGAAGCCACCTGGAAATATCTGCTGATCTGTTCGGTCGGAATCGCCCTGGCCCTGCTGGGCAATTTTTTTCTGGTCATCGCTGCCTCTTCGCCCGATGTAACCGATAAATC
Organism: Sedimentisphaerales bacterium; assembly: GCA_016930745.1. Lineage (GTDB taxonomy): Bacteria > Planctomycetota > Phycisphaerae > Sedimentisphaerales > Anaerohalosphaeraceae > JAFGGE01. The sequence goes on from JAFGGE010000205.1 coordinate 5,016, forward strand.
CATGCTTGTAAACACATTGATCCGGCAAGGGTCTGTATTGAACGCCCCGTGGCTCAAGGCGGCGTTTTTGTTTTTTCTGGTCGGCTACGGCACGAAAATGGGTCTGGCGCCGCTGCATACCTGGCTGCCGGACGCCCATAGCGAGTCGCCGTCCGTCGTCTCCGCCTTGCTGTCCGGCGCTCTTCTAAATTGCGCTTTTCTGGGGATATTACGAAGCAGCCAGGTTTGCCTGGCGGCGGGGCTGGGACCATTCTGTAGGGAACTGCTTGTCCTGTTTGGAATGCTGTCCCTGGGCTGGGCGGCTATCTTCCTATTCAAACAACCCGACTACAAACGAATGCTCGCCTACTCGAGCGTGGAACACGTCGGAATCATGGCCCTGGGAGTGGGTGTCGGGGCCGGGGCCACCTTCGGCGCCATGCTGCATGCCGTCAACCATTCTCTTACCAAGGCGATGTTGTTTCTGGTAGCGGGGAATATTCTGGCGGTTTATAAAACAAAAACAACCGAACGAGTCAGCGGGATCCTGACCGTTATGCCGGTTACGGGCATTTTGTGGGTCGCTGGTTTCTTCGCCATCGTGGGCATGCCCCCGTTCGGCCTTTTCCTCAGCGAGTTCACGATTGTCAAATCCATGCTGGAGCAGGGAAAAGTCGGGATCGCCGTCGCCTTTTTATCCATCCTGGCATTGATTTTTATTGGTATGTCCATCGCATTTTTCCATATGGCTCAGGGCAGGAAAAAAGACGACCTGCCGATCCACGGCAATCCGGATACGGCGATTGCCGTACTTCCGCCTATGGCGCTGGGGATATTGACTCTGATGTTGGGACTCTATATCCCGCCGGCCCTGGACCGGTTGTTGCATGCAGTGGCTCTGGCCATGGGGGGGAACTGACATGCAGACATCCCATTTCATTTCCCTCTATAATGGTCAATCGGTTGACGTGAAACAGATTCCGATCGTCCCCATCCCCGCCTTCCGGGACACGATCCTGGAGGCTGTGGCGTCCGGAAAACGGATCGCTTCTCTTTTTGCGGCTCCCGCGGGACCGGATCGGTTTTCTCTTTACGGGATCCTTGCGGATGATCCTTCCGGAATCCTTTCCGTATCGTCCTGCGAGGTCTCAGAGAGCTTTCCTTCCCTTACTCCGGACTGTGCTCAGGCTCATTTGTTTGAACGGGAAATCGCCGAGCAATGGGCCATCCAACCTCTGGGGCATCCGTGGTTAAAGCCCATCCGTTTCCACCCCTGTTATCGTGACGGTCAGGATGCATGGAACCGAAAAAAAGAGGAAGCCATCGCCCCCTGCGTCGTGGATTTTTTCCGAGTGAACGGTGAAGAAATACATGAGGTCGCCGTCGGCCCGGTGCATGCAGGGATCATTGAGCCCGGACATTTTCGTTTCCAGTGCCACGGGGAGACTGTGCTGCATCTGGAAATAGCGCTGGGGTACCAGCATCGCGGCGCAGAACGCGCCCTGGTCGCAGGGCCGAACAAAAAAACGCTGCCTATCATGCAAACCCTCGCCGGCGATACGACCATCGGCCATACCCTGGCGTATTGTCATCTCATGGAATCGCTGTCGGGCGTCACAGCGCCTCTGCGGGCTCAGTCGCTTCGCGGCATGGCCCTTGAACTGGAACGACTGGCCAACCATACCGGCGATCTGGGGGCCCTTGCCGGAGATATCGGGTATCTGCCGACCGCCTCGTTCTGCGGCAGAATCCGGGGTGATTTTTTGAACTTGACGGCCCTTCTCTGCGGCAACCGTTTTGGCAGAGGACTGGTTTGTCCGGGGGGAGTCGGCTTTGATATCAATTCCGGCATTACCGAAAGGCTTGCCCAACGGCTCGCCCAATTAAAAAAAGATGTGGAGGTCGCCACCGCACTGTTGTGGAATACGCCGTCCGTATTGGCCCGCTTCGAAGACACAGGCGCGATTTCTCCCCAGACCTGTCAGGATTTGGGTCTGGTCGGCATAGCGGCCAGGGCCTGCGGCATGGAAATGGATTGCCGCTTTACTTTTCCTTCCGGAATTTACAGTTTTGCGCAAATCCCCGTTTCCAGTTGGCCTACAGGAGATGTTTTCGCAAGGGCTTATGTGCGCTGGCTGGAAATACAAAAGTCGATCGCCTTTCTCCAGGACCAGATCGCCATGTGTCCCCAGGGACCGGTCCGGACGGACAGCAACACACCCAGGCCGAATCATTTCTGCGTCAGCCTCGTGGAAGGCTGGCGGGGCGAAATATGCCATGTCGGGATCACCGATTCAGAAGGCTCTTTGCTCCATTATAAAATTACCGACCCGTCCTTTCATAACTGGATGGGATTGGCGATGGCGTTACGGAACCAGCAGATCTCCGATTTCCCGCTGTGCAATAAAAGTTTTAATCTGTCCTATTGTGGTCACGACCTCTGAGACGGCGCTATGATAAAACCATTACTGGCAAGAATGCAACAGAAACACAGGACGGTTCGGTTCCCCAGGGCCGAACCTGCGCTCCCGGAGCGGTTTTGCGGAAAACCGACACTCCATGCCGCTCTATGTCCTGCGGAGTGTAACGAATGCATCGATGTTTGTCCCACCGGGGCGATCCATAAAGAAAAAAAGGGGATATCGATTGATCTGGGAAGGTGTTTATTCTGCGCCCAATGTGCGCAAAACTGCCCGGCCAACGCCATCCAATTTACGCGTGATTACTGCCTTGCCGCAAGAAACAGAACGGATCTGATTTTGTCGGAGCAGGAAACCATTCGGATTGAAGCACTGGACAAAAAAACAAAAAGTTTATTCGGTCGATCCTTAAAATTGCGGCAGGTATCCGCCGGCGGATGCAACGCCTGCGAGGCCGATACCAATGTATTGACGACGATTGTGTTTGATCTGGGAAGGTTCGGCATCCAGTTCGTCGCTTCGCCCAGGCATGCCGACGGATTGCTGATTACCGGGCCGGTTACCGAGAATATGCGGCTGGCCCTGGAAAAAACATACGAAGCCGTAGCCGATCCGAAACTCGTCATTGCCGTCGGCGCCTGCGCGATTTCCGGAGGTATATACGAAGATTTGCCCCCGGTAAAAAATGGGGCCGACAAAATCATTCCTGTCGATCTTTACATTCCGGGCTGCCCTCCCCATCCGGTTACGATTCTGGATGGGCTTTTAAGGCTGCTGGGAAAAATAGAGTAATCTATCGATTGGCTACCGCTCTTCCAAAAATAACAGCCATTCCTGGGCAAACCCCAGAAGGTCATGGATATCCACAGTTCCGCTGCGATTCAAATCGGCCCCGCCGCACCAATCGGGTTCGGCGCAATTCTGTTTCCATGTCTCGGCCAGGCCAGACCAGTCTTCTAAATCCACCTCCATATCGCGATTCAGGTCGGACGGGTTATAGACCGTCAAGCGAACCTGGCGCTGTCGGGTATCCGGTCCGCTGGTCGTACAGGGAACGGAAAACTGAATCATCGCCGTATGTATCCCCGGCAACAAAGTTTCGGCGGCGCTATTGAGTGTTATCGTTATGTTGGCCTGCTGTCCCGCCTCCAGCGTCCCCGTCGGATTGACGGGAAGATCGAACCAGGAGGTTGGCGACAATTTGGACACGTCCCAGAACAGAGTAGCGCTTCCCGTGTTGCGAATCGTAAAGGTCCGGCTTGACGTGAAAGGTCCTCCCTGCGGTCCTGTAAAACTCACCGATGGATCCGGAACGACAAACCACTCGACCGTCCCTACAGGAGCGTCGATAATCTGCACGGCATCCTCCAGGGTACACGGCGAGCCGCATTCCGGAGTCACGACCATGTTCCAGAAATCCGGGGCGATATCCGTCACATCAACCTGGCAGGTAATCGTATTCTCATCCACGACCGTTACATTCGTCGCATGGATCCGCGTCACCGCATCCCGGTAAACAACCAGCTCCGCATCGACGTTGATCAGCCTGAGGTTGGAGCCGTTGGAATCGGTCTGGAAGAACTCCACCGATTCGCCTCCGCCGTTCTCATAATAATCAAGCTGCACGAAATAGGTCCCCGCCGCCGGGAAGGTGAAGGTCATATTCCCCGCCGTCCCCGGTTGGGTCACACTGGTGGTCGAGGCGCCGCGGGGACTGGCATATTCGCCTACAAGCTGGCCGTCGATCCACAACGCAAAACCATCGTCGCTGTTGACGCCGAAATAACGCGGGCCCGGAGAGGGAGCATAAATATATCCGGTAAACCGGACGGCAAAATTGGTGCTGTCGGTATTATACGGGGCGGCAAAGTTAGTCTGATTGGCCGTAAACTCGCCCATCCCCTCGGTATTCCAGAGGTTGATCCATTCATGGACGGCCTGCGTGGCCTCGCCGACACCGCCGCTGGGATCGTCCAGCAGCACCGTCGCGGCCTGAATCGCGTCAAAGGCCTGGTTGTTCTGCACATATAACGCATCGAAACCGATCTCTTCGGAGGCATTGGTCAGGGCTGCCGTCGCCTTCGAACCGGACACAAAGCCGCTCCCGTGAAGGGTCAAAGAAACCGATCCGGAATTACAGACCATTCCGGGTGTAATCGATGTTATAAAACAAGGCGGCTGCCGCGTGACGGCAATCGAATCCTCGGCTCCGGCAACGGGATTGCCCATCCCGTCAAGGCCCTGTAATGTGATTTCGTTGGCGCCAAGGACCAGAGGAACGACCACTTCAAAGGCGTTGTTACCGGAAAAGTCCGTCGGCAGGGGCGCTCCATCGACGGCGATGCCAGCCACTTCAAGAGGGGCAATCCCTCGCAACGTTGCCGTTTCTGTCGAGACGCAGAAATCTCTACCTTCATTGCTCGTGATCTCAAAGACAAGGGAGGGTATCTGAGTCAGAATATAGTTTCGTCGATCTCGGACAAACTGTTTGATCCCATCCCTTCGCCCATCGTCGCTGGATCCGTCGGCGCGCAGGGCATCGGCGGCATTATTCAGAAAACGGTCAAAGTCCGTCGCAGGATCGGCCGTGCCATAGGAAGTCTTCCAGGGGCCGCTGACCAGTTCGGCAAAGGCCTGCAAGTACATCCGTCGATACTTGGGATAATTCAGGAACTGATAGACTTCGGGAAACTGACCCGCATTGACGGAAAACAGGTTTGTAGTGGGGCCGTTTCCGGAACCCAAAGTAAAGTCGATATCCCACGGCAGCAGATACCACCGCCCCTGGGGCAGGGCATAATAAAAGTAGTTGTTTTTTCCCCGGGTATACCCGTAGCTGTCCCAGTCTCCTACCGCATGGCGAATGGCCAGCACCCGTGCAAAATGAGCCGGATCGATCACGGATTCAACCGCCTGCTCGTAATTCGTGCTGCTCGAAGGCGTATTCATCGCTACGGCAAAATCGAAAAGATGGCTCCAGTTGTCGTCTTCCCGGTTGGAGCGTTTTTCAAAGCCCCATCGATAGGTTTCCTTAAGCAGAGGATGGGCGCTGTCGTATTTCAAGCCTTCATCCAGATTGGCATACCCGGTGCCGTCGGCGGTATACTCGAAATAGTCGTCTATCTTATGGATATACCCGTCATTGTTCTC
>JAFGGE010000206.1 GCA_016930745.1 Sedimentisphaerales bacterium
CTCATTTTTTCTCACAACCTTTTATATTTATTCGACTTACAACAATTTGCTTTTAAGTTAACGGGACAGTAGTGACTGCTTATATGAAAACATCTTATGAGTTTTCTACTATTTTTGGATAGATGTTTTTCCCATTCGACTTCTCGGATTTCTTTCTTTTTTGACCGAACCAGAGTCTTGACAGGCGGTAAAAAAACAGTAAAAGAGGGGTTCAAATTTGGTCAGGCTGACAAAGGAAAAGGCTGACGACAGGGGGGAGGATGGCTCAGGAGGGCGATTCGGACGCGTTCAGCGAGGGAATGATACTAGGGAGAACCATATGATTCGTGTCAAACATCTGAGACGCACGTTTGGACCGGTGGTCGCCGTAGACGACATCTCGTTTGAGGTGGGCAAAGGCGAGGTGCTGGGTTTTCTGGGACCCAATGGCGCAGGCAAAAGCACCGCCATGAAGATGCTGGCCTGCTTCCTGCCGCCCGACAGCGGAACGGCGACCGTGTGCGGCCATGATATCATCACCGATCCGGTCGCTGTGCGAAAGAGCATCGGCTATCTGGCCGAAAACGCGCCGGCGTATAATGAAATGACCGTGGCGGGTTTTCTGAATTTCGTCTGCGATGCCCGCCAGATCAAAGGGGCCGCCCGCCGAAAGGCCCTGGACCGGGTCGTTCCGACCTGCTCGATCGAATCGGTCTATCATCAGACCATCGAAACGCTGTCCAAGGGATATCGCCGCCGCGTGTGCCTGGCTTCGACGCTGATCCATGATCCGGACGTGCTGATCCTGGACGAGCCGACCGACGGCCTTGATCCGAATCAGAAGCATGACGTGCGGCAACTCATCAAAAAAATGGCCCAGGAAAAATGCATTATCGTATCGACGCATATCCTGGAAGAAGTGGAAATGGTCTGCAGCCGGTGCATTATTATCGCACGGGGCAAAATCCTCGTCGATTCCACCCCGTCTCGGCTCAAGGAAGAGCATCATTGCTCTCTGGACGAGGTGTTCCGTAAAATTACACGGACCAGGAAAAGTGCGTAATCCGGCTGTTGTTTGAATCTTGAATGCAAAGAGGAGTTAGCGAAATGAACGGCTTTTGGGCTGTATTCAAACGCGAATTAAAAGGGTACTTCGCCACGCCGCTGGCGTATGTGTTTCTGGTGATTTTTCTTTTTTTTGCCGGTTTTCTGACCTTCCGGGAGCGGTTCTTTGAGATGCGACAAGCCGACCTGCGATTGTTCTTCGGCGTGCTTCCGCTGCTGCTGGCCATTATGAGCGCGGCAACCGCTATGCGGCTCTGGGCGGAGGAACGGCGGACCGGGTCGGTGGAGCTATTGTTTACCCTGCCGGTTACGGTTCGGCAGGCGGTGCTGGGCAAATTTTTTGCGGCCTGGTGTTTTATGGGCATCGCCCTTTTGTTGACGTTTCCCCTGCCGGTGACGGTGGCGTATCTTGGCAATCCGGACGGGGGCGTTATCGCGACCGGATATATGGCCAGTTTTCTTCTGGCCGGAGGCTTTCTGGCGATCGGCTTGTTCTTTTCGGCGGTCTCCAAACATCAGGTGATCAGCGGGGTTTTAACGGCGGTAGCCTGTGCGATTCTTTACTTTATCGGAATGCCCACGGTCGTGAATTATCTTTCCACGATTCTTCCGGCCGGTTTTGCCGCTACGATCGAGAGCTTCAGTTTTCAGAATCATTATGAATCCCTGCTGCGGGGAGTCATTGAAATCAAAGATCTGTTTTATTTCCTTATTCTGATCGCAGGCTGGATATGGGCCTGCACCATTATTCTGGATGAAAGGAAGGCAAGCTGATGAACCGGACAATCCGAGCCGTTATTGCCGTCGTCCTGGTCGCGATCATCACGTTTGCGGCGATCAGCGTCAGTCAGAATCTGATCCCCAGGGCCAAGATCGACATTACAGAACAGAAGCTCTATACGTTGGCCGACGGCACGAAGACCATACTGCAGCGGCTGAATCAGTCGATTACAATTAAGCTGTACTACACCAAGACCGCGGCGATGAACGCCGGCGATCAGATCCGATTTTTCAACAATTATTACTTTTATGTCAGGGCCCTGCTGGAAGAATACGCCGCCGCTTCGAATAAGGTCAAGCTGGAAATCATCGATCCGCGGCCGTATACGGATCAGGAGCAGGAAGCCCTGCGGTACGGCCTGAAGCGATTTAATATCAATGAAGAAGAAGGTTTCTTTTTCGGGCTGGTCGTCCAGACGCAGTTCGGAGCGACCAAGACGATCGAGTTTTTCTCTCCGGACCGTCAGCAATTTGTGGAATACGATATCAGCTATCTGATCGAGACGGCGACCACGCGCGAGAAAAAACGGCTGGGCGTGCTGTCTTCGCTGCCGGTGATGGGCGAGTCCGACTGGATGATGCGGATGCGCCAGATGCAGAACCAGCAGGGCGAACAGAAGTGGGGGATCATCGAACACCTCCAGCAGAAGTTTGATGTGCAGACGGTGGAGACGGATGTCGATGAGATCAAGGACATCGATATTCTGTTGGTGATCCACCCCAAGGAGTTGTCGGAAAAGACCCAGTTTGCCATTGACCAGTATGTGCTTAAGGGCGGACGAGCCATCTTTTTCGTCGATCCGTACTGCATGATGGACAGGCCTCCTATGCAGCAGATGCAGATGCAGATGCAGCACGAATCCAGCTCGAGCCTTGAAACACTGTTCAATGCCTGGGGCCTGACCCTGCCGGATAACACCTTTGCCGGGGATCGGACCTTGACGATCACGACAGCGATGTCGCCCACGCAGCGGCCGCAGCCGATGATTGGTTTTCTGAATCTGAACGTGGAGCAATGTTTTAACCAGGATAAATCGATCACGGCGGATCTGAATACGGTCACCATGCTGTTTCCCGGTGTTTTACGGCAGATTCCGCTTTCCACAGCACCCTCCGAATCGAACGAGGGCGAGGAAAAGAAAGGCTCTTCCGCCGGTTCCGATCTTCAGTACATTGAACTGGTAACCACAACCGGTCGGGGCAATAGCTGGACGGTTTCCAGTCCGTTCGAGCTGCGGTTTCCCGATCCGGCGACGCTGATGAAAAAACTGACCGACGGCACCGAACCGGTCGCGATGGGGATGTTGATCACAGGGAAACTGCCCAGCGCCTTCCCCCAGGGGATCGACGTGGAAGACGACTCGGCCCAGGCGAGCGACCAAGACTCGGAGACGCCGGCCGATGCGGAAACAAAGAAAGAGGAAAAGAAGACCAGGCACATTTCAGGACTTGCACAAGCCGAACTGGATTGTGCGATTATCGTTTTCGCCGATGTGGACTTCATCAGCGACATGGCCGCTTATCAGAGAACGATTTTCGGCATGGCCGTCGTCGGCGACAACGCCGCCCTGGTCATGAACAGCATCGACGATCTGTCCGGCTCGGCCGAGCTGATCAATATCCGATCCCGCGGCAACTTCAAGCGTCCGTTCGCCGTGGTGGATGCCATCGAGCAGGCCGCGGAGTCCGAGACCCGGGATGAGGAAGAAAAACTCCAGGCCCAGATCGACGCCTGGCAGAACGAGCTCAATCAGAAGCTGGCCGATGTCAAGGACGCCGACGCCAGCGTAATCGGGGCCACGATTCTCCAGCAGAAACGGGAATTGGAAGATAAGATTTTTGAAGCCAACCAGGACTTGCGAAACATTAAAATGAAGCGCCGCGAAAAAATCGAGGCGCTCGGCGTCACGCTGCGGAATTTCTGTACGATTCCCGGTCCGGTGATCATCCTGTTGATTGCCGTGGTTTTGGGCATTCGACGCAGCGTAATGAAACGACATTACATCAGCCATGCCAGTGATGCGTAGAAACAGCAGGATGGTTCCTCGGGAGTCTGTAAGATGAGCAATAAGAAATTGGGAATTCTTGCTACAATAGCGTGTGTTATGATTTTCTGGGCGGTCGCCCAGTCGTATATCGCCAACCGCCCCGCGGTGGGCGATGAGGTGCCGGGGTACCTGATCGGCGGAGTAGAGATCGACAACATTGCTTCGATCCGTATCGTCACCAAGGAAGAGCCGATTCGCCTGATTCGACAGGGCAAAGGCTTTGTTCTGGGCAATCGCGGCGATTACCCGGCCAAAACAGGCGAGGTGAATAATCTGATCGCCTCGTGTCTGGATATCAAACCCGCCGAGTTGATTACCGACAACAAGGAAAATCATGAAGCGCTTGGCGTCAGCGAAGGAAAGGCTCGTTATGTCGTGACCCTTTTCGATAAGGACGCCAATCCTATTACGGGATTTTATCTTTCCGAGCGTGACTATGATGCGCCCGGGGGCGGCAATACCTACGCCCGCAAGCTGGATGAGGACAAGGTTTATCGGCTCAAAGACGATACCTTCCCCTACATCAACACGATGGATTATGTCGAGCAGGAGTTGATCAAGGCCGAACGTACCGATATTCAGCGGGTTACTGTGACCTCGCCTGACGGAGCCTATACGCTCCAGCGCGATAAGGAAGACCAGGACAAGATTATCCTGGCTACTATGCCGGAGGGCAAGAAGTTCAAAGGCAGCGATTATAAAACCGTTTTTGAGGCCCTGAGCAGTTTGCGATTTGATGATGTCAAGTCTTTCACGGAGGACATGAAAAAACTGGAGTTTACCACGACCTATGTCTGTGAATTGAAAGATTCGACGGTGTATACCCTCAAGATAGCCAAGAATGAGGAGAAGTACTGGATCCAGGCGGCGGCGGAGTTTACCGACAAGACGCCGGTAACGATGACCCGTGGGCAGACCGAATCCGAAGAGGAACTCAAGAAGAAAGAAGCCCGCCTGCTGGCCGAGGAGAAAGCCCAGAAATTCGCCCAGATGCACAAAAACTGGCTTTATGAAATATCTTCATACAAGGCCGACAATCTGACCAAAAAGCTCAGCGACCTGCTGGAGGATGAGAAGAAGGAAGAGCCAAAGCCGGAAACAGGAGCAACGCCATCCGATACGGATATATCCGATCCGAACAGTCCCAGTGTAAGGTAGGACGAGATATACGCAGTGCAATTTCGAAACGGCATCCCTTTTTCGATCCAATCGTGCAGGGATGCCGTTTTTCTGTGAACAAATGCCGTGAAATTACCGCAAAAGCTTGCAGAATGATCGGCCGATGGGTACAGTACCATGCATGGAAGCGGTCGGAAAAGGCCGGCCCAAACAACCTGGAGAGGTGTCGGAGTGGCTGATCGAGCTGGTTTCGAAAACCAGTGTTCCGGTATCCGGGACCGCGGGTTCGAATCCCGCCCTCTCCGTCCTTTTCTTTCATTTCCATAAGTGATTTAAATTTAAGCAGTTACAGTCAACTACTAAG